>NZ_JBOBHR010000008.1:0-253233 GCF_050587465.1 Kosakonia sp. N21 | reverse complement strand
GGTAGTTTTACCATGGTCAACGTGGCCGATAGTGCCGACGTTGACGTGCGGTTTTGTACGTTCAAATTTTTCTTTAGACACGGCTTTATTCCTTACTATAGTGCTCTCCCCTTCTGGAGAGAGCACGGGACTTTGGTTTTAACCCTGAGGCTTATTTACCACGGGCTTCGATTACGGCCTGAGCAACGTTGTTCGGTGCATCATCATACTTCAGGAATTCCATAGTGTACGATGCACGACCTTTGGTCAGAGAACGCAGTTGAGTTGCGTATCCGAACATTTCAGACAGCGGCACTTCAGCGTGAATCTTAACGCCAGTGACTTCAGATTCCTGACCGCGCAGCATACCGCGACGACGGCTAAGGTCACCGATAACGTCACCGGTGTTCTCTTCCGGAGTCTCTACTTCAACCTTCATGATCGGCTCAAGCAGAACTGGTTTCGCTTTCTTAAAGCCATCTTTAAAGGCAATAGACGCAGCCAGTTTAAACGCCAGTTCAGAGGAGTCAACGTCGTGGTAAGAACCGAAGTGCAGACGCACACCGAGGTCAACAACCGGGTAACCCGCCAGCGGGCCAGCTTTCAGCTGTTCCTGGATGCCTTTATCAACAGCCGGGATGTATTCGCCAGGAATTACACCACCTTTAATGTCGTTGATGAACTCGTAACCTTTCGGGTTAGAGCCCGGCTCCAGCGGGTACATGTCGATAACAACATGACCATACTGACCGCGACCACCAGACTGTTTGGCGTGTTTACCTTCGATATCGGTAACTTTCGCGCGAATCGCTTCACGGTAAGCAACCTGAGGTTTACCGACGTTCGCTTCAACGTTGAATTCACGTTTCATACGGTCAACGATGATGTCGAGGTGCAGCTCACCCATACCGGCGATAATGGTCTGGTTAGATTCTTCGTCAGTCCATACGCGGAATGACGGGTCTTCTTTCGCCAGACGGCCCAGAGCCAGACCCATTTTTTCCTGGTCAGCTTTGGTTTTCGGTTCTACCGCGATGGAGATTACCGGTTCCGGGAATTCCATACGTTCCAGAATGATCGGATGATCCGGATCACACAGGGTATCACCAGTAATAACGTCTTTCAGACCGATCGCAGCAGCGATGTCGCCCGCGCGAACTTCTTTGATCTCTTCACGTTTGTTGGCGTGCATCTGTACGATACGACCAAAACGTTCACGTGCAGCTTTCACAGAGTTCAGTACGGTATCACCGGAGTTAACTACGCCGGAGTACACGCGGAAGAACGTCAGGTTACCAACGAACGGGTCGGTAGCGATTTTGAACGCCAGAGCAGAGAACGGCTCTTCGTCGCTAGCGTGACGCTCAGCCGGGGTATCTTTACCGTCGTCCAGCATACCGTTGATCGCAGGTACGTCAGTCGGGGATGGCAGGTAATCAATTACCGCATCCAGCATCGCCTGAACACCTTTGTTTTTGAACGCAGAACCACAGGTAACCAGGATGATTTCGTTGTTCAGAACGCGCTGACGCAGGGCAGATTTGATCTCTGCTTCAGTCAGTTCTTCACCACCCAGGTATTTTTCCATCAGCTCTTCGGAAGCTTCCGCAGCGGATTCGATCAGGTTCTGGTGCCATTCGTCAGCCAGGTCCTGCATCTCAGCCGGGATATCTTCGTATTCGAAGGTTACGCCCTGGTCTGCTTCGTTCCAGTTGATGGCTTTCATTTTCACCAGGTCAACAACACCGGTGAAACCTTCTTCAGCACCAATCGCCAACTGCAGCGGAACCGGGTTCGCGCCCAGACGGGATTTGATCTGACCAACAACTTTCAGGAAGTTAGCGCCCATGCGGTCCATTTTGTTAACGAACGCGATGCGCGGAACTTTATATTTGTTAGCCTGACGCCATACGGTTTCAGACTGCGGCTGAACACCACCAACTGCGCAGTAAACCATTACCGCACCGTCAAGAACACGCATGGAACGTTCTACTTCGATAGTGAAGTCAACGTGCCCCGGGGTGTCGATGATGTTTACGCGATGCGGTTCATACTGCTTCGCCATACCAGACCAGAATGCGGTAGTCGCAGCGGAGGTAATGGTAATACCACGCTCCTGCTCCTGCTCCATCCAGTCCATGGTTGCGGCGCCGTCATGAACTTCACCGATTTTGTGGTTTACACCGGTGTAGAACAGAATACGTTCGGTAGTCGTGGTTTTACCGGCGTCGATGTGCGCACTGATACCAATGTTACGGTAACGTGCGATGGGTGTTGTACGAGCCATTTGATTCCTCGTTTGTCTCTTTAGGCGTTCAGATTTAAGTTGCCAAATAGCGGGCGACTTACAGGAAGCGCCCGCCTGGTGACTAAAACTCCGAAGGGATTACCAACGGTAGTGTGCGAACGCCTTGTTGGCTTCGGCCATACGGTGAACGTCTTCACGTTTCTTAACTGCAGTACCTTTGTTGTCTGCAGCATCAGAAAGTTCGTTCGCCAGGCGCAGAGCCATGGATTTATCACCGCGTTTACGAGCAGCTTCAACGATCCAACGCATTGCCAGGGCATTGCGGCGAACCGGACGTACTTCAACCGGAACCTGATAAGTAGAACCACCAACGCGGCGAGACTTAACTTCGACAGTCGGGCGCACGTTTTCGAGAGCTACTTCGAAAGCTTCCAGTTCATTTTTACCAGAACGCTGAGCCAGGGTCTCCAGCGCGCTGTATACGATTGATTCTGCAGTAGATTTTTTACCGTCTACCATCAGGATATTGACAAATTTAGCCAGCAGTTCTGATCCGAACTTCGGATCCGGCAGAATTTTACGCTGACCAATAACACGACGACGTGGCATGGAAATACTCCGTTGTTAATTCAGGATTGTCCAAAACTCTAAGAGTTTAGTTTGACATTAAGTTAAAACAGTTTGGCCTTACTTAACGGAGAACCATTAAGCCTTAGGACGTTTCACGCCGTATTTGGAGCGAGATTGCTTACGGTCTTTAACACCGGAGCAGTCGAGCGCGCCACGTACAGTGTGGTAACGAACACCCGGGAGGTCTTTTACACGACCGCCACGGATCAGGATCACGGAGTGCTCCTGCAGGTTGTGACCTTCACCACCGATGTAGGAAGTCACTTCGAAACCGTTAGTCAGACGAACACGGCATACTTTACGCAGCGCGGAGTTCGGTTTTTTCGGGGTGGTAGTATATACGCGAGTACATACGCCACGTTTTTGCGGGCATGCTTCCAGCGCCGGAACGTTGCTTTTTGCAACTTTGCGTGCGCGTGGTTTGCGTACCAGCTGGTTAACTGTTGCCATTAAATAGCTCCTGGTTTTAGCTTTTGCTTCGTAAACACGTAATAAAACGACCTCATATAATATGAGGACGCAGAATTTTATGGCTGTGCTGAAAAGGTGTCAAGAAATATACAGCGATCACACATTACCAACGCATCTGAGCATCATGTTTCACGGCCAGACTCACGAAATCAGTATAGTCAACCCTGACGACACTGCTCGAAATTTGACCAGAAAGACCACGCGCATCAACGTCTTCACTCAGCACGTGTAGCGATATGGGGGCATTGAGCAATAAGTCAATGAAACGTCCGCCTTCCAGCGCCGCCGTTACGCCGTCAGACAACAGCAGTAAATCATCGCCAGGGCGCACTAATCGCAGCATTGCCGCCATATCGCACTGCCATGGGGACTGAGACAAAGTATGCAGCATAGACGCCTCAAAAGGTCATAACGACGGTGTATTCATCAAGCCGCTCGCGCAGCGCATCAGGTTCCAGACACCGGGCAGGCAATACAAACGCCGCATCTTCGCTTAAGCCACGCTCACGCAGCGAAGCAGCACACAGCCAGCACTGGTCGATATCGTAGAGAGGAAGGACTTTAAATGTGGCGATGTAATCCCGCGCCAGAATGGCATCAGGTCGCTGATTCGCCAGCAGTTGAAAAACGCCGTCACCCACGAAAAACACGCCAATATCATCGGTAAACGCGGAGGTCGCCAGCAGCGCATCCAGACCTTCACGCCCGGAAGCGGAGCCGTGCGGCGCCGAAGTAAATACAAAGGCAATACGCGTCATCAGAACTGCACCACCCGATCGCAGGAGAGCGCGGCTTCCGCGAGTGCGCCCAGCCCGGTTAGCGAAAACCCGGCCTGCAGGTTAGCAGCAGGAAGCCCCAACCGCTGTGCTTCCGCTGAATCAACCACACCGCGACGAAGCGCCGCAGCAACGCAAATATGCAGTTCGACCTGCTGTTCGTCGTGCAATTTTTGCCATGCACGCACCAAATCAAACTCATCGCTGGCGGGAGCGGTCAGCGCATTCGCGTTGCTCACCCCCTCCCGGTAAAAAAAAACGCTGCCAAGCGTATGCCCTGCCGCCAACAGCGCAACCGCAAACTGGTAGGCACTGCTGGCCTGTTGCGTGCCGTACGCCGGGCCGGTCACCATCAGGGCAAAACGCATTACCGCTCCTGCCCGGAAAAGTCACCGCTTTTGAACTGACGAATGTACAGATACACGGTGTGTTTGGAGATGTTCAGGCGGTCGGCCACCTGGTTAATAGCGTCTTTAATATCAAAGATGCCTTTCTCATAGAGATTCAGGACGATCTGCCGGTTCTTGGCGTTGTTGGAAACGTTACGATCGGCATTCACCTCTTCGATAGTGAACTCCAGCGTTTGTGTGACCAGGTCTTCCACCGAGGAGGCAAAGTTGACCGACGATCCCGCATCCGGAGTTTCTGGCGGAATAAAGGTGCTCATAATTTGCGAGAACGGCACATCGAGGTTCATGTTAATACACAGCAGACCAATCACCCGGTGCTCGCGATTACGGATCGCGATGGTTTCCGACTTCATCAGTACGCCGCTTTTCGCTCGTGTGAAGTAGCACTTGGACACGCTACTGTCCGCGCCTGTCATATCGTGCAGCATACGCAATGCAAGATCGGTAATGGGTGAACCGATTTTACGCCCGGTGTGTTCGCCGTTGGCAATGCGAATAGCGGAACATTTCAGATCCTGCAGGGAGTGCAAAACAATTTCGCAATGGGAACCAATGAGCATCGCTAACCCGTCCACCACCGCTTCATAAGATTTGAGGATATCGAAGTCGGTTTGATCGAAAGGACGTTGATCCAGTAAATCAAGCTCACTGGTTTCGTTGGTTAATAGCGACCTGGACATGAAAAAAAACACTCCTTTTCAGGAGCCTGTCGTTATGTTTTCAGGGCAGGCTCAGTATTTATATGGGGATCTAAATTAATACATCGTAGGTTAAGCTTTCCAGAATTATATACACTTTATCCGTCAAGCTACCTGTTTGTTGGCTGCATCCTGAATGGGGGTCAAAAAAAACGCCGCCCGAAGGCGGCGCTTTTTTCGCGGTATTACTTCTTACTGGCGTCTGCAGCTTTCGGGTCAGCGGCTTTATCGCCTGCCGCCGGTGCTGCTTCTGGCGCGGCGGCGTCAGCTTTCGGCGCCGCTTTAATGTCCAACAGTTCTACATCAAAGACCAGCGTAGAGTTAGCCGGGATCCCCGGAACACCCGTTTTGCCATAGGCCAGAGCCGGCGGGATAACCAGCTTGATCTTGCCGCCTTTCTTGATGTTTTTCAGGCCTTCGGTCCAGCCCGGGATAACACCATCCAGACGGAAGGAGAGCGGTTCGCCGCGGGTGTAGGAGTTGTCGAACTCTTTACCGTCGATCAGCGTCCCTTTGTAGTTCACCACCACGGTATCGCTGTCTTTCGGCGCATCGCCAGTACCGTCTTTCTCAACTTTGTACAGCAGACCGGTGTCAGACGTTTTCACACCTTTCTCTTTTGCAAAGGTGTCGCGGAAGGCTTTGCCTTTGGCTTCGTTATCAGCCGCGTCTTTTTCCATGCGTTCCTGAGCGGCGCTCTTCACGCGGGTTTCAAACGCTTGCAGAGTCTGTTCGATTTCCTGGTCGCTCAGTTTGCTCTTATCGGCAAACGCATCCTGAACACCGGCGATCAGCTGAGCTTTATCCAGTTTGATGCCCAGTTTTTCCTGCTCTTTCAGGGAGTTTTCCATGTAGCGGCCCAGTGACGCGCCGAGCGCATAGGCGGATTTCTGGTCGTCATTTTTAAATGCCGCTTTGCTGTCAGCTGCTGCTGCAGTCTCTTTCTTTGCGGCATCCGCAGCGAAAGAAATCGGTGCATGAAGTGCTACGGCCATGGTGGTCGCCAGCAGCGTGACTTTAAACAGTGATTTCATCCATTTCTCCAGGGGCCGGGGCATCTCGCCCCAGGGTTAAACATAAGAAAGTAAGGAACGTACTATAAAGCGTTGCGCGGGAAATCAACATAAGGACACCCGCCGAATTCACCTGTTTTCTGACTATTTTTGTTTAAATAAGTTTCTGCTTTTCTGCGCTGATGCTGTATCGCACGGCAAAGTTCAGTAAAATCCGCCCGTTTAATGAAAACCGGGTCAGACGCAATCCAGAGGTAAAGAATGCAAGAGTTAACGATAGAAGCCCGACTGGCGGAACTGGAAAGCCGGTTGGCCTTTCAGGAGATGACCATTGAAGAGCTGAACCAGACGGTCATCGCGCATGAACTGGAAATGGCGAAGCTGCGCGAGCACCTCCGTTTGATGGCTGAAAAACTGAAAGCCAGCCAGCCTTCCCATATGGCCTCACCGTCAGAAGAGACGCCTCCGCCCCATTATTGAGGCGTAAAAAAAGCGGGTTTCCCCGCTTTTTTATTACGCAATCAACGCACCGACAGTGCGCAAGACAACGCGTATTAGTGGCAACCGCAACCGCCGTGACCACCGCAACCACCTTTACCGTGGTCATGATCGTGATCGTGGCCGTGACCGCCGCAGCAACCATCGTGATCGTGGTCGTGATCGTGGTCATGACCGTGTGCACCGTGAACGTGGCCATGAGCCAGCTCTTCTTCGGTTGCTTCGCGGATAGCGACAACTTCCACGTTGAACTTCAGGTTCTGGCCTGCCAGCATGTGGTTGCCGTCAACCACAACGTGGTCGTCTTCCACTTCGGTAATTTCTACCGGCACCGGACCCTGGTCGGTTTCTGCCAGGAAACGCATACCCACCTGCAGCTCGTCAACGCCCATAAAGACGTCTTTCGGTACGCGCTGCACCAGGTTTTCGTCGTACTGACCGTAAGCGTCGTTCGCGCCAACAGCCACATCGAATTTGTCGCCGACTGCGTGACCGTCCAGCGCGTTTTCCAGACCAGAGATCAGGGAACCGTGACCGTGCAGGTAGTCCAGCGGCGCACTCACCGGAGACTCATCAACCAATACACCGTCTTCTGTACGTACCTGATAGGCCAGGCTGACCACCAGGTCTTTTGCTACTTTCATGATATCTCCTGAGCGTGGGAAAATTACTGGCGCAGATTGTAGCGGAATTCTGCACCCGTGTACCCTTTAGCTTAAAAAAACCTGCCTGATATCGCTAGTCCGGATGAAAAATCCCGATCACTTGCTCATCTTTGCGCACATGCTCTTTAACGTCCTTATCGGCTTCGCGCATCTGATGCCCACACTTAACGCATTCAACAATATCGACATTATTTTCACGCCACATCGCCATCGAATCCTTCGCCTGGCACGCCGGGCAGATAGCACCGGCAATAAAACGTTTACGAACAGCCATTCGAATTCCCCTTATTCAAACTCGTCCCAGCCATCCAACTGGCGACGCTCTTGCTGCATTTCACGCTGAAAAATCTCTTCCAGCTCTCGCCGCGCTTCGCGCACACGGGAAATTTGCACCGTGTCGGTATGCACTGGCATCAATTCACGCAGCATGCGCATATCCAGGCGCTTAAAATGGAGCTGCGCGCGTTGAGCCTGGTGCGGATGCATCCCCAGCGAGATAAGCGACTTACGCCCCAATTCCAGCGCACTGGAAAAGGTCTCGCGGGAAAACTGCGTAACCCCGGCCTGTAACAACTCATGAGCTTCCACACGCCCTCTCGCCCGCGCAAGAATGGTCAGGTTCGGGAAATGCTGCTGGCATATTTCCACCAGCTTCATGGTATCCAGCGGATCGTTACAGGTAATCACGATGGATTTCGCCGCCTCCGCCCCCGCTGAGCGCAACAGCTCCACTTGCGTCGCATCGCCGTAATAGACCTTATAACCGTATTTTCGCATCAGGTTGACGGCGCTGATATCCCGCTCCAGCACGGTAATACGCATTTTATTGGCCATTAACAGGCGACCAATTACCTGACCAAAACGCCCGAAGCCCACCACAATGACCTGCGGTTTATCGTCTTCCACCCACGGTGCTTCGTCTTCATCTTCCGGGGTGTTAAAACGCCGGGAGAGCACGTTATCAATGCCGCGCATCAGCAAAGGCGTGGTCATCATCGACAGGGTGACGGTCACCAGCAGCAGCGCCATCTGGTCATGCTGGAACAGATGCTGGGAAGAGGCGGAAGAGAAAAGCACGAAGGCAAATTCTCCCCCCTGGCTGAGCACCCCCGCAAACTGCATCCGTTCTGAACTGCGCAGGCCATACAGGCGCGCCAGTCCGTACAACACCAGCGTTTTCACCGCCACCAGCACCATTACGCTCAACACGACCCACAACAGGTGGGTATAGAGCACGCCCAGATTCAGCGCCATGCCAACAGAAATAAAGAACAACCCCAGCAACAGTCCTTTAAATGGCTCAATGGCAATTTCCAGCTCATGCCGGTATTCGCTTTCCGCCAGTAAAACCCCGGCGATAAACGTACCGAGCGCCATCGACAGCCCCAGCGCATCCATAAACAGCGCTGAACCAAGCACCAGCAGCAGTGTCGCGGCGGTAAACACTTCCCGCACGCCGGAACCGGCAATGAAGCGGAACACCGGTCGCAACAGATAACGACCGCCAATCAACATGCCCGCGAAAGCCAGCACCTTCAGGCCAACCTTCATCCAGTCGAGATGCTCATCCCCATTCCCCGCCAGCAGTGGCACCAGTGCCAGCGCGGGGATCACCGCCAAATCCTGAAACAGCAGCACCGAAAAACCCAGTTGCCCGGACTCGCTGCGGTTCATCCCCTTGTCGCGCATCAGTTGCAGCGCCATCGCGGTAGATGACATCGCCAGGCCAATGCCGCCGATCACCGCCGCCTGCCAGGAAAACTGCGTCAGCATCAATAAACCGGCGAGGATCGCCGCACTCAGCAATACCTGCGCCGCGCCCACGCCAAAGATCGACCGCCGCAACTCCCACAGTTTTGCCGGATTCAGTTCCAGGCCGATGATAAACATCAGGAACACCACGCCCAGCTCGGAAAAATGCAGGATTTCATCCACATCGCTGATGAACCCCAAACCCCACGGGCCAATGGCGATTCCCGCCAGCAAATACCCAAGCACCGCGCCAATGCCCAGACGGGAGGCTAACGGTACGGCGACCACCGCCGCAAACAGAAACAACACCCCTGCCAGTAACAGATCGGACCCTTCCATTAACGACCTCCATCCGGCAACGGCGATGCCAGCCACTCAGCGTAAGCTTTAGCGTGATTCGCCAGTTCCTGCGGGGGTTGCCTGCGCGCCCAGTAGATAATGATCGGGCTAAGCCAGTGCATGCGACACATGGCGGCGGTCAGCTCGAAGGGGCGCAAAATATCGCTCATGGGATATCCGTTAAGACCATCGTGACGATAAGCCGTCTCCGGCTCGCCAGTGGTGATGACGCTACGCCAGTACTTTCCCGCCAGTTGATTCCCGCCTGTGCCGCTGGCAAACCCACGGCTCAAAACGCGGTCCAGCCACTCTTTGAGCAGCGCCGGGCAACTGTAGGTATAAAGCGGGTGCTGGAACACGATAACGTCATGCTCACGCAGTAACGCCTGTTCATAAGGGATATCAATAAAAAAGTCGGGATAACGGGCATACAAATCATGCACCGTCACGTTTTGCATCTGCATTGCCGGTTTAAGCAAAACCCGGTTCGCCACCGAGTCCTGAGATTCCGGATGGGCATACAGCAGCAACACTTTCGCTGTCTGTGACATCTCTTCCCCTCCCGGGCGTCGTACCTGTTACGCTTCCGGCTGGCTACCCGCGGGCGCTGCCAGAATGATTTTGTCTATCATCTTCATTTTGGGCTACCATTGCGGCCCCGGTACGGCATTTGGCCGTAACCTTACATTATCATAATGACAAATTAACATAGTCTGAACATACGGCGCCTTATGATTGTTTTCTCCTCGTTACAAATTCGTCGCGGTGTGCGTGTCCTGCTGGACAACGCCACGGCCACCATCAATCCAGGCCAGAAAGTCGGTCTGGTGGGTAAAAATGGCTGCGGTAAATCCACGCTGCTGTCGCTGTTGAAAAACGAGATTGGCGCCGACGGCGGCAACGTGACCTTTCCGGGAAACTGGCAACTGGCGTGGGTAAACCAGGAAACGCCAGCGCTCAACGAAGCGGCTATCGATTATGTGATAGACGGCGATCGGGAATACCGCCAGCTTGAAGCGCAGCTCAACGCGGCCAACGAGCGTAACGACGGTCATGCCATCGCTCTCGTGCACGGCAAACTGGATGCGATTGATGCCTGGACCATCCGTTCACGCGCTTCCAGCCTGCTGCACGGTCTGGGCTTCACCAATGAACAGTTGGATCGCCCGGTCAGCGACTTCTCTGGTGGCTGGCGCATGCGCTTAAACCTTGCGCAGGCGCTGATTTGCCGCTCCGATCTCCTGTTGCTCGACGAACCGACCAACCACCTGGATCTCGACGCCGTGATCTGGCTGGAGAAGTGGCTGAAAAGCTACCAGGGAACGCTGATCCTGATTTCCCACGACCGTGACTTCCTCGATCCGGTGGTGGACAAAATTCTGCATATCGAGCAGCAAAGCCTGTTCGAATATACCGGCAACTACAGCTCATTCGAACGTCAGCGCGCCACGCGTCTGGCTCAGCAGCAGGCCACTTACGAGAGCCAGCAGCAACGCGTTGCCCATCTGCAAAGCTTTATCGACCGTTTTAAAGCCAAAGCCAGCAAAGCGAAACAGGCGCAGAGCCGCATCAAAATGCTTGAACGCATGGAGCTGATTGCCCCGGCGCACGTGGACAACCCGTTCCATTTCAGCTTCCGCGCCCCGGAAAGCCTGCCCAACCCCTTACTGAAGATGGAAAAAGTCAGCGCAGGGTATGGCGATCGCACCATCCTTAACGCCATCAAGATCAACCTGGTGCCGGGCTCCCGTATTGGTCTGCTGGGGCGTAACGGTGCCGGTAAATCCACCTTTATCAAACTGCTGGCCGGGGAACTGGCGGCGCAGAGTGGTGAAATTGGCCTCGCGAAGGGCATTAAGCTGGGTTATTTCGCCCAGCACCAGCTGGAATTCTTACGCGCCGACGAATCCCCCTTACAGCATCTGGCCCGGCTCGCCCCACAGGAGCTGGAGCAAAAACTGCGTGATTATCTCGGCGGTTTCGGTTTCCAGGGCGACAAAGTCACGGAAATAACCGAACGTTTCTCCGGCGGTGAAAAAGCGCGGCTGGTGCTGGCGCTGATCGTCTGGCAGCGTCCGAACCTGTTGCTGCTTGATGAACCGACTAACCACCTTGACCTGGACATGCGCCAGGCGCTGACCGAAGCGCTGATTGAGTTTGAAGGCGCGCTGGTTGTCGTGTCGCACGATCGCCACCTTATTCGTTCCACCACCGACGATCTCTATCTGGTGTACGACGGCAAAGTCGAGCCATTCGAAGGGGATCTGGAAGATTATCAGCAGTGGCTGAGCGACGTCCAAAAGCAGGAGAGCCAGCCAGCGGATGCCGTGGCTAAAGAGAGCGGCAACAGCGCGCAGGCGCGTAAAGATCAAAAACGCCGTGAAGCAGAGCTGCGCACGCAAACGCAGCCGCTACGTAAAGAGATCGCCCGTCTGGAAAAAGAGATGGAAAAGCTGAACGCACAACTGGCGCAGGCTGAAGAGAAGCTGGGCGACAGCGGGTTGTACGATCAGAGCCGCAAAGCGGAGCTGACCGACTGCCTGCAACAGCAGGCCGCAGCGAAATCCGGACTGGAAGAGTGTGAAATGGCGTGGCTGGACGCACACGAGCAACTGGAAGCGATGCTGCAAGGGGACTAACGCGCCAGTCAGGCGGCGAGAGGGCTTATGAATCTGGATATCACCAACGACATTACGTTTCGCAAGCTGGGTATTTTCATGGCCTTTATGGACAAGGGAAATATCGCCCGCGCCGCCGAAGCCCTCAATCTTAGCGGTGTCAGCGTGCACCGTGCGTTGCACACGCTGGAAGAGAATGTCCGCTGCCCGCTGTTTGTCCATAAAGGCCGTAATCTGATACCGCTGCCCGCAGCCTGGACTCTGCTGGAATATTGCCAGGAAGTGACGCAACTGATGGAGCGCGGTCTGGACGAAGCGCGCAAAACCGCTGGCGTCGGCCAGGGCAGATTACGCGTCGGCACTCTCTATTCGCTGACGCTGGAAACCGTACCGCGACTGATTATGGGCATGAAGTTACGCCGCCCCGAGCTGGAAATGGATTTAACCATGGGCTCGAACGACACCCTGCTGCACATGCTGGCTGAGGGAACGCTGGATGCGATTCTGATCTCCATTTCCGAAAGCGAGATCGACCGCAGCAGTCTTGAAGTGCTGCCGCTGTTCCATGACGATATCTTCCTTGCTGCTCCGGCCAGCGCCACGCTGAAAACCGATACCCTCGCCGATCTGCGGGATTACCGGACGCAGAAATTTGTCTCGCTGGCGGAAGGTTTCGCCACTTACGCCGGGTTTCAGGAAGCGTTTCATATTGCCGGGTTTGAACCGGAAATCGTCACCCGCGTTAATGACATTTTCTCGATGCTCAGCCTGGTGCAGGCGGGTGTGGGCTTTTCGCTGATGCCGGGAAGAATGAAAAAGGTCTATGAAAGTTCGGTGCAACTATTGCGCCTGGCGGAGCCGTATCAAATGCAGCAGTTAATCGCCATTGTCTTCGCCCGCAACCGCGAGCACGATCCCAACCTGCTGGCGCTCGCCGCCGAAGGCCGGATGTACGCCCGCAGTTTACAGGATAACGCCTGATTTTTTGCCCGCGAAAACGCCTCGCGTCACCATCCGGCCAGGGGCAAAATACCTCACGCGCTGAGCCGCTTCGCCAGGTGCAACACCACATCCACACCGCTACGCTCCAGCGAAAGACTTTCGCCGTTCCACGCCGCCTGTCGGGTCAGACAGGTCAAAATACCGCCCGGCGGCATTTCGATAGCCAGTCTGGCGTCGCGTTCGTTAGCGGCAATCACCGCTTCCTGCCAGCGCACAGTGCGCGCCATATTCCACGCCAGATCGTCGGCAATTTTCTCCGGCTGCCATAGCACGCGCCCGGTACTGCCGCTTAAATAGGCGCATTGTGGCCGGGACAACGTGACGTCAGCAAAGGCCTGCGCCAGTTTCTTTGCCGGTGCGTCCAGCAATGCACAGTGAGAGGGTACGCTAACCGCCAGCCGTTGCACTTTGCTGGCTCCTTTTGCCAGCGCACGCTGCGCCACTTGCGCCATCGCTTCATCGCTCCCGGCAATCACAATCTGTGTTTCGGCATTGAGATTGGCGATATACGCCCCGCTGCCTGCCACCAGCGTTTCCACCTGGGGGAGCGTCAGTCCCATAATGGCCGTCAGCCCGTATCCTTGCGGATAGGCCTGCTCCATCAAATCACCACGCAGCGCCACCAGTCGCAACGCATCGCGAAAATCGAGTGCGCCAGCAATCACCGCCGCCGGGTAAGCGCCAATCGACAACCCGCTGGTGATATCCGCCTGCACGCCACGACGCTGTAACTCACGCGCCCAGGCCACTCCGGCAATCAGCAGCGCCAGTTGCACTGCGCGCGTATGTTTTAATGCTTCCGACGTATCCAGGCTATCAACTTCTGCCCCGAGCACCGCGCGGGCTTCGTTTATTTCGTTTCCCGGAAGCGCCTGTAACATACCGGGACGCTGTGTCCCCTGCCCCGGGAAAGTGAACAGAATTTTCATTACTCCTCCCTGCGCCAGGGGTCGCTCATCAGACGCGGCCCGTGGTTCGTTTTCAGCATCACCCGCCCATCACGCAGCCACTCCGCCAGTGCAAAACCGCCATTTGGCGTGTCCACTTGCGTATCTGCCCGGCACAGCCCACCGCTGATTTGCTGCTGCCAGCGTTGCAGCTCAGCCTGAGCAAGTGGCTGCGGCGCGCGGATCAACAGGTCGAGATCGCTGGTCGCGTGAATAACCGGAATCCCGGTCGCCAGCGCATAGGCGGTACTGCCGGTAACACCCCATATCCAGGGCCAGTTTAGCTGCGCCAGTTGCAGCGCCAGCTGTACCGGCGGCTGAGAGATAAACGGCGAACGCAGCAGTTCCTGCGGCGCGATAAGCTGTTCGGGTGAGACCACACGGTTAACCCGTTCCGGCCTCACCCACCCCGCCGCGCGCTGATCGCGGCGCAAACCGCGCACGCCTACGGGAATTCGTCCACTCGCATCAACATCACGCCGCACAACAACCGGTAACCCGGCGTGCCAGATCTCAGCGACCCAGGGTTCGCTTACCCCTTCCAGCGCGTCATGCGCGGAAAGCCAAAGCAGATCGTGTGGGCGTAATGTTGCGGTCATGGTTACATTCCTGAAGTCAGCGAAATAAACAGCGGCAGCGACAGGATACACAGAACGGAGCTCAGCAGCAGTACGGCTTCAGCATCCGGCGATTGCACGCCAAAGCGGTTACCGAATACCACGCCGAAGAAGCCAGCCGCCAGTGCAATCATCAGGATAGCGGTAATAGCCACAGAACCATGCAGACCGAACACCAGCACAATCCCCCAGGCAATGGCGGGTTGGATCAGCAGTTTCGTGATGGTTGCAGAGATAACCATGGTGTTAATTGCCAGTTTGCGCGCAGACAGGATAACCCCGGTCAGGAACAGCGCCGCAGCGGTAGCAGACAGGCCCAGCGGTTTAATAGAAGCCAGTACCAGTTCCGGCATCTTGATACCGATAGCGGAAAGCACTACGCCCAATAACGGTCCCCAGACAATCGGTTTTTTCACCGAGCGCCACATCAGCACCGGCAGCATCGCCAGCGTGGAACCGGTATCGCCACCCGCCGCACGGGCTTTTTCGCGCTCAAGGATCAGCAGGCAGAACGGGGTCATCAGTACGGAACCACAAGCGATGGAAACCGCCACGGACAACGAGGTTGAAGAGCCTTCGCCCAGTACGCTACCAAGGATCGGCAGGCCCAGCGCCGCATAGTTCGGCAGTGCCACGGTCAGCGTCAGCACAGCAGCATCCTGCGGCGATTTTTTGAAAACAGACGTTGCCAGGAAATAGATGGCGGCGTAGGTAATCCACATGGAGAGCACCAGCACCACAATCAGGGGTGACTGGGCGATAATCCCGGTCCACGGTGTCTGTACGGTGGCGCTAAACAGCGCAGCCGGCAGGGCGAAGTCCATTACAAAGATATTGAGCAGGGAAACGTTTTTGTTGTCGACCATTTTGGCCTTTCCCGCCCAGAAACCCAGCAGCATGATGACAAAGATCGGTGCGAGGGCATGAACAATTACATAAGTCATAGAAAATCACCTGTAAGCCTTTAAAAGGAAAAGAAATAGCACTAGCGCGATGGTTATTATTTTCAGTAGCGCATGAGCGCGGGTTCGCGCCCATGCGTTGCTATCTGGCAGGTTTCTTTTTACTTACCAGCTCGCTTTCATGCGTTCGCGCACAAGAGCGGAGCTACGGCGGTTGTCAGCACCCAGACGGTTTTTTAACGAGGTGTCCTGACGAGCGTCTTTAATGGCCTGTTGCAGCGTGGTGGTCACCTGCGCCAGATCGCTTGCGGAAGGCGCATCCGGATTGCTGATATTCAGCAGATCCGCCAGCAGCCCCAGCGTTGCGTAGTTACTGATGTCATACGCCATCGGTGGGATAGTGGCGGCCAGTTTTTCCAGTGCCTCAACGGTACGCAGCGTAATGCGCGCCGCCGACTCTTTGCCCATCGCGTGGATCAGTACACCGGCGTCGTTGAACGCAATCAGGCGGTTAGCCTGGTAGCCGTGCGCCAGAAATGCACCGGACATCGCTTTACCGACGATCAAGCCGATCACCGGGTGACCCGCCAGACGCGCATTGGCGTAAGCCGCGGCTGCACCGGCTAACGCCTGGTGAATACCAAACGCTTCTTCGCGACGGCCATAGGCCTGGCTCGGCACATCAATCACCGCGATGATCGGACGTTTCACGCTGCTGTTGGCATCGGCTGCCACGGTTTCGCTGACAGCTTTTGCCAACGTCCAGCCTTCCAGCAGACCGACTTCCCCTTTTGCCGCCCGTGGGTAATGGTTGTTGGCATCCGGCACCACGGCGATAAAACGCACCGCTTCGCCGTTAACGTCGCCATCTGCGGCCTGCACTGACGGGCACAGCCCGCTCAGGCGTTGGGCGTTAGGCGCCAGTTTTTCCAGCCATAATGCGCCGCGGCTCATTGTCGTACTCATGCTTTACCCTCCCCGGCAAACAACGCGCTGATCTGCTCTGCATCCGCTTGTTTGCGGGTGTCGAACTGGCTCAGACGTTGCAGATAGTCATCGTATTTATCGGTGCGATGTTGCGCCGGCACGCCTTTGGCGATCGCCGCATTCATTGCCGTTTTCACCGCATTAATGCCGTCGCCGACCAGCGCATCCACCAGCCCACTGTGATAGCGCACTTCGCCGCCGGTCATGCTCCAGATAAACGGACGGTCGCGGGAGTCATACTCTTCGATCCCGGCTTCCTGCTCGATAACCTGCGGGCCGTTCAGACCCAGGCGCGCTTCACGGGTCACAATCAGGTAGCTGCACAGCGCCGCCGCGATGGACATCCCACCAAAGCAGCCAACAGTCCCGGCAACAATGCCGACCACCGGGGTGTAACGGCGCAGATCGACAATCGCGGCATGGATATCGGCAATCGCCGCCAGGCCGAGGTTGGCTTCCTGCAAACGCACGCCGCCGGTTTCCAGGCACAACACCGCCTGCGTCGGGATGCCGTTGCGGTTATCTTCCGCCGCCAGTTCCAGCGCCGCCGCCATTTTCGCGCCGGAGACTTCGCCCATACTGCCGCCCTGGAAAGCGCCTTCGATGGCGACCACCACCGCAGGCTGACCATTGATGGTGCCTTTAGCGACCACCATGCCGTCATCCGCCTGCGGCACGATGCCCTGCGGCCCTAACCACGGCGAGATAATGCCGTCGAACGGATCCAGCAATTCGCGGTAGCTGCCTTCATCCAGCAGTGCATGTGCGCGCTGACGCGCTTTGAGTTCGATAAAACTGCGATCGTCACGCATAGCTCACCTCTTCGAAAACCTGTTCGATACGGATACGCGCCACACCGGGCGTCGCGCCGAAATCGTGAATCACCAGCTTGCCGGCAGGCAGCGTGCTGACCAGACCGAGGCGGTTGAACAGGGCTTCCCAGCGTCCACGGCTGTTATCCACGGAGGTGGTGATATCAATTGTCAGTGTTTGCCCCTGGTCGGCGGTGAATAACACCTCCATATCCCCGGAGCCCACAACGCCTGCCAGCGCTTTACCGCGTAAGGCGCGGCCCGCAGGCACGGTTATCGTAATGTGTTCCATAACTTCCTCTTAATTCGCTAAATAAGGCGTGGTAATGCGATCGAGAAACAGCGTGGCGGCGAGTAAATCTGCCGCACCGCCCGGCGACGCGTTTAACGCCAGCATTTGCCTGTCCAGTTCGGCCAGCCGCTGCTGCCCGTCAGGATGCGCAACCCCACCCGCACGCAGTACCGCACGCGCACCGTGGCGCATCGCCTCCAGGCCTTCGAGACCCGCGCGCGATAACACACAGGTGTCGCTGAGTGAGGTCATGATGGCCATCAGCGCATCCAGCCTTGCGTGGGTTTCGCTGCTGCCGCGCTGGCGGCTGAGGTGGAGCTGCGGCAGCGCCAGCCTCATGATGTGCGGAAACGCCTGCTGTGCTTCTTCACGCGCGCCGGGAACCCGGTAGCGGTGCGTGGCGCGAAGCCCTTTACTAAAGACCTTCGGCGCAGCGTCATCGGGCAGTGTCGCCAGTTGGGCAGCAATGTTGGCAATCGCCCGCGCCGACCCTTCGCCGCCGCACATCGCCACCGCGCTGACCAACAAGCCCAGCGCCCAAATCGCACCGCGATGGGTATTCACGCCGTCGGTGGCGGCCATCATCTGCTGCTCGCCTTCCCGACCGAGTCGCCCTATGGTTTGTCTGAGCGCAACGTTTGCCGGTTGCAACCAGCTTTGTTGCGCCAGCGCCTGAAACGTAGGGGTCAGGCTGTGCGCGGAACGCTCCATCAGTTCGAGCGTTAAATCGTGGTGCGCGCCGTTCCCCCGACTGTCCACCAGACCGGGTTTCGGGCTTAAACGTGCTTCGTCAATCAGACATTGTGTGGCGGTGTGCGCCAGACGAAAGGCACCGCCCTCAGCCGCAATCTGTGGCAGAAGTTTCATTACCAGCTCCGGAATTTCGCAGGTGGGTTGTAAAGACCGCCGGACCATTCCACCAGGTCAGCCACGCTGCTGGCAGCCAGCAACGAGCGGGTCGCATCAGTGCGGCGAATGCCCATATCTTCCGGGTACACCACTTTGCCGCTCTGGCGCAACGCAGCGACGCGTTTGGCATCCACACCCAGACCGATGTCGGTAATACCGGCAACCGCAGCGACCATCGCGCGGCGCTCTTCCATACTGTCGGCACGGTAGAGGTAAGCAATCCCCTCTTCGGTCAGCACATGGGTAACGTCATCGCCATAAATCATTACCGGTGCCAGCGGCATACCGGAGGATTTCGCCACGTCCACGGCATCGAGTTTCTCGACAAAGGACGGTTTCGCGCCTGCCTGGAAGGTTTCCACCATCTGCACCACCAGTTTTTTACCGCGCTGCATCGGGTCAGGTTCGGTAATCATGTTCAGCCATGCCGGGGTAGCGTGGCGACGACCATGCGGGTCATGCCCCATGTTCGGCGCGCCGCCAAAACCGGACAGGCGACCACGCGTGACGGTGGAGGAGTTTGCCAGGCCATCGATCTGTAAGGTGGAACCGATAAACATATCCACCGCGTACTGGCCTGCTAACTGGCAGAACGCACGGTTGGAACGCATGGAGCCGTCAGCACCGGTGAAGAACACGTCCGGACGGGCACGGATGTACTCTTCCATCCCCAGCTCACCACCAAAGCAGTGCACGCTTTCCACCCAGCCGCTTTCAATTGCCGGGATCAGCGTCGGATGCGGGTTCAGCGTCCAGTGTTTACAGATTTTGCCTTTCAGGCCGAGCTGTTCGCCGTAGGTCGGCAGCAGCAGTTCGATAGCCGCAGTGTTAAAACCGATACCGTGGTTCAGCGACTGCACCTGATGCTCCGCGTAGATGCCTTTAATCGCCATCATCGCCATCAGGATGTGTTCTTGTTTAATCAGACGCGGGTCACGGGTGAACAGCGGTTCGATAAAGAACGGTTTGTCAGCAACAACCACGTAGTCAATCCACGAGCCGGGGATATCCACACGCGGCAGATCGCACTCGTCGTCCACCAGTTCGTTCACTTGCGCAATGACAATACCGTCGCGGAAGGCCGCTGCTTCAACCAGCGCCGGGGTATCTTCCGTACTCGGGCCGGTGTACAGGTTGCCTTTGCGGTCCGCTTTGTAACCGGCAATCAGCGCCACGTTCGGGCACAGGTCAACATACAGACGGGAGTAAAGTTCGATGTAAGTGTGGATCGCGCCGATTTCCAGCAGGCCGTCTTCCAGCAGTTGCGAAATGCGCAAGCTTTGGGTGCCAGAGAAGGAAAAATCGAGTTTGCGTGCGATGCCTTTCTCAAAGATATCAAGATGTTCGCTGCGACCGACGCTTGGCATAATCATATGCAGGTCGTGCACTTTTTGCGGGTTGACTTCAGCCAGCGAGCGGGAAAGGAAATCCGCCTGCTTCTGGTTGTTCCCTTCGAGTACCACACGGTCGCCCGGTGCGATCAGTTTTTCCAGCATGGCGACAAGGTCGCCGGTCGGCAGTACCTTGCCCTGCACAGGAACGGACGCCAGGCGGCGCTGTTTCTCGCTGCGCCGCGTGTTCCATACCCGTGCTGGCGTTTGCCCAGATAACATTATTAACCTCCTGATTCAGCTCATCATTTTGATTTGCTTAACACTGAACTCAGTGTGCGCTCTGGTGATAAAGGCATCAATTAAGGAGGTCGTTAAATCATTAGCCTGAGAGTAATAATCAAAGAAACAATCTGTGATGTGGATCAGTTTCAGCGGCGGGAAAAAGATCTATGGCGGCACAGAATGCGCCGCCATGAAGAGATTAGCGCTGGCTGGCCAGACGCTGGCGGATCTGTTCGAAATGTTCAGACAGGTAGAGCTTGCCATCCAGGAAGCGGGTTTTCAGTTCACCGCCTTGCTCCTGCTCCCAGCTCTGCTCGTCATGCAGTTGCAGTTCGCCCTGCGCGTCACGCTCTACCCGCAATAACCCACGTGCCGAACGTTTCAGGCCGTTATCGGTTTTCGGCTCTTTAAAAATCATCCGCCCTTCGCCGTTTACCGCTCCCCAGGTGGCTTTCATGGCAAAACCGAAGGTATCGCGGGTGTTGTACTGATAAGTAAAAGAACCTACGCCGAACACCACATTCGAACTGGCAAACCCTTTAGCCTCCAGACGACGCAGGATCTCATTGGCGCGCGCCAGGGTAATGGAGTCGCCGTAAATCAGACCAACGTGCGGATCCAGCACTTTGTAGCCTTTGTCGTTGATCGTGCCGCCAAAAATGTCCCACAGCACTTCGACAGAGCCTTTCTCTTCCGGGCTGCGTTCGGGACGGGTGTCGTCATCCGCGCCAGTACCGCAGAGGATCTCCACCGGGTCGCCGCTGTCCGGACGGAACACTACACGACCTTCGCGACCAAGAATGATCTGTTTCAGCTCGCGGGTATATTCCGTCAGAACGCGCCAGTAGTCCCAGGTATCAGAGACAATCGACACAAATCCCTGCGGGTAGATGTCGGCAATCAGGCGACGGAACGTTTCAATTTCATGGTCATGTTCCCCCATACACATCACGCTGTGCTCGGTGGCCGGAATGCTGGCGCCAATGAAGTATGCTTCACCGCCAGTGTAGTGATCGCGGGCATACAGCAGCGACGGGATGCTGTCGGTCCCTTTAAAACTCAGCAGGTGACCTGCCCCGGCCTGCGCAGTGTCGTGCAGGCCCGCCATACCGCGGAATGAGAAGTCATGACACTGGAAATCCAGGTGTGATAAATCCGTACAGGTTTTTGCCGCCCACTGTTCACAAATCTTACGGTAGTGGTGCGCAATGGTGGCATTGGTGGAGGCTTTCCACAGTTCGGCGGAGAGCACCGTTTCCAGGTAGTTCACCAGCCAGAAAAACTCATCGCGGGTGTTAGTGATGGTGAGAACCGGCACTTTCATCGGGACTTTGCTGCCTTCATCCAGCGACTTAATGTGCAATGGCAGATAACCCAAACGATGCAGCGCGCGAATGTGATCCACCGCCACGGCATCCCTGCCGAGATAGCTGTCCATCACCTGTTTGTATTCGTTCACCACGTCCTCTTCCGGGCGGGCAAAAAAGCCGTCGTTAAACAGATCGACCATAAACCATTGCAGGAACCCCTGCAGGCCAAAGAACACCAGTTTGCCGTCTGCCACCGGCGACTGGAAAAAGCGGTCGCTGCGCGGGGTAAAGTTGGAGTACACCTGCGTTGTCCCCTGCGGATACTGCACGCGGTGCGACACTTTGTAACCGTCGATAGCCAGGATTGGATTGATATTCATGGTGTTATCTCCCTTAAGCGCGAAAAATGGTGTCAATGTCGATCAGTTCAACCCGCGGCTCAGCAAGCTCAGGCGAGGCGTAGGACGTGGTGGTGTAAATGGCGTCGATACCGTTGTTGAGCAGGTTCTCCACACCTTTGGAGAAGACGCCGTGCGTAACATACAGACTGACGCTGCGGGCACCCGCATCGCGCAGTACCTGAGCCGAGCCAATAAACGTGCCGCCTGCATCGCAGAGGTCATCAACAATCAGCAGGTCTTTTCCTGCCACATCGCCAGAGACCAGCGCAAACCCGGTCAGATTACCGGTCGCCACATCGCGCGCCTTCGTCAGAATGGCGTACGTCTGCGCGCCGCTGGCTTTCGCCACGTTGTGGATTTTCTTCAGGGCGCCCGCATCCGGCGCCACCAGCATCAGTTCGCCCTGACGGATGGCGCGGCGCAGCGTTTCGCTCTGTAACAGGCAGGTTTCCTGAGCAATAGCGACACAGTGATGAATGGCTGCGGCGGCGGCATCGCTGTGCGGATCGAGGATAAACACTTTGTCGAAATTCAGCGTGTTCAGCTGGTTAGCGAAGACTTTCAGCGCAAAGCTGTCGCCTGCCACCATATGCCGGTCCTGACGCGCCCATGGCAGCCAGGCCAGTTCCAGATGGCTGATGTTGATATCTGCAACATGGCGTACCGCCTCGACCAACTGCGCCAGCAGCATAAAATCGTTCATATCCCGCATGGCGGCCATACGGATACGCATAACGCGGGCGAAGGATGGCAGCGTACCGGTGACTTTCAGCCATACTGCACCATCCGGAAAAACGCCGTGCGTAACATCAACCTGCTGATTATCCATAAACAACGCAATTCTGCTCGCCATCATTCACCTCACATTTATTTAATTATGTCCCTTGGACACTTTTAATATTGTCTATAAGACACTATTGATGCAAGCGTTTTTTGTATGCACCACGCAGAAAGAAGATAACAGGCTGAAAAATAACAGATTAAAAGTTAACTTGCCGCACTTCGGCAGGCTGATAAACTTGGGACGTGTGAAATTAAGCGAGTAAACGATGATCAGCGAAGCAGAGTATCTGGACTCTTATGATGCCAGCCGTTTTCCTTCACCTTTGGTGACGGTCGACAGTGTGTTGTTTACCCTGCATCAGCAGGTGCTTTGCGTGTTGTTGGTTGAGCGCGCCAGCCAGCCGCAACAAGGCCGCTGGGGGTTACCTGGTGGTTTTATTGATATGGCGAAGGACGATTCCACCCGCGCCACGGCGCTGCGTAAACTGACCGAGAAAACCGGCGTCTCTCCCTCCTGGCTTGAACAACTGGATACCTTCTCCGGCCCGCAGCGCGACCCGCGCGGCTGGAGCCTGACCGTTGCCTGGTTTGCCCTGATCTCGTGGGTTTCTTGCGCACCGCACATTGCCAGCGTCAGCAATGCCAAATGGGTGCCGGTCAGCGAACTTGACCAGTATGAGCTGGCTTTCGATCATCGGGATATCATTCAGGCGGCTCAGCACCGGCTACGGCAGAAAACCATGTACTCGCTGCTGCCGGTTTACTGTCTGCCGGAAACATTCACGCAGACGCAACTCCAGGAGGCGACCGAGATTATTCTTGGCCAGCCCATCCAGCGTAAGAGTCTGATCCGCCGTTTTGAAGCGTCCGGCATGTTTGAAGAGACCGGGGAAAGCGTGGCGACCGGGGCGCGAAAAGCGCGGCTGTGGCGGCGCAAACCGGATGTGGATATCCACCTGTTTTCGCGCAATTTACTGGCGGATGGCTAATGTCTGCACCCGCAATCGCGCAGGTGCAGATACCCGATCACTTCACATAGCCGTCTGTTTTAAGAAGTTTGTCCAGCGTTTTGAGTTCAGAATTGAGATCATCAGCGTCGTTTTCCAGCAGCGCCTGGTGTTGCTGATGAAACGCGCTTCTTAAGCGTCGCATCATCTCCAGTTGCTCTTCTACCGACTTTTGCCGCTGTTGGTCGTCGAGCAATTGTTCCGAAAGGGTCTGCCCCTGGGTGACAATCATTTCAACACCGGGCAGATACCGGTCTAAAAAACGCCGCCCCGGCACTTCATCCCTTTTGTCTGTTTCCATGCATTGCAGGATCTGGCGCGCTGACGCAGTAATCTGCGCCAGTTCAGCCAGTAGCGGAGCGGGCAGCCCTCTCTTTTTTTCCAGGCTCGCGATGCGCTGCGCCAGCAACTGATCCGCTTCGGCGGCTGTTTGTTGCGCTTTTTCGGCTTCCGCAAGAATCGCCAGTTGGACTTCACGTTTCCGCGCGGCAATCTTCAGTGACCACGCATACAGGAGATAGCCGACAAAGAGCAACGCGAAGAATGCAAGGTAGACGGGATGCGCACTGTATTCATAGACCTGCCGGTACATCGATATAGACATAATCATTAAAAATACATACAGCACATGGATGTTGCTAAGCCGTCCCCAGCCCCGATAGAGATGCACGAGCATCGCCATCATTCCCGCCCAAAATGGCAGCGCGATGGCATCTCCCACAAAAAGCCAGAAAAGGCCGGCCAACGCCCCCACAACCAGCGCAATGCGATCAAAGAACAGCGTGCGACCCAGCAGAATAAAACAAAACCAGTTCACCACCGCGAAGCAGGCTGCGAGTCCCCCCACATCTTTCCCCAATTCGGTATCCACCTGCGTGGCGAAACGGGCTGAGTAGGCGGAATATAACAAGCCCGCGACAAACATCAGTATCCGGGCGGTGATACGGTTCAAACGGTTGCTGTAATAGGCATCCAGCGAGTGTGTAATTTTCTCGAGCATGGTCTCTTCCTGCTTACTGCTGACCCGCCGTTCCGCTGGCGATGGAGGCCAGACGGGTGCGCAGCTCGTTTTCCATTGTGAGGAGCTCTTTTTCTACTTCAGCCCGGCGTTGACGCGCGTCAGTCGCAATTTTCACCGACTCTTCAATGGTGCTCAGCAACCGCGACTGCACATCGCGCAGGGTGTCGATATCCACCACTGACCGCTCCACCTCACGCGCCGTTTCCAGCGTGCCGGTTTGCAGCATTTCCGCATTGCGGCGCAGTAAATCATTGGTGGTATCCGCCACCTCTTTTTGCAGTTTCGCCGCCTGACGCTGGGTTTGCAGCGACATGGCCAGCGCTATCTGGCTTTTCCATACCGGAATGGTGGAAAGAATGCTGCTCTGGATCTTTTCCGCCAGTGACTGGCTGTTGCTCTGCATCAGGCGAATTTGCGGGGCGGACTGCATCGCAATCGTGCGCGATACCATCAAATCATGCAGGCGACGCTCAAAGCGCTGAATGCCTTCCAGCAGATCGCGCACGCGCTGCGCATTCATCGGGTCCGATGCAGCCTGCGCCTGCAACGCGGGCAGTTCGTTCTGTTTTACCTGCTCCAGCTTTTGCTTACCGGCAATAATGTGCAGCGTAATTTGCTGAAAAACCTCGCGGTTACGCTCAAAGAGGGTCTCAAGCACCGAAATATTACGCAGCAGATCAACCATCGCGTCATTCAGCTTTGCGGTAATGCTTTCCACCTGCTGAGACAGCGTCTGGTACTCCAGCAGCGTGCGCTCAATGCGGTTAAACAGCGATCCCAGCAGCGGCAGCGAGGCGAGAAAGCCCGGTTTTTGCTCAAAGGCGCTGATATCCACCCCTTTGATTTTTTGCAGTAGCTCGGTCAGTTGCGTACCGATAATGCCCGCATCTTTTGCCCGCACTTCCTGCATCAGGGAGTCGGAGAACTGCGAGATGCTGTTCATGGTTTTTGCGCCGAAGCCCAACGAAAACGCCGGGTCGTTAATATTGATCTCTTCGACAATATGCTGGATTTGCGCGTGATCCGCCGGGGTTAAATGTTCACTGCCGGGCAGGTCATTCATCGACTGGTTTACTTGCTGCGGTGCTGCGAGGTCAAGCGAGGTATTTTCCGTCATCCAATACGTCCTCAATGGGTAAATGGCAGACAGCAGTAATCTTATGTAATCGCTGGTTTTCTTGAGTCTTTATAAGGCTGTCTGTAAAGGCTAATACGTTACAACAGCAGCAAAGTATTAAACAGCCCAATTGTTAGCAAGTATAATAACCGTCTATTAACTTAAATTTTTTATTAAGATGGCAGATATTACACCGGCAAATTTCCTTGAAAATCAGGGAGACGCGCACAACTTTCATCCGATGCCGGGTGCGCGCAATCCGCATCTACAAACGATGCTGCCACGTCTTTTACGTCGTCGCCTGCAGTTTGAGCCGTGGTGGCAGCGCCTTGAACTGCCGGATGGCGATTTTGTTGATCTCGCCTGGAGTGAAGAACCGTATCAGGCGCGGCATAAACCGCGTTTGGTGGTGTTTCATGGTCTTGAAGGCAGCCTGCACAGCCCTTACGCCCACGGTCTGGTTCATGCCGCCAGGCAGCGCGGCTGGCTGGGCGTGGTGATGCATTTCCGTGGCTGTAGCGGCATCCCTAATCGTCTCAACCGCATCTATCACTCGGGTGAAACCGAAGATGGCACCTGGTTTTTGCACTGGCTGCGCCAGACGTTCGGCGCAGCGCCGACGGCGGCAGTCGGTTACTCTCTGGGCGGCAACATGCTCGGCTGCCTGCTGGCGAAAGCCGATGACAACCTGCCGGTCGATGCGGCGGTGATTGTGTCAGCGCCGCTGGTGCTGGAAGCGTGCAGCTACCACATGGATAAAGGGTTCTCCCGCGTTTATCAGCGCTACCTGCTGAACTTGCTGAAAGCCAACGCTGCGCGGAAATTACGCGCTTACCCAGGCTCGCTACCGTTAACGCTGTCGGCACTGCGCAAAGTGCGTCGCATCCGCGAGTTTGACGATCTGATCACCGCGAAAATCCACGGCTTTGCCGACGCGCTGGACTACTATCGCCGCTGTAGCGCAATGCCGGTATTGCCGGATATTCGCAAACCGACGCTGATCATTCACGCCAAAGACGATCCGTTTATGGATCATAACGTGATCCCGGATGCCGGGCATTTGCCAGCGAACATTGAGTATCAATTGACCGAACACGGGGGTCATGTCGGTTTTGTCGGCGGAACGTTACGCCACCCGGAAATGTGGCTTGAAACGCGCATTCCGGACTGGCTGTCCGCATATCTGGAGTCCAAATGATCATTCCCTGGCAAGATATCGCAACCGAAACGCTGGATAATCTCATTGAGAGCTTTGTCTTGCGTGAAGGCACCGATTATGGTGAACATGAACGTTCGCTTGAACAAAAGGTCGCCGACGTTAAACGGCAACTGCAACGCGGTGAAGCCGTGCTGGTGTGGTCTGAACTGCACGAGACGGTAAATATTATGCCGCGCGGGCAGTTCCGGGACTAACAGGGTGCAAGGCGGCTGGCTATACTGAAAACAATCGTTGATTCAGGGAGTTGCTATGTCCGCCAAACACCCGGTTATTGCCGTCACCGGTTCCAGCGGTGCGGGAACCACCACCACCAGCCTCGCCTTCCGTAAAATCTTCGCCCAGCTTGGTATGCAGGCCGCCGAGGTGGAAGGCGACAGTTTTCATCGCTATACCCGTCCGGAAATGGATATGGCGATCCGTAAAGCCCGCGATCTTGGGCGGCATATCAGCTACTTTGGCCCGGAAGCGAATGATTTTGGGCTGCTGGAGCAAACCTTTCGCGAATATGGTCAGACCGGCAAAGGTCAGGCGCGAAAATATCTCCATACCTACGATGAAGCCGTGCCGTGGAATCAGGTGCCGGGTACGTTTACCCCCTGGCAACCGTTGCCTGAACCCACAGATGTACTGTTTTACGAAGGGCTGCACGGCGGTGTTGTGACGCCGCAGCATGATGTGTCGCGCTATGTGGATTTGCTGGTCGGTGTGGTGCCGATTGTTAACCTGGAGTGGATCCAAAAGCTGGTGCGCGATACCAGCGAACGCGGGCATTCCCGTGAAGCGGTAATGGATTCCGTCGTGCGCTCAATGGAAGACTATATCAACTTCATCACCCCGCAATTTTCCCGCACCCATATTAACTTCCAGCGCGTCCCGACCGTCGATACCTCAAACCCGTTTGCGGCAAAAGGCATTCCCTCGCTGGATGAGAGTTTTGTGGTGATCCATTTCCGTAATCTGGAAGGGATTGATTACCCGTGGCTACTGGCCATGTTGCAGGGTTCGTTTATTTCCCATATGGACACGCTGGTAGTGCCGGGCGGTAAGATGGGGCTGGCGATGGAGCTGATTATGACGCCGCTGGTGCAACGGCTGATGGAAGGGAAAAAGATCAAATAGCGGTCGGCGTATAATGCCCGGTACGCCTGACGCTACCGGGCATCGTCCATCAGGCTTCGATGACTTCGTAGGAATGGGTGATGTTCACCGCTTTTTCCAGCATCAATGCCACAGAGCAGTACTTCTCCGCCGACAGATCCACAGCACGAGACACCGCCGCGTCTTTCAGATCGCTACCGGTGACGATAAAGTGCAGGTTGATATGCGTAAACAGACGCGGCGCTTCTTCACGACGTTCCGACGTCAGTTTCACTTCGCAGTTCGTCACGTTATGACGCCCTTTTTGCAGGATTGAAACCACGTCGATCGCGCTGCATCCGCCTGCAGCCATCAGCACCATTTCCATCGGGCTTGGCGCTTTGTCGCCTGAGTTGCCGTCCATCAGGATTTGGTGGCCCGATGCGGACTCACCGAGGAACGTTAACCCTTCCACCCATTTCACACGAGCCTGCATTTTAATTTACTCCGGAGTTGCAATTTTCTTTACAGATTACGCGTACATAACAAAAGTCGCAACGGAAGGCGACCTGCGTCATGCTGAAGCGAGACACCAGGAGACATGCGGTAAAAGCTATGCTAAAACAATCTGGATGCTACAGAGATACATTGACATTACGCATGTACGCAAAGGACATCATACATTAGAGACCGCAGATGACGCTGACGGTCCACTTCCAGGGATTTTGGAAGCGAAGACACGAAGTCGAATGATAGCGTGTATAGATTGCAACCCCAGAAGCAGGGTGCACATCCTGTGTCTGGAGACAGCTTATAACAGAGGATAATCGCGCATGGTGCTTGGCAAACCGCAAACAGACCCGACTCTCGAATGGTTCTTGTCTCATTGCCACATTCATAAGTACCCGTCGAAGAGCACGCTGATTCACCAGGGTGAAAAAGCAGAAACGCTGTATTACATCGTTAAAGGCTCAGTGGCAGTGCTGATCAAGGATGAGGAAGGGAAAGAGATGATCCTCTCCTACCTGAATCAGGGAGATTTTATCGGTGAACTGGGGCTGTTCGAAGAAGGTCAGGAGCGCAGTGCATGGGTACGCGCTAAGACCGCATGTGAAGTGGCCGAAATCTCCTACAAAAAATTCCGTCAGTTGATCCAGGTTAACCCGGACATTCTGATGCGTCTCTCCTCGCAAATGGCGCGCCGCCTGCAGGTAACGTCGGAGAAAGTTGGTAACCTCGCATTCCTGGACGTAACAGGCCGTATCGCACAAACGCTGTTGAACCTGGCGAAACAGCCGGATGCCATGACCCACCCGGACGGCATGCAAATTAAAATTACCCGTCAGGAAATTGGTCAGATCGTCGGTTGTTCCCGTGAAACAGTGGGCCGTATTCTGAAAATGCTGGAAGATCAGAACCTGATCTCCGCCCACGGTAAAACCATCGTGGTTTACGGAACACGTTAATCCGCAAAACGGCGCGTTGGTCATCCGGCGCGCCGTTTTTGTTTCCCCATGTGGCGCAGGCTGATTTATCACCCCGAAATCAACTATGCACTGCGACAAACGCTGGTGTTATGTTTGCCCGTGGCCATCGGGTTAATCGTCGGCCATCTCCAACAAGGCCTGCTGTTTTCTCTGGTTCCTGCCTGTTGCAACATTGCCGGTCTTGATACCCCGCATAAGCGCTTCTTTAAACGTTTGATTATTGGCGGCTCGTTGTTCGCCGGATGCAGTCTTGCCGTGCAGCTTCTGCTGGCCGAAGCGCTGCCTCTGCCGCTGATTTTTACCGTCCTCACCTTACTGCTCGGCGTGACTGCCGAGATCAGTGCACTGCACGGGCGCTTGCTGCCTGCGTCGTTGATAGCCGCGATCTTCACGCTGAGCCTTGCGGGCAGTATGCCAGTGTGGGAGCCGCTGCTGATTTATGCGCTGGGTACGCTCTGGTACGGCGCGTTTAACTGGTTCTGGTTCTGGATGTGGCGGGAACAACCGCTGCGCGAATCGCTCAGCCTGCTCTACCGGCAACTGGCTGATTATTGCGAAGCCAAATACAGCCTGCTGACGCAGCATGCCGATCCGGAAAAAGCCTTGCCACCGCTGCTTGCGCGCCAACAAAAAGCGGTGGATATGATCAGTACCTGCTATCAGCAACTGCATATGCTGGCGGCCAATCAACACAATGACTACAAACGCCTGCTGCGCGTCTTCCAGGTTGCGCTGGATTTACAGGAACATATTTCTGTCAGCCTGCACCAGCCGGAAGAGGTGCAAAAACTGGTGGAACAGACCCATGCTGAACAGGTGATCCGCTGGAATGCGCAAACCGTCGCCGCCCGCCTGCGCGTCCTGGCGGATGACATCCTCTATCACCGCTATCCGACACGTTTCACAATGGACAAGCAAATTGGCGCGCTGGAAAAAATCGCCCGCCAGCACCCGGAAAACCCGGTCGGACAGTTTTGCGCCTGGCACTTTAGCCGTATCGCCCGCGTGCTGCGAACCCAGCGTCCACTCTATCTGCGCGATTTGATGGCCGAAAAACAGCGCCGTCTGCCGCTTATTCCGGCGCTCAGAAGCTATTTATCATTGAAATCCGCGGCGTTGCGTAATGCCGCGCGTATCAGCGTGATGCTCAGTATCGCCAGCCTGATGGGCAGTGCGCTGCATTTGCCGAAGCCGTACTGGATCATGATGACCATCATGTTTGTGACGCAAAACGGCTATGGCGCAACACGGGTGCGTATTGTGCACCGGGCGGCCGGCACGCTCGCCGGGCTGATGATTGCCGGGATTGCCCTGCACTTTCACGTACCGCTTGGTTTTACGCTGGCGGCAATGCTGCTGATCACCCTGATAAGCTATCTGATTATCCGTAAGAACTACGGCTGGGCGATGGTCGGCTTTACCATTACCGCCGTGTATACCCTGCAACTGCTGACGCTCAACGGCGAGGAGTTTATCGTCGCCAGACTGATCGATACCCTGCTCGGCTGCCTGATTGCCTTCGGCGGCATGGTCTGGCTATGGCCGCAATGGCAAAGCGGCCTGTTGCGGCAGAACGCCCACGACGCGCTGGAAACCGATCAGGAGGCTATTCGCCTGATCCTCAGCGATAGTCCGCAGCCTACCCCGCTGGCCTGGCAACGGATGCGCGTCAACCAGGCGCACAATGCGCTGTTCAACTCACTGAATCAGGCCATGCTGGAGCCGGGGTTCAATACCCGCTATCTGGAGGACATGAAGCTTTGGGTGACGCACAGCCAGTTTATCGTTGAGCATATCAACGCCATGACCACCCTCGCGCGCGAACACACCATGCTGACGCCGGATCTGGCGCAACGCTATCTGCAATCCTGTGAAATTGCACTGCAACGCTGCCAGCAGCGACTGGAGTATGACGGGCCGGGCGAGTCGGGGGATGTGAATATTCTGGAGGCGCCGGAGACATTGACCCACGGGCCGATGAGCACTCTGGAGCAACATCTACAGCGGGTGCTCGGGCATCTGAACACCATGCACACCATTTCGTCGGTGGCATGGCGTCAGCGCCCGCATCATGGCATCTGGCTGGCCCGCAGACTGCGGGGTTAGCCGTTGATCACTTTTGCCACTGCAGCGGCAAAGCGATTCATCCCTTCGTTAATGTCTTGCACGTCTATCACCAGCGAGGGCGCAAAGCGCATCACATCCGGGCCGGCATTCAGCACCATTACGCCCGCATCGGCCGCCGCGTAGAGGAAATCACGGGCGCGGCCTTTAAACTCTGCTTTTAACTCTGCGCCAATCAACAGCCCCATACCGCGAATGTCGCTGAACAGGTCGAATTTCTCGCCGATTTGCTGCAAATGTTTAACGAACAGCTGGCGTTTTTCATTCACTCCGCTCAGCACGTCTGGCGTATTGATAATATCAAACGCCGTCCCGGCAACGGCGCAGGCCAGCGGGTTGCCGCCGTACGTCGAACCGTGTGAACCGGCATGGAACGCGCTGGCAATCTCATGCGTGGTCAGCATGGCGCTGATGGGGAAACCGCCGCCCAGTGCTTTCGCGCTGGTGAGAATGTCCGGCGTGACGCCATAGTGCATATAAGCAAACAGCTCACCACAACGCCCCATACCGCACTGGACTTCATCAAACACCAGCAACGCATCGTGCTGATCGCACAGTTCACGCAAGCCTTTAAGAAACGCCGGCGTTGCCGCGGTGACGCCGCCTTCACCCTGAATCGGCTCAACCACCACCGCACAGGTGTGATCGTCCATCACTGCTTTTACCGCATGCAGATCGTTAAACGGGACATGGATAATGTCTGCCGGTTTCGGACCAAAGCCGTCGGAGTACTTCGGCTGACCACCCACGCTCACAGTGAACAGCGAACGGCCATGGAAGGCATGATGGAACGCGATGATTTTGGTTTTATACGGGCTGTGACGCGTAGATGCATAAAAACGCGCCAGCTTAAATGCGGTTTCGTTGGCTTCAGTACCGGAGTTCATGAACACCACGCGCTCGGCAAACGTGGCGTCAATCAGTTTCCGCGCCAGGCGAAGTGCCGGTTCGTTAGTGAACACATTGCTGGTATGCCACAGGGTTTCCCCCTGCGTTTTCAGCGTTTCCACCAGCGCCGGATGGCAATGACCTAACGCCGTGACGGCAATACCACCTGCAAAATCAACATACTCTTTACCCTGCTGATCCCACACACGGCTGCCTTTTCCCTTCACCGGGATAAACTCGGCTGGTGCGTAAATTGGCAGAATAACGTCATCGAATGTTGCGCGCGTAATTGCGTCTTGCTGAGTTGCCATGTCATGCCCACCTATTAATATGCAGCATTGATTATGAAAATATAATCACGAAATATGCATAAAAAATCACTGCATGGCAACCACAAATCACCGGATGAGGAAGTTTTTCAGTAGCTGATGCCCTTGCTCGCTCAGGATGCTTTCCGGGTGAAACTGCACCCCTTCCAGATCCCACTGTCGGTGACGGATCCCCATAATTTCCCCGCTTTCACTCCACGCCGTGACCACAAAGTCGCCGGATAACGTAAGCGGATCGATAACCAGTGAATGGTAACGCGTGACGGTTAATGGATTATTAAGGCCGGTGAACACCCCGCTGCCATCATGGCTGATTGGCGAGGTTTTGCCGTGCATCACTTTTGCCGCACGCACGATCGTTGCGCCAAATGCCTGCGCGATCGCCTGATGCCCAAGACAGACACCAAGAAGGGGACATTTTCCGGCGTAATGGCGGATCACGTCTAACGAAATACCGGACTCATCCGGCGTGCAGGGGCCGGGTGAGATAACGATTTTTTGCGGTGCCAGCGCAGCGATATCCGCCAGTCCTATCTCATCATTACGTCTGACCTCTACGCTTGCCCCTAATTCGCAGAAATATTGATACAGGTTCCAGGTAAAAGAGTCGTAATTGTCGATAAGCAGGATCATGGTGGCCTCTGTGGTAGCAAACCGCGCTAGTTTACTCGCTTTCGCTGGCTTCGCTTACTACTTTGCTGAAGATCGCGCAGAGCGGCGCTAAATCCCCCATTGCTCCGGCCTGGTTCGCCGCCCCCCAGCGCGCAGGGTCGGCTTCCCGCCAGTCAAGAGAGAAACCGGCGTGCAGCGCCAGCTGTTCAAAGAAAATACGCTGCGCAATGCCATTACCAAGGCGGAACGGATGCAGCATATTGATTTCACAGTAGTAGTGGGCCAGACGTGCGACAAACTCCGCCTTTTCCAGGCCGCACAGCCACTCTTCATTTTCCAGTTGCTGCATCAGCGCATTGCCCTCTTTTTCGATGTACCCGAAATGGCAAAAGCGTGTATCGCCCTGATAGATATCGACCTCACGAAACCGCCCGGCCCAGTCAAATACATCCTGATAGAGGTGATGATGGATAGCGCACAAATGCGGCAAACCGCGCGCAAGCGGACCAAGCCCCAGCGTCGCTGCACGTAAGGCCGTCAATTCATACGCAGCCTGTTCCAGCCGTTGCGCTTGCCGGATGCTTAACACATTGCGCATCACGTTCAAACCGGGGTAGAGATAGGGATCGCGCCCGTCGCCAAATTTATCGCTCATAGTGCCTCCTGAGTTCATCAAGACGCGCATTCGCTTCGGCGGGGGTGAGCGTCACCAGAGGCGTGTCAACACCCTCCAGACGCCTGCTGGCCTGGAAATTGGCGTTGCGCTGCTGCTCCCAGAGACGGGATTTTTGCCTGTCGGTGAGTTTTTTGGTCATAGCGCCTCCCTGTTTCACACAGTTGCCACAAGTATAAGCAGCAATTTTGCGTTACGCAGAGCGCGCGAAGCGGCACGGGCCGGTTGACCCGTGCGGAAGAGACTTACGGCAGTACTTTCGCGGAAAGGATAACTATCGGTTTTGACGGGACATTCTGGTAAGGACCGAAGTCATGCGTCTGTACCTGAGAAATCTTATCGGCGACATCCATGCCTTTCACAACTTTACCGAAGACCGCATAGCCGAAATCGCGCTGGCCATGATCGAGGAAGGCATTATCCGCAACGTTGATAAAGAACTGGCTGGTGGCGCTGTCTTTATCTGCCGTACGCGCCATCGCAATGGTACCGCGGGTATTACGTAAACCGTTGTCGGCTTCGTTTTTGATCGGCGGGTTAGGCTGCTTTTGCTGCATCTGCTCGTTGAAGCCCCCGCCCTGAACCATAAACCCCGGGATCACACGGTGAAACGTCGTGTTGTTGTAAAAACCGTTGTTCACATAATCAAGGAAGTTTTTCACCGACACAGGGGCTTTCTGGTTGTTCAGCTCCAGTTCGATATTACCTGCAGAGGTGGTGAGCAGAACATGGGGGTCGCCTTTTGCGGCGAACGCAGCAGAGGAGAGACCGGAAAGCACAAAAACAGCCGCAACAGCCGCCAGAGTCGATTTAACCATTAGGTTTCCTTAACGAAGAGCAGTAAAGAAAGCGAGTGGCTTGATTCTAAAGAGCAGTCAGCCAGCAGGCCAGCCTTTTACTCAATTTTACGTATTTGGAAACATATGTAACACCAGGCAGCGCTTTGCAAAAGCATACCGCCTGGTGAATCGCTATTTTTGTGCGTTATGACGGCTGAACACCACCTCTTCACCGCCATTATCTGTCTGCACCCAGGTTTGCGCTGGTTGCGTAGTGGCAATCACCCGCCCCTGACGAATCGACCAGCGTACCGACGCCTGGCAACGCACGGCGTCAAAACCGCTTTCCACCGGTAAAATAATCATATTTGCCGGATTGCCCGGAACAATGCCGTACTCTGTCAGACCAAAGGTGCGGGCGCTGTTATGGGTGATTAAGCGCAGCCCCTCATCAATTTGCTGATAGCCCATAAGCTGACAAACATGCAGTCCCATATGCAATACCTGCAACATATTGCCCGTGCCCAGCGGATACCAGGGATCGAACACGTCATCGTGACCGAAGCAGACATTAATGCCCGCCGCCAGCAGCTCTTTTACCCGCGTAATGCCCCGACGTTTGGGATAATCGTCAAAGCGCCCCTGCAAATGAATATTGACCAGCGGATTGGCGACAAAGTTAATGCCGGAGAGTTTTAACAAGCGGAACAAACGGGAAGTATAAGCCCCATTATAGGAGTGCATGGCAGTGGTATGGCTGGCGGTCACACGCGGGCCAATACCCATTTTTAACGCCAGCGCCGCGACCGTTTCCACAAAGCGCGACTGCTCATCATCAATTTCATCACAGTGGATATCCAGCGGGCGATCATACTTCTGCGCCAGCGCAAAGGCGATGTGCAGCGATTCGACGCCATACTCACGGGTAAATTCAAAATGCGGGATCGCCCCCACCACATCCGCACCTAACCGGAGCGCTTCTTCCAGTAACGCTGCGCCATTGGGGTAGGAGAGGATCCCTTCCTGGGGAAAAGCGACGATTTGCAAGGTTATCCATGGCGCCACTTCGGCTTTCACTTCCAACATTGCTTTTAATGCCGTCAAGGAAGGATCGGAAACATCAACATGGGTGCGTACATACTGCACGCCGTTGGCCATTTGCCATTTCAGGGTTTGCCACGCGCGGCGCTTCACATCCTCATGGCTGAGCAACGCCTTGCGCTCGGCCCAGCGTTCAATGCCTTCAAACAGCGTACCGGATTGATTCCAGTTCGGCTCCCCGGCGGTTTGCGTGGTGTCGAGATGAATATGCGGCTCAATGAACGGCGGCAACGCCAGTCCGCCGCGCGCGTTCAGCACCTCATAACTGTCGCTGTGCGACGACCCCATCGGCGTGATATCACCAAAGCGTCCGTTCTCGATCGCAATTTGCCACACGCCATCGCGATCCGGTAAATGCACATTCTGAACTAACCAAAGCGGTGCTGCAGACATAACGCTACTCCCTCTGTTTTCGTCTGCTATTTCGGATCAGACGAGCAGGCAAAAAGACCTCTCTTTTTGTACACAATTTCTGCAAACCAGAAAAGCCTGTTATATCCACAACTTATAAAAACCAATAAAAATCAATCATCTACTCATTAAGTGGTATGCGAAGATGTATTTGATGCACATCAATAAGCCCCGAAGCTGAATCGTTAAGGTAGGCAGTAATAGAAAAGAAATCGAGGCAAAAATGAGCAAAGTCAAACTCGCTATCATCGGTAACGGCATGGTCGGCCACCGCTTCATTGAGGACCTCCTCGATAAAGCCGACGCGTCCGAATTCGACATTACCGTTTTCTGTGAAGAGCCGCGTAAAGCCTACGACCGCGTCCATCTCTCTTCCTACTTCTCTCATCACACGGCTGAAGAGCTGTCGCTGGTCCGCGAAGGTTTTTACGAGAAACATGGCGTTAAAGTGTTGGTCGGCGAACGCGCTATCACCATTAACCGTCAGGAAAAGGTGATTCACTCCAGCGCCGGGCGCACCGTCTGGTATGACAAACTGATCATGGCGACAGGTTCGTATCCGTGGATCCCGCCAATCAAAGGTTCTGAAACGCAGGACTGTTTCGTCTACCGCACCATTGAAGATTTAAACGCCATTGAGTCGTGCGCGCGTCGTAGCCGCCGAGGCGCAGTGGTAGGCGGCGGCCTGCTCGGTCTGGAAGCCGCAGGGGCGCTGAAAAACTTAGGCGTCGAAACGCACGTCATTGAATTTGCGCCGATGCTCATGGCGGAGCAGCTCGACCAGATGGGCGGCGAGCAGCTTAAACGCAAAATCGAAAGCATGGGTGTGCGTGTGCACACCAGCAAAAACACCAAAGAGATTGTCCAGCAAGGCTCGGAAGCGCGTAAAACGATGCACTTTGCCGACGGCAGCGCGCTGGAAGTTGACTTTATCGTCTTCTCTACCGGTATTCGCCCGCGCGATAAGCTGGCCACGCAATGCGGCCTGGAAGTCGCGCAACGCGGCGGTATTGTCATTAACGACACCTGCCAGACCTCCGATCCGGATATCTACGCCATCGGCGAATGCGCAAGCTGGAGCAATCGCGTTTACGGTCTGGTCGCGCCGGGTTACAAAATGGCGCAGGTCGCCGTGGATCATATTCTTGGCAAGCAAAATGCGTTTGAAGGCGCGGATCTTAGCGCCAAGCTGAAACTGCTCGGCGTTGACGTTGGCGGCATTGGCGATGCGCATGGCCGTACACCGGGCGCACGTAGCTACGTTTATCTTGATGAAAGCAAAGAAGTCTACAAACGCCTGATTGTCAGCCCGGATAATAAAACCCTGCTTGGTGCGGTACTGGTGGGTGACACCAGCGACTTCGGCAACCTGTTACAACTGGTGCTGAACGCCATTGAGCTGCCGGAAAACCCGGACGCGCTGATCCTGCCGGCGCATGCCAGCAGCGGCAAACCCTCTATCGGTGTCGATAAGCTGCCGGATAGCGCACAGATTTGCTCCTGCTTCGATGTGACCAAAGGCGACCTGATTGCCGCCATCAACAAAGGCTGCCATACGGTTGCGGCGCTGAAAGCCGAAACCAAAGCCGGTACCGGCTGCGGCGGGTGTATCCCTCTGGTGACACAGGTACTGAATGCGGAACTGGCGAAACAGGGCATCGAAATCACCAACAACCTGTGCGAACACTTCGCCTATTCGCGCCAGGAGCTGTATCACCTGATTCGCGTAGAAGGGATCAAATCCTTCGACGAACTGCTGGCGAAATACGGTAAAGGCTACGGTTGCGAAGTGTGTAAACCGACCGTTGGCTCACTGCTGGCATCCTGCTGGAATGAGTACATCCTGAAAGCGCAACATACGCCGTTGCAAGATACCAACGATAACTTCCTCGCCAACATTCAGAAAGACGGCACCTATTCGGTGATCCCGCGTTCCGCCGGTGGTGAAATCACCCCGGAAGGTTTGATGGAAGTCGGTCGAATCGCCCGCGAGTTTAATCTTTACACCAAAATCACCGGGTCGCAGCGTATTGGTCTGTTTGGCGCGCAAAAAGATGACCTGCCGGAAATCTGGCGTCAGCTGATCGATGCTGGTTTCGAAACCGGTCATGCCTATGCCAAAGCGTTACGCATGGCGAAAACCTGCGTCGGCTCGACCTGGTGTCGTTATGGCGTTGGCGATAGTGTCGGGCTCGGCGTTGAGCTGGAAAACCGCTACAAAGGCATCCGTACGCCGCACAAAATGAAATTCGGCGTTTCCGGCTGCACCCGTGAATGTGCGGAAGCGCAGGGCAAAGATGTGGGGATCATCGCCACTGAGAAAGGCTGGAACCTGTATGTCTGCGGTAACGGCGGTATGAAACCGCGTCATGCAGATTTGCTGGCGGCGGACCTCGACCATGACACGCTGCTGCACTATCTCGACCGCTTTATGATGTTCTACATCCGCACAGCAGACAAACTGACGCGTACCGCGTCCTGGCTGGACGGTATGGAAGGCGGCATCGAGTACCTGAAGAGCGTGATCATTGATGACAAACTCGGCTTTGATGCCCAGCTCGAAGCGGAAATGACTCGCCTGCGCAACGCGGTGATCTGTGAATGGACAGAAACCGTGAATACGCCAGCCGCGCAGGTACGCTTCAAACACTTTATCAACAGCGATCGTCGCGACCCGAACGTGCAGGTCGTGCCAGAGCGCCAGCAGCATCGTCCGGCGACCCCGTATGAACGCATCCCGGTAACGTTAGTGGAGGAAAACGCATGAGTCAGTGGAACACCATCTGCAAAATCGACGACATTTTGCCAGCCACCGGCGTTTGCGCCCTGGTGAACGATCAGCAAGTGGCGATTTTCCGCCCGCGCCACGACGACCAGGTTTACGCCATCAGCAATATCGACCCGTTCTTCCAGTCCAGCGTGCTGTCCCGCGGGCTGATTGCGGAGCATCAGGGCGAGCTGTGGGTCGCCAGCCCGCTGAAAAAACAGCGTTTCCGCCTGCGTGACGGGCTGTGCATGGAAGATGAAAGCCGCTCTGTCGCGCATTTTGATGCGCGCGTTAAAGACGGTGCCGTACAGATTAAAGCGTGATACCCCGGCGGGGGTGCAATGCTCCCGCCGTTACTTTTTGATTTTTAAACTTTTCTTTTTAACTTTGGATAATCAACACTATGTTTACCGACACGATTAATAAGTGCGCGGCTAACGCTGCGCGCATTGCACGCCTCGCGTCACAAAATCCGCTGGGTTTTTGGGTGAGTTCCGCGATGGCAGGCGCTTACGTTGGGCTTGCCATTATTTTGATTTTCACGCTCGGCAATCTGCTCGATCCCTCCGTTCGTCCGCTGGTGATGGGGGCAACATTTGGTCTTGCATTAACGCTGGTGATCATCGCGGGTTCTGAGCTGTTTACCGGCCACACCATGTTTCTGACGCTGGGCGTTAAAGCAGGCAGCATCAGCCACGCTCAGATGTGGACGATTTTGCCGCAAACCTGGCTGGGTAACCTGCTGGGTTCCGTTTTTGTTGCTCTGCTCTACAGCTGGGGCGGCGGCAGCCTGCTGCCGGTGGATACCTCTATTTTGCACACCGTTGCGCTGGCAAAAACCAACGCGCCAGCCTCGGTGCTGTTCTTCAAAGGCGCCCTGTGCAACTGGCTGGTCTGCCTGGCAATCTGGATGGCGATCCGCACCGAAGGCGCGGCGAAATTCATTGCTATCTGGTGGTGTCTGCTGGCGTTTATCGCTTCCGGCTACGAGCACTCCGTTGCCAATATGACCCTGTTTGCGCTCTCCTGGTTTGGTCATCATAGCGATGCATATACCCTCTCTGGCATTGGCCATAATCTGCTGTGGGTAACGCTGGGCAATACTTTCTCCGGCGCCGTATTTATGGGGCTGGGTTACTGGTATGCTACGCCAAAATCAGAGCGTCCTTCTGCGGTCAACACCGTGAAAAGCCAGCCAATAGCAGATAACTAATTTATCGGGGTAATGTCGTGGATCACTTACCAATTTTTTGCCAGCTACGCGATCGCCACTGCCTGCTCGTCGGCGGCGGCGATGTTGCGGAACGTAAAGCCCGGCTGTTAATGGACGCGGGTGCACGACTTACCGTCAATGCTCTCTCTTTTGTTCCCCAGTTCACCGTCTGGGCTGAGGAAGGCATGCTGACTCTGGTGGAAGGCGAATTCACCGAAACGCTGCTGGATGCGTGCTGGCTGGCCATTGCCGCCACCGACAATGAAGCGGTGAATCAACGCGTCAGCAATGCCGCAGAAGCACGCCGCATTTTCTGTAACGTGGTGGATGCCCCCACACAGGCGAGCTTTATCATGCCGTCAATTATCGACCGCTCGCCGCTGATGGTGGCCGTCTCCTCCGGCGGCACGTCGCCGGTGCTGGCGCGTTTGCTGCGTGAGAAACTGGAGTCGCTGCTGCCGCAACATCTCGGGCAGGTGGCGTTGTTCGCCGGAAAGCTGCGCAACCGGGTGAAGCAGCATTTTGCCACCGTCAGCGAGCGCCGTCGCTTCTGGGAAAAACTGTTCGTTAACGACAGACTCGCGCAGTCCCTGGCTAACCAGGACATGTCTGCCGTCAACAACATCACCGAGCAGTTGCTGGCGGAGCCGCTGGACAGCCGTGGCGAAGTGGTGCTGGTTGGCGCAGGCCCCGGCGATGCCGGGTTGCTGACCCTGAAAGGTTTGCAGCAAATCCAGCAGGCGGATGTGGTGGTGTATGACCGGCTGGTCTCCGACGACATTATGAAGCTGGTGCGCCGCGATGCGGATCGTGTATTCGTCGGTAAGCGCGCAGGTTACCACTGCGTACCGCAGGAGGAGATCAACCAGATCCTGCTGCGCGAGGCGCAAAACGGTAAACGTGTCGTGCGACTGAAAGGCGGCGATCCGTTTATCTTCGGGCGCGGCGGTGAAGAGCTGGAAACCCTGTGCCATGCGGGCATTCCTTTCTCGGTTGTGCCAGGCATCACGGCAGCCTCGGGATGTTCCGCCTATTCCGGCATTCCGTTAACCCACCGCGATTATGCGCAAAGCGTCAGGCTGGTTACCGGGCATCTGAAAACCGGCGGCGAGCTGGACTGGGCCAACCTGGCGGCAGAAAAGCAGACGCTGGTGTTCTATATGGGTCTTAATCAGGCGGCCACTATTCAGGCACAGTTGATTGCGCATGGCATGCAGGAAGACATGCCGGTAGCGCTGGTGGAAAACGGCACCTCGGTGCAACAGCGCGTGGTCAACGGAAGTTTGTCGCAGCTCGGTGAGCTGGCGCAGCAGGTAGAAAGCCCGGCGCTGATTATTGTTGGCCGTGTGGTGGCGCTACGCGATAAGCTGAAGTGGTTTTAAAGACAGAAAAAAGGGCAGGTTAAACCTGCCCTTTTCTATTTCGTCCGCGATTACGGTTTTGCTACAAAACCAATCGCTTCGTAGACTTTTTTCAGCGTTTCAGACGCACGGGCGCTGGCTTTCTCCGCCCCATCTTTCATCACCTGCTGCAGGAAAGCTTCGTCATTGCGATAACGGTGATAACGCTCCTGCAACTCGGTCAGCATGCCGGATACCGCATCCGCGACTTCGCCCTTAAGGTGACCGTACATTTTGCCTTCAAAGTGTTGCTCCAGCTCAGGAATACTCTGGCCTGTCACCGCAGAGAGAATATCCAGCAAGTTAGAGACACCCGCTTTATTGGCAATGTCGTAACGCACTACCGGCGGCTCATCGGAGTCGGTGACCGCACGTTTAATTTTCTTCACGACCGATTTAGGATCTTCCAGCAGGCCAATAACGTTGTTGCGGTTATCGTCCGACTTGGACATTTTTTTGGTCGGCTCCAGCAGCGACATCACGCGCGCGCCAGATTTCGGAATGAACGGCTCCGGCACCTTAAAGGTATCGCCATAAATGGCGTTAAAACGCTGTGCAATATCGCGGCTCAGTTCCAGATGCTGTTTCTGATCTTCACCCACCGGTACCTGGTTCGTCTGGTACAGCAGGATATCGGCAGCCATCAGCACCGGGTAATCAAACAGACCGGCGTTAATGTTCTCTGCATAGCGCGCAGATTTATCTTTGAACTGCGTCATACGGCTCAACTCGCCGAAATAGGTGTAGCAGTTCAGCGCCCAGCCCAGTTGAGCATGTTCAGGTACGTGGGACTGAACGAAGATGGTGCTCTTCTGCGGATCGATACCACAGGCCAGATAGAGTGCGAGGGTATCCAGCGTTGCCTTACGCAGCGCCTGCGGATCCTGGCGCACGGTGATGGCATGCTGGTCAACGATGCAGTAGATACAGTGATAGTCATCCTGCATGTTCACCCACTGACGCAGCGCACCCATATAGTTGCCAATGGTTAATTCACCGGAGGGCTGTGCGCCGCTAAAAACGATGGGCTTAGTCATTTTTCGTTTCCTGATTTTCACTGTGCGGGAGCCCGAGTGCGGGCAGTAAATCTTTTAAGCTTTCAAACACGAAGTCTGGTTTGCTTAAGGTGATGTCTTCGCCGTAGTTGTAACCGTAAGTCAGCCCTACAGAGGTGCTGCCTGCCGCCTGAGCGGCGAGAATGTCATTACGCGAGTCGCCGACGAAAAGCAGCTCATGAGACTGAATATTGAGCTTTTTACACACCAGAAGCAACGGTTCCGGATGCGGCTTTTTGTTCACCACGTCGTCACCGCCCACCACGAAGGTGAAGTACTGTGCAATACCGAGCGCTTCCAGTAACGGTGCGACAAACGGCGTCGGCTTATTGGTGACCAGCGCCAGAGGCAAACCTTTAGCATGTAGCGCCGCCAGCGTATCTGCGACGTCCGGGAACAGGAAACTGCCCTCTTCCACGGTCTCTTCGTAGTAACGGTTAAACAGTTTTCGCAGCATACGAACCTGTTCTTCCTGCGGCACATCACCGACATCAACATCCGGTTTACCTTGTGCAGCACGCTGAATAGCGCGCTCCTGGCGTGACCAGTTAAACGCGCGCTCCATCAGCACATCGGCGCCGTTACCAATCCAGGTCACCACGCGCGCCTCTCCGGCCTGCGGCAGCTCCAGCGCATACAATGCACTGTCTACGGCGGCAGTCAGGCCCGGTGCGCTGTCAACCAGCGTGCCATCCAAATCAAAAGCAATACCCTGAATTGACTGCATTTTACTCATGACTTACCTTTGCCAGTTCGCGACGCATTTCATCAATGACTTTTTTGTAATCCGGTTGGTCGAAAATCGCCGAACCCGCGACGAACATGTCCGCCCCCGCGGCAGCAATTTCGCCGATATTGTTCACCTTCACGCCGCCGTCGACTTCCAGACGAATATCGAAGCCGGACGCGTCAATGCGGCGGCGTACTTCACGCAATTTATCCAGCGTGTGCGGGATAAAAGACTGACCGCCAAAGCCCGGGTTAACGGACATCAGCAAAATCACGTCCAGCTTATCCATCACGTAATCAAGGTAGCTCAGCGGCGTGGCCGGGTTAAACACCAGCCCGGCTTTACAGCCATGCTCTTTTATAAGCTGCAGCGTGCGGTCAACGTGCTCAGACGCTTCAGGATGAAAGGTAATGATGCTTGCGCCCGCAGCGGCAAAGTCCGGCACCAGACGGTCGACCGGTTTCACCATCAGGTGCACGTCAATAGGCGCGGTGATGCCATAGTTGCGCAGCGCTTTCAGCACCATCGGGCCAATTGTCAGGTTCGGGACGTAGTGATTATCCATCACGTCGAAATGGACGACGTCCGCCCCGGCAGCCAGTGCATTGGCGGTGTCTTCACCCAGACGGGCAAAATCAGCCGACAGAATCGAAGGGGCAATCAAATACTGTTTCATCCGCATCTCCTTGAAAAATGATAAGTCGGCAGGCTGGCGGCGCGGTGAAAGCAGGTTACCGGGTTGCCGGGCGGTAAAGCGCCAGCAATTCATCCACCTTTTTACGCGTGCCGCCGTTACTGCTGATACTGCGACGCACTTTCACCACATGCAATTTTGCCTGACGGTACCACTCGCGCGTTAGCGCTGTATCGTGGTTGGAAATTAACACCGGGATCCGGTTCTGCACCAGGCTTTCGGCAATCGCCGCCAGATGCGCCTGCTGCTCCAGATTGAAACTGTTTGTGTGATACGCCGTAAAATTAGCGGTAGCGGAGAGCGGCGCATAAGGAGGATCGCAATACACTACGGAGTTCTCGTCGGCGCGCGCCATGCTGTCGGCGTAAGATTCGCAGTAAAAGAAGGCATTCTGCGCTTTTTCTGCAAAGTGATACAACTCTGCTTCCGGGAAATAGGGTTTTTTATAACGCCCGAACGGCACGTTAAATTCGCCACGCAGGTTATAACGGCAAAGACCGTTGTAACCATGACGATTGAGGTACAAAAACAGCAATGCGCGCCGGAACGGATCCTGGCAGGCATTAAACTCATCGCGCAGCGGGTAGTAAACCACAGACTGATTGGTTTCAGGCGTGAACAGTTCCCGCGCATGATGCACATACTCATCAGCACGGTCTTTGACGATGTTGTAAAGGCTTATCAAGTCGCTGTTGATATCAGCGAGGATATAGCGAGAGAACGACGTGTTGAGGAACACCGATCCCGCGCCGACGAACGGCTCGATAAGGCATTCGCCCTGTGGCAGATGCCTTTCGATATCGTCCAGCAGGGGGTACTTCCCCCCCGCCCATTTCAAAAAAGCGCGATTCTTTTTCATGCTGACTGATTGCTTACACTCTCTCCGGCTGTGGAGAAAGCTCCGACAGCATCTGCGCTTTAAACATTACTTCAGATCGGCCTGAACCTGATGCAGCGGTTTCGCCCACGGGTTCTTCGCCTGTACATCCGCTGGCAGTGCAGCAACCGCGCGTTTTGCATCATCTTTCGAGGCATACACGCCGCTCACCAGCACATACCACGGCTGACCGTTACGCGTGGTCTGATAAACAACGAAGTTTTTCAGATTTTCTTTCTTCGCCCACGCATTCAGGTTGGTGGAGTTCGAAGAGCTGCTCAGCTGCAACGTATAGTGGCTACCTGGCGCCGCTTTCAGTGCAGCGACATTACCGGTCGATGCTGCACCGCTTGCAGCAGGCGCTGCGCTCGCCGCTGGCGCAGTGACAACCGGCACAGCTGCCGTCGCGGCCGGTTTCGGCTGGACTGGCGTTGCTGCCGGCGTTTTCACTGGTGCAGCCGTCACGGTTTCAGTGCGTTTCGGCGGCTGAGCAACCGGTTTTGATTCTGCCGTTACCGCCGGGGCTTTCACCTGCGGTTTCGGCTCGATAACCATTTGCTTGCGCTCAGGACGCGAGGCAGCGGTATGGTTTTCCGCCGTTGCTGACTGCTGGCGGGCAGCGGCATTGCCATTACGCACCGGCGCAACCGTTGCCGGTTCGGTTGGCAGCGTGGAGTTAACGGCGCTGTCAATCTGCGACTGGTTTTGCGGCTGCGACAGCGCGCTGTTCAGATCGCCCTGCACTTCCACACGCTGCTGACCTTCTGGAGCAGTTGGCGTCTGGCCCTGCGACGGGGTAGATGAGATTGGCGGCAGAGAGACATCCTGCGATGGGTTACCCGCAGTCTGCGGCGCAGAGGCTGTACCCGGCGCTGGCTGAGCACCGTTCGTTTGATCGGCAGTGCCGCCAGGCGCACTTGCATTGCCATTATTCGCTGAGAGATCGATATTTTTCTCAGCCGGGGCTTGTTCGGTCGTGGAGGGCGCAGGCGATTTCAGCGCAGAGCCGATGCCAACAATCAGCAGCAACAGCACCAGAATACCCACACCCATCATCATGTACTGACGGGACGCAGGCCTTGCAGCAGCGGCCGTTTTACGCTTGCGCGGACGACGTTCTTCACGCTCCTCGTCCAGAGCGCCTTCATCCTCGTCATAACCCTCTTCCTCGCGCTCATCACGCGCCCGGCGGGTACGGGAAGGACGACGATCGTCGGTATCAAGATCAACATCATCAAAGTTGATCTGCGGCTCATCGACGCGATCGGAAGATTGACGAGAACGACCAGCACGACGATCGCTGGGATCGGGTTTCAGCTCGTCTTCTGGTTTGAATTCATCCATTTAACACCCCACTCAAAGGCGCATGCTACGACCTGCATAGCGCCCGAAGTTAAACGTCACGGCTTACCCGTGACCAGACCTTTCTAATTAGTTACGCTTGCTGGCAATCAGCAATAGCGGCCAGAACTACGTCGTGCGGCACTCCGCCGCGTACTTCACTCTTCCCTATGGCCAACGGGAGCACCAAGCGCATCTCCCCCGCCAGCACTTTTTTATCGCGCATCATATGCGGCAGGTAGGCTTGCGCGGACATGTCGCGAGGACCGTGCACCGGCAACCCTGCTCGTTCAAGCAGAACAATAATACGCTGCGTATCGGCCTTGCTGAACTGGCCCAGACACTCTGATGTGCGTGCTGCCATCACCATGCCAGCCGCAACGGCTTCGCCATGCAACCAGTTGCCGTAGCCCATTTCCGCTTCAATGGCATGGCCGAAGGTATGACCGAGATTCAGCAAAGCACGCAGGCCTGTTTCACGCTCATCGGCAGCCACGACTTCGGCTTTCAGTTCACAGCAACGGCGAATGCAGTACGCCATCGCCTGGCCATCTAGACGCAATAACGCGTCCATATTCTCTTCAAGCCATTCAAAGAACTCGCCGTCGAGAATAATGCCGTATTTGATCACTTCCGCGAGACCGGAAGACAATTCGCGGGCAGGAAGGGTATCCAGACAGTCGAGATCCACCACCACAGATGCAGGTTGATAGAACGCGCCGATCATGTTTTTACCGAGAGGATGGTTCACCGCCGTTTTACCGCCGACGGAGGAGTCAACCTGGGAGAGGAGCGTGGTCGGGACCTGGATAAAACGCACGCCCCGCTGGTAGCTTGCCGCCGCGAAGCCGGTTAGATCACCGATCACCCCACCGCCAAGCGCGATCAGCGTGGTGTCGCGCCCATGAGGTTTTTGCAACAGCGCGGTGAAGACCGTATCCATTACCGCCAGGCTTTTGTATTGCTCGCCGTCCGGCAAAATAACACTGTCGACTTTCACCCCAGCCTGCTCAAGCACGCGGCGAACGTTATCCAGATAGAGCGGAGCCAGTGTTTCGTTGGTGACCAGCATAACCTGATCACCAGACTTCAGCGGCGCGAAGGAAGCTGGATCGTTAAACAAACCAGCCGCAATGGTGATAGGGTAACTACGTTCCCCGAGAGTGACGGTAATCCTCTCCATGACGCGACATCCACCTTAGTTGCTTAAACCCGCAGGCCTTGTATTAAGCCAGAATTAGTTGCCTTCCAGCATATGAATAATCTGGTTTGCGACTACTTTAGCGCTCTGATCGTCGGTACGAATGGTCACGTCCGCAATCTCCTCGTACAGCGGATTACGTTCGTTGGCCAACGCTTCCAGCACTTCGCGCGGCGGTGAGTCCACTTGCAGAAGTGGGCGTTTTTTGTCACGTTGCGTGCGAGCCAATTGTTTTTCGATAGTGGTTTCCAGATAGACCACTACGCCACGGGCGGAGAGACGATTACGGGTTTCGCGAGATTTCACAGAACCGCCGCCGGTTGCCAGTACAATGCCCTGCTTTTCCGTCAGCTCATTGATGATTTTTTCTTCGCGATCGCGGAAACCTTCTTCACCTTCAACGTCGAAGACCCAGCCCACATCAGCTCCGGTGCGTTTCTCAATCTCTTGATCAGAATCGTAAAATTCCATATTGAGTTGTTGAGCTAACTGGCGCCCAATAGTGCTTTTGCCGGCACCCATAGGCCCAACCAGAAAGATATTGCGTTTCTCTGCCATTTTTTTGGTACTACTAAGACTATTCGTTGATGATAAACCCGCTGCGCAGACACCTGGCGTAGCAGGACATGAACTGAAACCTCATATGCGATAGTGCGAGAGTCAGATCGAAAATTATCTCAGTACTCCGGCTTGTTTGGCAACACATTAAATTACCAGTCGGGCGCGGATACCTGTTCAGGTGCGACGGAGACCACTGACGCTCAAATCGGTACTCCTTGTAAGCTAAATCATCTCTCACGTCAAACACCTGAACTAAGTTCCGTAGAAAAAGGGAGGGTAACGGCGGGATTAATGTACCGATGCCAGTCGCGGGGTAATAAACACCACCAGCTCGCGTCGTTCATTATCCTTTGTATCGTGACGAAATAACCGCCCGAATCCTGGGATGGCGCCGACCCCGGGAACCCGGCTTTCGCCAGCGGTCTGCTTTTGCGAGAAAATGCCGCCCAGCGCCAGCGTATCGCCGCTTTTCACCTCCACCTGCGTTTCAATTTCCTGTTTATCAATCGCCATCGTTTCACCACCGGCCTGTTGCAGGATCTGGCCGGGCATATTCTGGCTAATACGCAGTTTTAAACGCACACGCTTATCCGGCAATACCGTCGGCGTGACGTCCATACCCAGCACCGCCTCCTTAAATTCCACCGATGTCTGTCCGTTGTCACCGCTGGAGACCTGATAAGGGATTTCACTGCCTTGCTTAATGCTGGCAGGCTGGCGATGTGATGCCAGCAGCCTTGGACTGGCAATGATCTCCAGTTGCTGCTTTTGTTCAAGTGCGGACAGCTCAAGCTCCAGCAAGCGGGCATTGATACTGCCAATATTAAATCCCACCCGGGTCGACGCGGTCGGTACAGACAAATCGGCAGACAGCGCACCAACCTGCCCGCGTGCCGTCGATTCAGCCTGCGCCAACCCCCACTTCACACCCAGCTCTCGCAGGCTTTTTTCATTAATGGTGACGATATGTGCCGCCAGTTCAACCTGCTCAACCGGTAAGTCCATTTGCGCCACCCATTTTTCCAGCGCCGCCAGCCCTTCTTTATTATCACGGACTAATAAACGGTTAAGACGCATATCCACCGTGATTGTCCCTTGCGGGCTCAGCATCGCTCCCCCGGCTTTTGCCAGTTCCCCGGCGTCGGCATAACGCAACTCCATACTACGACTCAGGACAGGCGCATTCTGTTTACGTTTTGCCTGCGCCGCCTCCCGTTCAGCCTGCTGTTGCTGTTGCCGCGCGGCCGTGTGCGCCAGCCAGATATTCCCTTGTTGGCTCAACGTAAGCCCAGCGCTGGCGGCTACGGTTTGCAACGCCTGCCGCCAGGGAACATCCACCAGATGCAGCGACAACGTGCCGTTAACGTCCGGCGGGATCACCAGGTTTTGCTTCTCCAGCGCGACCAGCGCCTGCAGCACTTGCGCGACGGGCGCATCATCCACCGTCAGCGTCACCGGGGTTAGTGTCTGTGCGCAGACGATCGGCAAACTGAAGCACGCGGCGCTGACTATCCATTTTTTCATCCTGATCTCCTTCTCGTTTCCAGCGCCATTCTGCTGGCGTACAGCGCTCTCCCAGGGTTATTCGTATGCCATGTTCGTTGACGGCAATAACGCGCCACCCCGTTGGCAGCGTCTCTCCCTCGACGACCCGGCGCCATCGCCCGCTGTCATCGCGTAAAATGCCGATGCTTTGCTCCCCCGCCACGACCCCATGAAAACGCCAGTTTGCGAGCTGCCCCGTAAGACAGGTATCCCGCGGAGGCTGAAAGGGATCGCGCATTCCGCTCAGCAGCAAGCAGAGTCCTCCGGCGCAGAGCAGGCGTTTAGCGGTCATGATCATGTTCCAGCCCCAATGTAAAGCGCAGCCCATTTTCCTCAGCAATCAGCGAGAACGACGGAACCAACATGTCGCGCTGCGCCAACATCAGAAACGTCCCGCTAACCAGCGCCCATTGCGTTTGCAGCACCATTTCACCGCCGTTTTGCGCCGGTTGCCAGCGGAGCAACTGCCGTTCATGGGTATGAAAATCCAGCGGAGTAAACGGAGACAACGCGGCGTCGGTAGCGCTTTGTGGCGGTGGCGTGATATCGCGCAATTTACGCCACTGCGCACGCAGCGCACTTTCATTTGCTTCCTGCAGGATCAACAGTTGCGCTTGCCTGTCTTTTAATGGGGAAACAACCAGCCACCACGCCAGCATCAGCCCACAAAAGGCGCCCGTAAGCCAGCACACAACGCGCAAGCGTGGCGACATGGCAAACCAAAAATCAGCGTTAAGGGGCACGAAGAGGCTCCTTATTCAACTGGTAATGGAATTGCCATCGCCCTTGCGCATCGCGCACCGTCGCCCCCGTAGGCAAAAGATGGAACCCCGGTACAGCCCGCAGCGTCGTTTCAAGGTCGTTTAATGACGCAAACGCTCTCGCCAGACCCGACAGTTCCAGACGCCCCTGCTGCCAGCGAAGCTGCGTCAGCCAGGCCTCCTGCGGCAGATTTTCCGCCAGCGCAGAGAGCAGCGGCTGCCAGTCCCGGGTCTGCTGCCTCCGCTGCGCCCGCGCTTGCGCCTGCTGCCATTGCTGTTGCCTGAGCAGCAGCGGCTTCTCTCTGGCGATCAGCGCCGCCAGTACGTTTTCGTCCGATTGTCGCCAGATTGACGCCTGATGAAGATCGCCCGCGACAGTACCGCGCCAGACCATACAGCCAATAACCAGCAATAATGCCGTGCCCGTAAAGGTTGCCGCCCATACCCGCGCAATGTGCTGCCGCCTGCGCCGTCGCCAGGGTAAAAAGTTGACCAACTGCGACATCAGCACCTCCCGGCAAGCGCCAGCCCGAGAGCAACGGCATAGCTGGCCCCGGCTTTGGGCAGCGGAGGCTGGCGCCACGGAATAACCGACCAACAATCGAATTCGCCTTCCGCCTCGCCGCAAAGCGTGATTTCGTCAGTTGCCAACCCAAGCAGTGCGGCCAATTGTGCAACGGTATCGGCCTCCTCCAGACCTCGTCGCCCCCAGCTCTCTTTTGTCGCCCACAGCCATTGTCGTTCATCACGCCAGGCGAGGCAGCGAACGGGAGGAGTAAGCCAGGGAACGAGCGGTTGTAGCGCTGCGGCGTCAGGCGTAATAGAGGAAAGAGTTAACGAGAGCGACTGCGCCAGGCTCAGTAATGTCGCGACATCTTTATTTTGTGCGGCGGTCACACCATATGCGTTTCCGGGTTCATCTTCGGTGAAGTCGAAACAGAGATCGCTTTCCGCCATCTCCAGTTCCCGCGAAACAGAATGAGAAACCCAGCCGGACAACTCCCGCTCGCGCAGCGAGATAGCCGGTCGCGGCAGTTTTCTTTGCAACGTTTGCCCGGCGGGAAACGCCAGACGTACGCAGTGTCGCTGCGGAAGCGCGTGACGCCAGGGGCGCAGTACCGTCAGAAGCTGTTCAGGGGATTTAATCCGCCCTTGCACAATCACGCCATGGGGCAGCGGAAAATGCCACCAACGGCGTAGAGTCTGGCCGCGTCGGCCAGCGGCGATGGCGACGCTGAAGATGCCATCTTGTTGAATATGCAGACCAATCTTCCATTGCCTGAATGCCATAAATTACGATCTCCTTATCGTCTCTCTGGATGACGCTATATCAATGCATCAGGCTTGCCTTTATACTACCGCGCGGTTGTTTATAAACTGCCCAAATGACACTAAATGGGAAATCTCCAGTGAAGTTCGTAAAGTATTTATTCATCCTTGCAGTATGTTGCATTCTGCTGGGAGCAGGCTCGATCTACGGTCTGTACAAATATATTGAGCCACAGCTACCTGACGTCGCGACGCTCAGAGATGTGCGGCTACAGATTCCAATGCAGGTGTACAGCGCCGATGGCGAATTGATCGCACAATACGGCGAAAAACGCCGTATCCCGTTGTCCCTTAATCAGATCCCACCGGAAATGGTGAAGGCGTTTATCGCGACAGAAGACAGCCGTTTTTATGAGCATCACGGTGTCGATCCGGTCGGGATTTTCCGCGCCGCCAGCGTGGCGTTGTTTTCCGGCCATGCTTCACAGGGGGCGAGCACCATCACGCAACAGTTGGCGCGTAACTTCTTCCTGAGCCCGGAACGCACGCTAATGCGTAAAATAAAAGAAGTGTTCCTGGCCATCCGTATTGAGCAGCTACTGAATAAAGATGAGATCCTTGAGCTCTATCTCAACAAGATCTACCTCGGTTACCGCGCCTATGGCGTGGGCGCAGCGGCACAGGTCTATTTCGGTAAATCCGTCGATCAACTGACGCTGAGTGAAATGGCGGTGATAGCCGGTCTGCCTAAAGCCCCGTCGACGTTTAACCCGCTCTACTCGCTTGATCGTGCAACAGCCCGCCGCAACGTGGTGCTGGCGCGTATGCAGAGCGAAGGCTATATCACCCAGGAACAGTACGATCAGGCGCGCGGTGAGGCTATTGATGCCAATTACCACGCGCCGGAAATCGCCTTCTCCGCCCCTTATCTTTCCGAAATGGTACGCCAGGACCTGGTGGCGCAGTACGGCGATAAAGCCTACGAAGATGGCTATCGCGTTTACACCACCATCACCCGTAAAGTGCAACAAGGTGCTCAGGATGCGGTGCGCAATAACGTGATGGATTACGATATGCGCCACGGCTATCGCGGCCCCTCCAATGTGTTGTGGAAAGTGGGTGAAGCGGCATGGACCAGCAAAAAAATCACCGACTCGCTGAAAACGCTGCCGACATACGGACCACTTTCTCCGGCTGTTGTCACCAGCGCGAATCCGCAAGAAGCCACCGCCATGCTGGCAGATGGCACCTCCGTGTCGCTGCATATGGAAGGTGTGCGCTGGGCGCGTCCGTACCGTTCAGATACTCAGCAGGGCGCAACCCCGCGTAAAGTGACCGATGCGGTACAGGCCGGTCAGCAGATTTGGGTTCGTCAGGTAGATAACGCCTGGTGGCTGGCGCAGGTGCCGGATGTAAACTCGGCGCTGGTTTCCCTTAACCCACATAATGGCGCGGTACTGGCGCTGGTGGGGGGATTCGACTTTAACCAAAGCAAATTCAACCGTGCGACCCAGGCGCTGCGTCAGGTTGGGTCGAACATCAAACCGTTCCTTTACACGGCAGCGATGGATAAAGGCCTGACACTGGCAAGCATCCTCAATGACGTTCCGATTTCTCGTTGGGATGCAGGTGCAGGTTCCGACTGGCGCCCCAAAAACTCACCTGACGAATATGCCGGGCCAATCCGCTTGCGTCAGGGTCTGGGCCAATCGAAAAACGTGGTGATGGTTCGCGCCATGCGCGCCATGGGCGTCGATTACGCAGCAGAGTACCTGCAGCGATTCGGTTTCCCGGCGCAAAACATTGTGCATACGGAATCTCTGGCGCTCGGTTCGGCGTCGTTCACGCCGATGCAGGTTGCCAGAGGATATTCCGTGATGGCCAATGGCGGCTTCCTGATTGATCCTTACTACATTGCCAAAATCGAAAACGATCAGGGTAATGTGTTGTTTGAAGCGCACCCGAAAGTGGCCTGCGCGGATTGCGATATCCCGGTGATTTACGGTGAAACACCGAAATCAAACGTTCTGGAAAACAAGGACATGGAGAATGTGGCTCTCTCGCAGGAGCAACAGAATACTTCCGTGCCCATGCCGCAACTGGAACAGGCAAATCAGGCCCTGGTGCAGAGAAGCGGTGGCGAAGAGTATGCGCCGCATGTGATCAGCACTCCGCTGTCGTTTTTGATTAAGAGCGCGTTGAACAGTAACGTCTTCGGCGAACCGGGCTGGCAAGGTACTGGCTGGCGGGCAGGCCGCGATCTCAAACGTACTGATATCGGCGGAAAAACCGGCACCACCAACAGCTCGAAAGATGCCTGGTTCTCCGGTTACGGTCCCGGCGTTGTGACCTCGGTGTGGATCGGTTTTGACGATCATCGTCGCGATCTGGGGCGCACCACCGCTTCCGGGGCGATCAAAGATCAGATTTCCGGTTACGAAGGCGGTGCGAAGAGCGCCCAGCCAGCGTGGGATGCCTACATGAAAACGGTACTGGATGGCGTTGCGGAAGATCCGTTAACACCACCGCCTGGCATCGTGACGGTGAACATTGACCGCAGCACCGGGCAGTTGTCGAACGGAGGCAGCAGCCGTCAAGAATATTTCATTGAAGGTACGCAACCCACGCAGCAAGCCGTACATGAAGTGGGTACGACAATCATCGATAACGGCGAGACCCACGAACTGTTCTGATCCCTCACCACTTCCCTGAGAAGTGGTGTAAAAATGGCAACAAAAAAGGGCGCAAAAGCGCCCTTTTTATTGGCTTACGTCGTTACAGCCGCCCCTGCCCCTTCAGCCACTCACGGACCAGAAACAGTGCGCTGACGTTACGCGCCTCATTGAAATCGGGATCTTCCAGCAAATCCATTAAATGCTTCAGCGGCCAGCGAACCTGTGGCAGCGGCTCCGGCTCATCACCGGGCAAGGATTCAGGATACAGGTCTTCGGCAACGATAATATTCATCTTACTGGAGAAATAAGAGGGCGCCATGCTGAGTTTTTTCAGAAAAGTAAGCTCATTTGCACCAAATCCTACTTCTTCTTTTAGTTCACGGTTCGCCGCTTCGTATATACTCTCACCAGGATCGATAAGACCTTTGGAAAATCCCAGCTCGTAGGACTCGGTTCCCACCGCATATTCGCGGATCAGGATCAGATGGTCGTCGACAATTGGCACAATCATCACGGCTTCGTGTGTGGAAGGACGCATGCGTTCGTAGACACGGCGCACACCGTTGCTAAATTCCAGATCCACACTTTCGACGTTAAACAGTCGTGAAGAAGCGACCGTTTCAACATTAAGAATGGTGGGTTTTTGCAATGATTCGCTCATTATTATCGGTCTTTGCAGAGAAACTTGCGTTATTGTGCGACACTACACACGGTTTGGGCAATGTCATTCGCCGCTAATTTACATTTTCGTAACCTACCAGAAATCAATCCCCAAATAAACCCAAAAGTCAATAGCTTGAAATAAAACTAAGAATTTGCTGATATTCCCGTTAGGGTGGTTTTGCTATTCTTGTGTGTGATGGTATGCGCTTAAAATTACTCAAGTTAATTTCCTGCTTGCGGCGGCCAACCACAACACGTTATTTACGGGAAGGGTGCAACTGACTACACCTGTTAGAAAAAGTAAGATGGGGAAAGCATGAGCACCATTTTGATTTTTTTCGCTGCTATGCTGGCCTGCGCATTCCTCGCTGGATGGATTTTCAGGTTCAGGTCGCAACGTCGCTACAGGCTGCCTTATTTACAGGCCTTCGCTGGCGCGACGACCCGTAAACTGTCGCCAGAAGAGCGCGAAGCCGTCGAAAGCTATCTGGAGTCGCTCTCCCGTACACAAAATATCCCAGGCCCAACCGGCGCAACGACCGCCCCGGTGTCCATCAAATTAAATGCCCAAAGCAATACCGTCCTGTTTGTGGCGCACTCCATTACGCGCTATGGCATCACTACCGACGCCCCCAATAAATGGCGCTACTATCTTGATTCTGTCGAAGTGCATCTGCCGCCCTTTTGGGAGCAGTACATTACCGATGAGAACAATGTCGAACTGATCCGTACCGACTCACTGCCGCTGGTGATCTCACTGAATGGTCATACTCTCAGTGAATATATGAATGAAGAGCGCAGTGGCGAACTGGAGCGCGTTTCTGCGGCGCACTCCGCCATCCGCGGTGAAGAAACGGAGCAGATCGAACTGCTGAATATCCGCCGGGAAACGCAGGAAGAGTTCGCCTTAAGCCGGCCAGATGGCATGCGCGAAGCCCTGCTGGTATCTACCGCGTTCTTACTGTTCTTCTTCTGCCTGGTCGCCCCGGAAGTCTTCGTTCCGTGGCTGGCGGGCGGTGCCGTTATGCTGCTTGCCGCCGGGTTATGGGGGCTGTATGCGCCGCCAGCCAAAAACACCCTGCGCGAAATCCACTGTCTGCGCGGTACGCCAAAGCGTTGGGGTTTGTTCGGTGAAAACAATCAGGAGCAGATGAACAACATCTCGCTGGGCATTATCGACCTGATCTATCCTCGCCACTGGCAACCCTTCGTCACACAGGATTTGGGGCAACAAACGGATATCGATATTTATCTCGATCGCCACGTCGTGCGCCAGGGGCGTTTTTTATCCCTGCACGATGAGGTGAAAAACTTCCCGTTACAGCACTGGGTACGCAGCGCGGTGATCTCCACCGGTTCGCTGGTGGTACTGGCGATGCTGCTGATTTGGGTGCCGCTGGATATGCCGATTAAATTCACCGTCTCGTGGATCAAAGGCGCGCAAACCATTGAGGCCAGCAGCGTCAACCAACTCGAAGCTGCCGGGTTGCGCATAGGCGACACGTTGCGCCTCAGCGGCACCGGGATGTGCAACATTCATACTCAGAGCAACTGGGCTTCGCGTCAGACGTCACCGTTTACGCCATTCGACTGTTCGCAGATTATCTGGAATAACGCACCGCCGCTGCCACTGCCGGAGTCCGGGACGGTGACCAAAGCCACGGCGCTTGCCCAGGCGGTCAGCCGTCAGTTACACCCCACAGCAGAAGATGATTCCCGCGTTAGCCCTGTGCTGCGTTCCGCCATTCAGAAGTCTGGCATGGTCTTGTTGGATGACTTTGCCGATATCGTGCTGAAAACCCAGGATTTGTGTTCCGCTGAAGACGAGTGTTTACGGCTGAAAAACGCGCTGGTTAACCTGGGCAACAGCAAAGACTGGGACACGCTGACCAAACGGGCAAGCGAAGGGAAACTCACCGGCGTGAACGTTCTGCTGCGCCCGGTAAGTGCAGAGTCGCTGGATAATCTGGTCACCACCTCCACCGCGCCCTTTATCATGCGCGAAACAACCCGCGCGGCGCAGGCGCTGAACAGCCCAGCCCCCGGAGGTTTCCTGATTGTCAGCGAAGAGGGCAACGAGCTGGTCGACCAGCCATGGCCGCCGATCGCCCTGTATGACCACCCTGCGCAGGAACAGTGGACTGAATTCCAGAGGCTGGCGCAAATGCTGATGCAAACGCCATTCAGCGCGGAAGGGATCATTACCAACATCTATACAGATGCCAACGGCACCAAACACATCAGCCTGCACCGGATGCCGGATGCCACCGGCCTGTGGCGCTATGCCGGCACCACGCTGTTGCTGCTGACAATGATCATCAGCACCGTCTACAACGGCGTCCTTGCGCTGCGTCGTTACCAGCGTAATCGCACGCGTCTCGAAGAGATTCAGCAGTACTATGAAAGCTGCCTGAACCCACAACTGCTCCCCACGCAGGAAAGCCTCAGCTGATAACGACCCGCTGAACGAGCTGTGTTAACCTGTCGCGCAGGTTTTCATCTGGCTGGAGTTTTCCAATGCATCTTGATATCGCATGGCAGAATATCGATACCGTTCTGCTGGACATGGATGGCACGCTACTCGATCTCGCTTTCGACAATTTTTTCTGGCAAAAACTGGTGCCGGAAACCTTCGGCGCGAAACAAGGTTTAACCCCGGATGAAGCGCAGAACGTCCTCCGCCAGGAGTATCACGCCGTGCAGCATACGCTAAACTGGTATTGTCTGGATTACTGGAGCGAGCGGCTCGGTCTGGATATCTGCGCGATGACCACCCAGCATGGGCCACAGGCCGTGCTACGTGAAGACACCGTGCCGTTTCTGGATGCACTGAAAAAAAGCGGAAAACGCCGCATCCTGCTGACCAATGCGCACCCGCATAACCTGGCCGTCAAACTTGAGCACACCGGGCTCGCGTCGCACCTTGATTTATTGCTTTCCACCCACACATTTGGTTATCCGAAAGAGGATCAGCGTTTGTGGCAAGCAGTTACGCAAGAAACGGGCTTAACCCCCGAACGAACGCTGTTTATTGACGACAGCGAACCTATTCTGGACGCAGCGACCAAATTTGGCATTGGTTACTGCCTGGGCGTCACGAACCCGGATTCCGGTCTGGCGGAAAAAAGCTATTTACGCCATCCGGGAATGAACGATTACCGTCGACTGATCCCTTCTCTTCTTAAGGAGGCTTAATGAAACAACAGCCTGCGCAAGATATCCGACTGGATAAATGGCTGTGGGCAGCGCGTTTTTATAAAACCCGCGCCATTGCCCGCGAGATGATTGAAGGCGGCAAAGTGCACTACAACGGACAGCGCAGCAAGCCGAGTAAAATCGTTGAGCTGAATGCCACCTTAACGCTGCGTCAGGGAAACGATGAGCGCACGGTTATCATTAAGGGCATCACCGAACAGCGCCGTCCAGCCGATGAAGCGGTAGCACTTTATGAAGAGACGGCGGAAAGCATCGAGAAGCGCGAGAAAATGACGCTTGCCCGCAAGCTCAATGCCCTGACCATGCCGCACCCCGATCGTCGCCCGGATAAGAAAGAACGCCGCGATCTGATGAAATTTAAATACGGTGATAGCGAGTAACGCTCACCCGCAAGAGAGACAATTATGGCCCATCAAGACCAATTACACCGCTATCTGTTTGAAAACTATGCCGTACGCGGCGAGCTGGTGACCGTATCCGAAACCTGGAAACAGGTGCTGGAAAACCACAACTATCCGTTACCGGTGAAAACCATCCTCGGGGAACTGTTGGTAGCGACCAGCTTGCTCACCGCCACGCTGAAGTTTGCCGGCGATATCACCGTTCAGCTGCAAGGGGATGGCCCGATGAGTCTGGCGGTGATCAATGGCAATAACCGCCAGCAAATGCGCGGCGTTGCCCGCGTGCAGGGCGATGTGCCGGAAAATGCCGATCTGAAAACGCTGGTCGGTAATGGCTATCTGGTGATTACGATTACGCCAAAAGAAGGCGAGCGTTATCAGGGTGTTGTGGGTCTGGAAGGCGATACGCTGGCAGCCTGCCTGGAAGATTATTTCCTGCGCTCAGAACAGTTGCCGACGCGTTTGTTTATCCGCACCGGCGATGTCGATGGGCAGCCCGCTGCGGGCGGTATGCTGCTACAGGTGCTGCCTGCCCAGGAAACCCAGGCCGAAGATTTCGAACACCTGAGCGTGCTGACGGAAACCATCAAAGCAGAAGAGCTTTTCACGCTGAACGCCGAAGACGTGCTGTGGCGTTTGTACCATGAAGAAGACGTCACGCTTTATGATCCGCAGGACGTGGAATTTAAGTGCACCTGCTCCCGCGAGCGTTGCGCTGGCGCGCTGAAAACACTGCCGGATGAAGAAGTCGATAGCATTCTTGCTGAAGAGGGTGAAATCGATATGCACTGCGACTACTGCGGTAATCATTATCTGTTTAACGCGATGGATATTGCGGAAATCCGCAATAATGCCTCTCCAGCCGATCCTCAGGTTCACTGACAGACTCTTTCACGCCGCCTGCGGGCGGCGGTTTTGCAAATCTTGTCACGTTTCCGCTACAATCCTCTCTGAAACCCTTACGTAATTTTCTTTCATGAAAGCGATTACAGTCACAAAGTAGCCGTTAAAAATGTTGCGTTATGGCGTTTTAAGAACATTTTCCCGATCATTATGATGGAATTTGCCATAATCCGTTCCGTTACGTGACGGGTGTCACAGCGTTTTCCGTTAGTTTGGGTTTGTCGAGATACGTAAATCTATGAGCGTCGTCCCGGTTAACAAATGAAGAACAACCCTACAATTTCAGGCAGTACATCTTGGCTAAGGAGTAGTGATATGCGTGTTAAGAGCTTAACCCCGCAAGATCTCAAGGCTTATGGTATCAACGATGTTCAGGATCTCGTCTACAACCCCGATTACGATATGCTGTATCAGGAAGAGCTCCGTCCAGACCTGGAAGGATATGAGCGTGGTGTGTTGACGAATTCTGGTGCTGTCGCCGTCGACACCGGTATTTTTACCGGCCGTTCGCCGAAAGATAAATACATTGTCCGTGACGATACCACCCGCGACACCGTGTGGTGGGCTGATAAAGGCAAAGGTAAAAACGACAACAAACCGCTCTCCCCTGAAATCTGGCAGCACCTGAAAGGCCTGGTCACACAACAACTCTCCGGAAAGCGCCTGTTTATTATTGATGCGTTTTGCGGCGCCAACCCGGACACCCGTCTTGCCGTGCGCTTCATTACTGAAGTGGCCTGGCAGGCGCACTTCGTCAAAAACATGTTTATTCGCCCGACGGAAGAGGAACTGGCCAGCTTTACGCCGGATTTTATTGTCATGAACGGCGCGAAATGCACCAACCCTCAGTGGAAAGAGCAAGGGCTGAACTCCGAGAACTTTGTGGCCTTTAACCTCACCGAACGCATCCAGTTAATTGGCGGTACCTGGTACGGCGGCGAGATGAAAAAAGGCATGTTCTCAATCATGAATTACCTGCTGCCGTTGCAGGGTATTGCGTCGATGCACTGCTCCGCAAACGTCGGCGAGAAAGGCGATGTCGCGGTGTTCTTTGGCCTTTCCGGCACCGGCAAAACCACCCTCTCCACCGATCCGAAGCGCCGTCTGATTGGCGATGACGAACACGGTTGGGATGACGATGGCGTGTTTAACTTCGAAGGGGGCTGCTACGCCAAAACGATCCGCCTCTCTGAAGAAGCGGAACCGGATATCTTCCACGCCATCCGCCGGGATGCGCTGCTGGAAAACGTCAGCGTCCGCGCCGATGGCAGCATCGATTATGATGATGCCTCGAAAACGGAAAACACCCGCGTGTCGTATCCGATTTACCATATTCAGAATATCGTTAAACCGGTATCAAAAGCGGGCCACGCCACCAAGGTGATTTTCCTGACGGCGGATGCGTTCGGCGTACTGCCGCCGGTGTCACGTCTCACGGCAAGCCAGACACAATACCACTTCCTTTCCGGTTTTACCGCTAAACTGGCGGGCACCGAACGTGGGGTAACGGAACCGACACCGACCTTCTCCGCCTGTTTCGGCGCGGCGTTCCTGTCGCTGCACCCCACGCAGTATGCAGAAGTTCTGGTGAAACGCATGCAGGCATCCGGCGCACAGGCTTACCTGGTCAATACCGGCTGGAATGGCACCGGCAAACGTATTTCCATCAAAGATACCCGCGCCATTATCGACGCGATTCTGGATGGCTCGCTGGACGACGCCGAAACCTTCACCCTGCCGATGTTTAACCTGGCCATCCCCACAACGCTGCCTGGCGTGGATAGCCGGATCCTCGATCCACGCCACACCTACGCCTCGCCGGAACAGTGGCAGGAGAAGGCCACGCAACTGGCTAAGCTGTTTGTGGAAAACTTTGAGAAATACACGGATACCCCTGCTGGCGCCGCACTGGTTAGCGCCGGGCCGAAATTGTAATCCGGCAACGCAAGAGAAACAAAACCCGCCAGTTGGCGGGTTTTTTATTCAGGCGTCTTTTGTTGGCCCGCTCACGCGAGCAACAGGAACAGGTAGCCAGGCGCGAATAGATAACCCACCGCGCTCGCTGGTGCCCAGCTCCAGCAAACCGTTATGGTTATCGACAATGCGCTGCACAATCGCCAGGCCAAGGCCGGTGCCGCTGGTGCTGCGGGCGCTATCGCCACGGACAAACGGCTGGAACAGATGTTTACGTTGTTCCGGCTTAATGCCCGGACCGTCATCCTCCACCTGGAACCAGGCGCGGTTCAGTTCGGTGCCGCTGCTGACTTTAATCCAGCCGTTACCGTAGCGCGCCGCATTCACCACCATGTTGGCGACTGCGCGCTTAATCGAGAGCGGATGCATACGCACGAAGATCTCGCTGGCGTTTAACGCCGTCTCAATTTCCCGTTCATAGCCGCTTTCGGCTGCCACCACTTCGCCAAGCACCGCATTCAGTTCCGCCATTTCCATCGGCATCTCCTGACCGGTACGCAGATAATCAATAAACTGCTCGATAATGGCGTTGCACTCTTCAATGTCTTTATTAATCGACTCGGCAAGGTAGCCATCTTCTTCCGCCATCATTTCTGTCGCCAGGCGGATACGCGTCAGCGGCGTGCGCAAATCATGGCTCACCCCGGCCATTAACAGCGTGCGGTCATCCGCCAGTTGTTTCACCCCGGCGGCCATCTGGTTAAAGGCGCGGGTCACCGAGCGCACTTCCGATGCGCCATATTCCCGCAACGGCGCGGGAATTTGCCCTTTCCCCACTTTGAGTGCGGCATGCTCCAGGTCAACAAGCGGTCGGTTCTGAATGCGGATAAACAGCCAGGCGCCGCCTATCGCCAGCAGCATAATCGCCAGCGTGTAACGGAACAGCGGAGAGAAGTCGCCCTGATGAATTTCGGTCAACGGCACGCGCACCCAGATATTGGGCGACAGCCAGGTTTTCAGCCACACGACCGGCGAGCTTTTGTTCACCTCGACGCGCACTTCAGTCGGCCCACCAAGCTGCTGCGCCATTTGCTGGCTTAAGAACTCATAATGCTGAGCCCAACGCAGGCCCGCGTCTTCCGCGGCCTCGTTGGAATAGAGCGAAATCCCCAGTTCCCGGTAGATTTCGCGACGAAACGCCGGTGGCACCACCAGTTGCGTACCGTCCTCCAGTTGCAGTTTATCGGTCATCAGCATACGCACTTCGTAGGCGAGAACCTTATTAAACTGCTGGAGGCTGGGCAAAATGGCGAAGTTCAGCACCACCAGGTAAGTTGTCACCAGGCTGACGAACAGCAAGGTGACAATGAGCAACAACGTGCGGGCAAATGAACTGCGCGGTGAGAAGCGCACTCGCTTCATGCTTTAGAGCCGTCCGGCACAAATACGTAGCCCAGGCCCCACACGGTCTGAATATAACGCGGGTGAGCAGGATCCTCTTCCACCATGCGGCGCAGACGGGAAATCTGCACATCGATAGAACGTTCCATCGCCGAATATTCACGACCGCGCGCGAGGTTCATCAGCTTATCGCGCGATAGCGGCTCACGCGGGTGACTGACCAGCGCTTTCAGTACCGCAAACTCACCGCTGGTCAGCGGCATCGGTTCATCTTCACGGAACATTTCGCGGGTGCCGAGGTTCAGTTTGAACTTACCAAAGGCAATAACCGCTTCTTCCTGAGATGGCGCACCCGGCAGTTCATTCGCCTGGCGGCGCAGCACCGCGCGAATACGCGCCAACAGTTCACGCGGGTTAAACGGTTTGGGAATGTAGTCGTCAGCGCCAATTTCCAGACCAACGATACGGTCCACCTCTTCCCCTTTCGCCGTCACCATGATGATCGGCATCGGGTTACTCTGGCTGCGCAGACGGCGGCAGATTGAGAGGCCATCTTCGCCTGGCAGCATCAGGTCCAGCACCATCAGATGGAAAGATTCACGGGTTAACAAACGATCCATTTGTTCAGCGTTAGCGACGCTACGAACCTGGAAGCCTTGCTCGGTAAGGTAACGCTCAAGCAATGCGCGCAGGCGCATGTCGTCATCCACTACCAGAATCTTATAATTCTCTTGCATTGTTTATACTCCCAAAGGTTCCGACAATTATGACTCCGTATTCTAAAAAAGTGCGCGTTCACGACCAGCTAAATCTGGTATACATTCTAGTCGAAATTGTTACAAAGCATATTTAACAGCAAGTTATATGCATATTTCATCACAGAAAGCATGATTAATCCGCACCTTAGACATAACGATTTGTAAAGCATGTGCGAGACAGAGAAAAGGCAATTGCATGAAAACGCCCCTGATCACCCGTGAAGGTTACGAAAAACTGAAGCAGGAACTCGATTTTCTCTGGCGTGAGGAGCGCCCGGAAGTCACCAAAAAAGTGACCTGGGCCGCGAGCCTGGGCGATCGCAGCGAAAACGCCGACTACCAGTACAATAAAAAACGCCTGCGTGAGATAGACCGCCGGGTACGCTATCTCACCAAATGTCTGGAAAACCTGAAAATTGTTGATTACTCACCGCAGCAGGAAGGCAAAGTGTTCTTTGGCGCCTGGGTGGAAATTGAAAACGATGATGGCGCAACCCTGCGTTTTCGTATCGTGGGTTATGACGAGATCTTTGGTCGTAAAGATTACATCTCAATCGACTCGCCGATGGCGCGCGCCTTGCTGAAGAAAGAAGCGGGAGATGTCGCCGTGGTGCAGACACCGGGCGGCGAAGCGACCTGGTACGTTAATGAAATCGAGTATGTGAAATAACCCATCCGGAACTGTCCGAGAGCAACCCATAGCGGCTGGCAATTTTCAGCGCCAGTCCGTATAACTACACGCTGTTTTTATGCAGAAGATGATAAAGAAATGATGAATGATTCGCTCTGCCGCATTATTGCGGGTGAACTTCAGGCCCGGGCCGAACAGGTGGAATCCGCCGTTCGCCTGCTTGATGAAGGGAACACAGTGCCGTTTATCGCGCGCTATCGTAAAGAGGTCACCGGCGGTCTGGACGACACGCAACTGCGTCAGCTCGAAACCCGTCTTGTCTACCTGCGCGAACTGGAAGAGCGCCGTCAGGCGATCCTCAAATCCATTGGCGAGCAGGGCAAACTCAGTGACGAACTGGCCAAAGCCATTAACGGTACGCTGAGCAAAACCGAACTCGAAGATCTCTACCTGCCGTACAAACCCAAACGCCGCACCCGCGGGCAGATCGCCATTGAAGCCGGGCTGGAGCCGCTGGCCGATGCGTTGTGGACCGATCCTTCACAGGATCCGGACACCTTAGCCGCGACCTTTGTCGACGCCGATAAAGGCGTGGCGGACAGCAAAGCCGCACTGGATGGCGCACGTTATATCCTGATGGAACGCTTCGCCGAAGATGCCGCGCTGCTGGCGAAAGTGCGCGATTATCTGTGGAAAAACGCCCACCTGGTGGCGACCGTTGTCAGTGGCAAAGAGGAAGAAGGCGCGAAATTCCGCGACTACTTCGATCATCATGAGCCGATTGCCACTACCCCCTCTCACCGCGCACTGGCCATGTTCCGTGGGCGTAACGAAGGCGTACTTCAGCTCTCGCTGAATGCCGACCCGCAATTTGACGAACCGCCAAAAGAGAGCCACTGCGAGCAGATCATTATCGATCACCTCGGCCTGCGTCTGAATAATGCCCCGGCGGATAGCTGGCGCAAAGGCGTGGTGAGCTGGACCTGGCGTATCAAAGTGTTAATGCATCTGGAAACCGAGCTGATGGGCACGGTACGTGAACGCGCAGAAGATGAAGCGATTAACGTTTTTGCCCGCAACCTGCACGATCTGTTGATGGCCGCACCGGCCGGTCTGCGCGCCACCATGGGGCTCGATCCGGGCCTGCGTACCGGCGTAAAAGTCGCGGTCGTGGATGGCACCGGCAAACTGGTGGCGACCGACACCATTTACCCGCATACCGGCCAGGCTGCGAAAGCGGCGGTTGCCGTCGCGGCGCTGTGTGAGAAGCATAACGTTGAGCTGGTCGCCATCGGCAACGGCACCGCGTCCCGCGAAACAGAGCGTTTCTACCTCGATGTGCAGAAACAGTTCCCGAAAGTCACCGCACAAAAAGTGATCGTCAGTGAAGCCGGCGCATCGGTCTACTCCGCTTCTGAGCTGGCAGCGCTGGAATTCCCGGATCTCGACGTTTCTCTGCGCGGTGCGGTCTCTATCGCCCGCCGTTTACAGGATCCACTGGCTGAGCTGGTGAAAATCGATCCGAAATCCATCGGTGTCGGCCAATATCAGCACGATGTCAGCCAGACGCAGTTAGCGCGCAAGCTGGATGCGGTCGTTGAAGACTGCGTGAACGCCGTCGGCGTTGACCTGAATACCGCCTCTGTTCCACTGCTGACGCGCGTAGCAGGTCTGACCCGCATGATGGCGCAGAACATCGTCACCTGGCGCGATGAAAATGGTCAGTTCCAGAATCGCCAGCAGTTACTCAAAGTCAGCCGCCTTGGGCCGAAAGCCTTTGAGCAGTGCGCAGGCTTCCTGCGTATCAACCACGGTGACAACCCGTTGGATGCTTCAACAGTCCACCCGGAAACCTACCCGGTGGTGGAGCGTATTCTGGCGGCAACCGCGCAATCCCTGCGCGATTTGATGGGCAACAGCAGTGAACTGCGCAAACTGAAAGCCACTGAATTTACCGATGAGCGCTTCGGTGTGCCGACGGTGACAGACATTATCAAAGAGCTGGAGAAACCGGGGCGTGACCCGCGTCCGGAGTTCAAAACCGCGACCTTTGCTGAAGGTGTTGAAACCCTCAACGACCTGCTGCCTGGCATGGTGCTGGAAGGCGCGGTCACCAACGTCACCAACTTTGGCGCGTTCGTTGACATCGGCGTGCATCAGGATGGCCTGGTTCATATCTCTTCGCTGGCGGACAAGTTCGTTGAAGATCCGCATACGGTGGTCAAAGCGGGCGATATCGTGAAAGTGAAAGTGCTGGAAGTGGATCTCCAGCGCAAACGCATCGCGCTGACCATGCGTCTGGATGAACAACCCGGCGACAGCAACACCCGTCGCGGTAATGGCAACAGCAACGCGGGCAACCGCGATGCTGGCCGCAACAACGCACGCCCGGCGAAAGCACCGCGCGGCCGCGATACACAACCCAGCGGCAACAGCGCGATGATGGATGCGCTGGCGGCGGCAATGGGTAAGAAACGCTAAACGCAGACGATAGCCCTTCCCGGACAAGAGAAGGGCTATTTTTTCGACAAACCATTCGAAAATATAAAAGTTAATTCACACCGTTATTCAACGTAATAAAATTAACTCTTTATTTTACATGCTAATTAGCGTTCAAAAATATTAATCAACTCTATCTATAATTAGCGCATTTAACATGCTGTATCAGTGCATTTTTTCACGTCAATCACTTTCCATCCTTAATAAATCCTTAAGCCAGAAAAAATGTCATTAACGCTATTTTTTTGTGTCTTTATTTTTCCAACACAGCACGAAATGCATAACCCAACAAAATGTTGAGCTACGTCAAAACAGGTCCAAATTAATATATTCGACTGCCTGCCAGCGCATTTTTATGATTGATGATAAAAACTATTCTCATTATCATTGTGCCATGTTGAGTATTTCTCTTTTCTCATTGGCCACTACCGGATGCCATGCGCCCGCACGACGCATGATAAATATTGGTTCGCAGCGTACATAAGTAGGTTCTATGCAATTCTCTCCTGACAGCGCGTGGAAAATTACCGGCTTTTCACAAGAAATTAGCCCGGCATGGCGGCAAAAACTCCTCTCTTTAGGCATGTTGCCCGGTTCCTCTTTTAATGTGGTGCGCGTGGCGCCGTTAGGCGATCCCATTCATATCGAAACCCGACGCGTTAATTTAGTGTTACGGAAAAAAGATCTTGCCTTCCTCGAACTGGAAGCAGTTTCACGTTAATGGTTCGGCCGTTACAGAGAGTTACGTAAAATGAAAAAAATAACCATTGGCTTAATTGGTAATCCTAATTCAGGCAAGACAACATTATTCAATCAGTTAACCGGTGCGCGTCAGCGTGTGGGTAACTGGGCTGGCGTTACCGTTGAACGCAAAGAGGGTTCATTCACTACCACAGATAACCAGGTCACGCTGGTCGACCTTCCCGGCACTTACTCCCTGACCACCATTTCTGCGCAAACCTCACTGGATGAACAGATTGCCTGCCACTACATTCTGAGCGGCGACGCAGACCTGCTGATCAACGTGGTGGATGCCTCCAACCTGGAGCGTAACCTCTACCTGACCCTGCAACTGCTGGAACTCGGCATTCCCTGCATTATCGCCCTGAATATGCTAGATATCGCCGAAAAACAGAAAGTACGCATTGATGTCGACGCCCTTGCCGCGCGCCTTGGCTGCCCGGTGATCCCACTGGTTTCCACCCGCGGTCGCGGCATTGAAGCCCTGAAGCTGGCGATCGACCGCCATCAGGCCAACGACAGCGTTGAACTGGTGCATTACGCCCAACCACTCTCCCGGGAAGCGGACGCGCTGGCGCACATGATGGGTGACGAGACACCGTGGCAGCAACGCCGCTGGATGGGTCTGCAAATGCTGGAAGGTGATATCTACAGCCGCGCCAACTCAGGCATCAGTACCCAGCACCTGGAAACGACTCTGTCTCGTTTGCAGGCCGAAATGGATGACCCGGCGCTGCATATTGCCGATGCGCGTTATCAATCCATCGCCGCGATTTGCGACACGGTGAGCAACACGCTGACCGCCGAGCCCAGCCAGTTCACGGCTGCGGTCGACCGCGTGATCCTGAACCGTTTTTTGGGCCTGCCCATCTTCCTGTTCGTCATGTACCTGATGTTCCTGTTCGCCATTAACATCGGCGGCGCATTCGCCCCTATTTTTGATGCCGGTTCAGTGGCGGTGTTTGTGCATGGCATTCAGTGGCTGGGTTATACGTTGCACTTCCCGGCGTGGCTGACCGTGTTCCTTGCCCAGGGGCTGGGCGGCGGGGTGAATACCGTGCTGCCGCTGGTTCCGCAGCTTGGCATGATGTACCTGTTTATGTCTTTCCTCGAAGACTCCGGGTATATGGCACGCGCCGCCTTTGTGATGGATCGCCTGATGCAATCGCTGGGACTGCCGGGTAAATCCTTTGTGCCGTTGATTGTCGGCTTTGGTTGCAACGTGCCATCGGTGATGGGTGCACGTACGCTCGATGCGCCGCGTGAGCGGTTGATCACCATCATGATGGCGCCGTTTATGTCCTGCGGTGCGCGTCTGGCGATCTTTGCTGTTTTTGCTGCGGCCTTCTTTGGTCAGCAGGGTGCGGTGACGGTGTTCTCGCTGTATGTGCTTGGTATCGTGATGGCTATTCTGACCGGGCTGATGCTGAAGTTCACCCTGCTGCGTGGTGAAGCATCGCCGTTCGTTATGGAGCTGCCGGTTTATCACGTACCTCACCTGAAAAGCCTGCTGCTGCAAACCTGGCAGCGCCTGAAAGGTTTTGTTATCCGTGCGGGTAAAGTGATTATCGTGGTCAGTATTTTCCTGAGCGCAATGAACAGCTTCTCGCTGGATGGCCGCACCGTCGACAAAATCGACGAGTCGGCGCTGGCCTCCATTAGCCGCGTCTTCACTCCCCTGTTAGAGCCGATTGGCGTGCATGGCGATCACTGGCAAGCCACGGTCGGGCTGTTTACCGGCGCGATGGCAAAAGAAGTGGTGGTGGGTACGCTGAATACGCTCTATACCGCCGAAAATATTCAGGAAGCGGCGTTTAATCCAGCGGAATTCAGCCTGACGGGCGAGTTAGCCGCAGCGCTGAGTGAGACCTGGAAAAGCCTGCAAGACACGTTCAGCCTGAGCGTGCTGGCCAACCCGATTGAAGCCAGCAAAGGTGATGGCGAGATGGCCACCGGTACAATGGGCGTGATGAGCGAGAAATTTGGCAGCGCGGCAGCCGCATACAGCTACCTGATTTTCGTGCTGCTGTACGTTCCCTGCATCACAGCAATGGGGGCCATCGCCCGTGAATCCAGCCGTGGCTGGATGGGGTTCTCGGTACTATGGGGGCTGAACATTGCCTACTCGCTGTCGACCCTGTTCTACCAGACGGTGACGTTTAACCAGCACCTGGTTTACAGTCTGACCTGCATTCTGGCGGTGATCCTGTTCAACGTCGTGGTCATTGGCGCGCTGCGGCGCGCCAGAAGCCGGGTGAACGTCAACCTGCTGGCAACACGCAAAACCGTCGCCAGTTGCTGCGACAGCCCGGCGGGCGACTGCCACTAAGGAGCGACAGGATGGCATCGTTAATTGACGTTCGGGATCTACTGGCCTTGCGCGGGCGGATGGAAGCCAGCCAGCTCAGCGCCACGCTGCATACGCCGCGAGCGCTGATCGATGCCATGCTCGCGCGCATGGAAGCCATGGGCAAAGCGGTGCGCATTCAGGAAGAGGCTACCGGGTGTTTAACCGGTAGCTGCAAACACTGCCCGGACGGGAAAGACGCCTGCTCACGCGAGTGGTGGGCGTTGCGATAATGACAGCCTCCTCCCCGCAGCGGGAGGGGCTTACAACCGCGATTTAAGCGCCACCAGCGTGTCGCAAAATGCGGCGGGATGCGAGATAAACGGCGCATGCGCGGCTTTCGGGAAGACCACCGATTCACTCTCCGGCCACATCTCATCCAGCATCGGGACGATTTTACGCGGCACCAGCCCATCAAGCCGGCCATACAGACGCAAAAACGGCATGGTCAGCGCCGTTAGCGCATCACGCAGATCCACCGTTTTCAGGATCTCCAGCCCGCCATTCAACACCTCCGCCGACGGCATATCCAGCGACAGCACCGCGCTTTTCAGCAACCGGGCATCCTGCTTTGCCGTATCCGTCCCCAGAGTTTGCAGCGCCAGAAAACGCTCGACGGTGCGCTGGAAATCTTCACTGAGCTGGTGCTGAAACCCCGCCAGTACATCGGGTTTGATCCCGGCCCAGTCATCCTGCGCGCTAAAACAGGGCGATGAGGCCACCGTGACCAGTGCGTTAACACGATCGGGCGCCAGCAACGCCGCCTGGCTTGCCACCAGCCCGCCAAGACTCCAGCCCAGCCATACCGCTTTTTCCGGTGCCTGAGACAATATGAGGTCCGTCATCTGCCGCAGTGTTAACGCGGCAAAACCACGGCTCCTGCCATAGCCCGGCAAATCCACCAGATGCAGGGTAAAGTGCGTACTCAGTTCCGGGGTGATGCAATCCCAGACCTGCGCATTCAGTCCCCATCCGTGCAGCAGCACAAGATGACAATCACCTTCGCCTTTGGTTTGCCACCAGATGTCACTCATCAGTTATCGTTCTCTTCTTTCACACAGGGAGGTGCAATATGCTAACAGCGCCGGGGTTATGCTGGCTATGTCGGATGCCGCTCGCGTGCAGCCACTGGGGGATCTGTTCTTTGTGCACGCGTGCCATCCGCAGGCGCGGCAGCGTTTGCCCTTTGTGCGGTTTACCTGCCGCCCGCGACGATATTCACTGCGGGCGTTGCCTGCAAAAACCGCCGCCCTGGCAGCGGCTTATCGCCGTCAGTGATTATGCGCCGCCGCTCAGTACGCTACTGCATCAGTTTAAGTTTGCACCGCGTCCGGAAGCAGCAAATGCGCTGTCCCGGCTGCTGTTATTAGCCGTACGCGGCGCGCACCCGACCCGGAACCCGGCAAAACCCGATATGATCATCAGCGTGCCGCTGCATGCCCGCCGCCAGTGGCGCAGAGGCTTTAATCAAAGCGATCTGTTATGTCAGAAACTGGCGCATTGGCTACAGTGCAGCGCTCCACGCGCCGCGCTGCGCCGCCTGCGGGCTACACCGGTTCAGCATCATCTCAGCGCGCGTTTGCGCAAACAGAACCTGAAAAACGCCTTCCGACTTGAATTGCCGGTCGCCGGACTCCATATCGTCGTGGTGGATGATGTCGTCACGACCGGCAGTACCGTTGCAGAAATCACCCGCCTGCTTTTACGCAGCGGCGCAGCGGCTGTTCAGGTATGGTGCCTGTGTCGAACCTTGTAGACCCTCGATGATGGGCGTATTATAACCAAGTAAAATAGTCAACTATTAGGCCATTGCTATGATCCGTATCTCCGACGCAGCCCAGGCGCATTTTGTTAAACTGCTGGCAAATCAGGAAGAAGGGACACAAATTCGCGTATTTGTGATTAACCCGGGTACGCCAAACGCCGAATGTGGCGTCTCCTATTGCCCACCGGACGCGGTTGAAGCAAGCGACACCGCGCTGAAATTTGAGCAGTTGGTTGCCTACGTCGACGAACTGAGCGCGCCGTATCTGGAAGATGCGGAAATCGATTTTGTTACCGACCAGCTGGGCTCCCAGCTCACGCTGAAAGCGCCGAACGCCAAAATGCGTAAGGTCTCTGACGACGCCCCACTGATGGAGCGCGTGGAGTATCTGCTGCAGTCGCAAATCAACCCGCAGCTCGCCGGTCACGGCGGTCGCGTATCGCTGATGGAAATTACCGATGAAGGCTACGCCATTCTGCAATTTGGCGGTGGCTGTAACGGTTGCTCAATGGTCGACGTCACGCTGAAAGAAGGGATCGAGAAGCAACTGCTGACCGAATTCCCGGAACTGAAAGGCGTGCGCGATCTGACCGAGCACCAACGCGGCGAGCACTCCTACTACTAAGTCTTGCTCCCGTTGTTGCATACAGGCCCGGTGGCGCTTCGCTTACCGGGTCTGAGCCTGATTGGCAACCCGAACTCCCCCGATCATGTCTGCCCGTTCAGCCACACACCTCACGCTGTTACCCGTATCCTTGCCATCACAGATCTCTTTTTCTTTGGGGTTAGTTTCCCCACGTTAATATGACGGATGTCTCAGTTCTCACATTTAGATCCGCCTGGTGATTCTCTTCCTGTGCATGTTACCCGTATCATTCAAGCCAGCACCCACAAGACAAAAACATCCAGCTACAATTTTTAGTTATGGATGTAAGCCGTAACGGTGCGGCAATCCGCTGTTTCTTACCCTGGAGCATTGAGGGATTGCCAGAAAAGAATGACGTTACCCATAACAAATTAAAGGCCAGGTAAATCATGCCATTAGTCATTGTCGCTATCGGTGTCGCCCTTTTATTGCTGTTAATGATCCGTTTTAAACTCAACGGGTTTATTGCCCTGATCCTGGTGGCGCTCGCCGTCGGGATGATGCAAGGCATGCCGCTGGACGCGGTTATCAAATCCATTAAAGCCGGTGTCGGTGGAACGCTGGGCAGTCTTGCGCTGATCATGGGCTTCGGCGCCATGCTGGGTAAACTGCTGGCGGATTGCGGCGGCGCGCAGCGCATTGCCACGACCCTCATCGAGAAATTCGGACGTAAACATATTCAGTGGGCCGTGGTGTTAACCGGTTTTACCGTCGGTTTCGCCCTGTTCTATGAAGTGGGCTTCGTACTGTTGCTGCCGCTGGTGTTCACCATAGCCGCGTCTGCGCGTATTCCGCTGCTTTACATCGGCGTGCCAATGGCGGCTGCGCTGTCCGTCACGCATGGTTTCCTGCCGCCGCACCCAGGCCCGACCGCCATTGCCACCATCTTCCATGCGGACATGGGTAAAACCCTGCTCTACGGTACGCTGCTCGGTATCCCGACGGTGATCCTCGCAGGCCCGGTGTATGCACGCTTCCTGAAAAGCATTGATAAGCCGATCCCGGAAGGTCTGTACAACGCCAAAACCTTTACCGAAGAAGAGATGCCAGGCTTTGGCGTCAGCGTCTGGACCTCTCTGGTCCCGGTGATCCTGATGGCGCTGCGCGCCGTGGCGGAAATGGTGCTGCCGAAAGGTCACGCTATCCTTCCGTATGCAGAGTTCTTTGGCGACCCGGTGATGGCAACCATGATTGCCGTCCTGATTGCGGTCTTCACCTTTGGTCTGAACCGTGGTCGTTCAATGGACGACATTAACGACACCCTGACCAGCTCTATCAAAATCATCGCCATGATGCTGCTGATCATCGGCGGCGGCGGCGCGTTCAAGCAGGTTCTGGTCGATAGCGGTGTGGATAAATACATTGCCGCCATGATGCACTCCACCAACCTCTCCCCGCTGTTTATGGCGTGGTCTATCGCGGCAGTCCTGCGTATTGCGCTCGGTTCTGCAACCGTGGCGGCGATCACCGCAGGCGGTATTGCCGCACCGCTGATTGCCACCACCGGCGTAAGCCCGGAACTGATGGTGATCGCTGTGGGCTCCGGTAGCGTGATCTTCTCCCATGTGAACGATCCGGGTTTCTGGCTGTTCAAAGAGTATTTCAACCTGACCATCGGTGAGACCATGCGTTCATGGTCCGCGCTGGAAACCATTATCTCCGTGTGCGGCCTGGTGGGATGCTTGCTGCTGGGTATGGTGGTCTGATAAAACGCAGGCGCTTCCTGACACGATGAAAATGCCCGGTCTGACCGGGCATTTTTATTAGCGTTTACCTGCTGCTTTGCGGCGGCGGTCGAGATCCTTAATCAGGCGGTTAACCTTCTCATCGGCAAACATCTTCTCCAGCGTAACCGCCAGCTTGCGCCGCCAGTTTTTATACTGATAACTGGTGCCCGGAATGTTGACCGGCCCCGGCATATCGAGCCAGTCTTCCGGCTGTAATCCCAGTAACGCGCTGTTGCTGTCCGCGATAAAACGCTGCATCCCACGATTGAGGATCGCCGTCATTGGCATGCGTGAGGCGTTATGCCCGGCGCGTTTTGGCAGGCAACCGGACTGATGCAATGCATCCAGTAACCCCTGTTTTGCCCGTTCGCGATCCTGATACAGGCCACGCAATATCACTTCATCCGGGTATAACCCGAGAGTTTTACCGAGGGTTAAATCGCCGCTCTCCCAGTATCCGCGTAACGTCGGCAGGTCGTGCGTGGTGGCGACCGCCATCGACTGCGGCGGATAGGCCTGCGGCGTACGGAACGTCTTTTCGTGATCGCTTTCGAAGTAGAGCACCTTGTACGAGTAAACGCCGCTACTGCGTAGCTTACCGACAATCTCCACCGGCACCGTGCCCAGATCCTCACCAATCACCATGCACTGATGGCGCTGACTTTCCAGCGCCAGAATAGCGAGCAGATCATCAACCGGATACTGCACATACGCCCCGTGATCGGCGGTTTCACCGTAAGGGATCCACCATAAGCGCAGCATCGACATCACATGATCAATACGCAGCGCACCACAGCTTTTCATATTGGCACGCAGCAAATCGATAAACGGCGCATAACCACGGGCGTGCATCACGTGCGGATCCATCGGCGGCAGACCCCAGTTTTGCCCCAGCGGCCCCAGAATATCCGGCGGCGCGCCAACGGATGCTTTCAGGCAATACAACTCGCGATCGCACCAGGTTTCCGCACCGCCTTCCGCCACGCCCACCGCCAAATCACGGTACAGGCCAATCGGCATGCCGTTGTTCTGGCTGGTCGCCCAGCAATCGGCAAACTGCGTATACGCCAGCCACTGAAGCCAGAGATAAAAATCCACCTCGTCGGCATGTTGCTGACAAAACGCTTTCACCTGCGGACTTCGGGTGGACTGATACCCTTCCGGCCATACGGGCCAGCCCCAGCGCAGTTCATCCTCCTGCACCTGCCAGGCATGCAGCGCATCAAATGCCGCTTGCCAGTAGAGACTTTCCCCCTCCTGCTGCACAAAATCCCGGAAGGCTGACGCCTGTTCGTCGTCTTCGGCGCGCTGACGAAAGTGCTTCCATGCCATACGAAGCGCCGCCAGTTTCAGCGCGGTCACCGTGGCGTAATCCACCCATTCGGCATCCCGCGCGGCACGCAGCGTTTGCTGCGTCGTGGGCAACGTCCACCACGCCTGCGCCTCTTCACTGTCGCGAAAGTCCACCAGGGCATTAACATCAATATAGATAATATTCAGCCAGCGTCGGGATGACGGACTGTACGGGCTGGCGCTCTCCGGGTTCGCCGGATAGAGCGCATGAATGGGGTTGAGACCAATAAACGCGCCGCCGCGCTTTGCCACCTCGCCGAGCATCGCCTTCAGATCGCCAAAGTCGCCAATGCCCCAGTTATCCTGCGAACGCAGGGTGTAAAGCTGAACGCAAGCACCCCACAGTTTTTTCCCCTCCAGCAACGCCTGCGGTTCGTAACAGCGCGCCGGGGCGATAATTAACCGGCACGGCCATTTCTGGCCTTTCTGCTCCAGCACCAGTGAGTGATAGCCCAGCGCCAGCCCGGTCGGCAACGCCAGGTTCGCGCCGCCACGCACCTCGCCTGCATGCTGTTTGCCCGCTTCCGTGGTCAGATGCCAGCGGAACTCGCCTTTGCCCTGCACCGGCAGCACCTTCTTTTTGCCGCGGATAAAAACCTGCACCGGTGGCACAGGTGAAGGTGTGGTCGCCGCAGGTGCCGGGTGCATGGCGTCCAGCAACCGCCGTTTGGTCAGCGCAGTAATGGACTGCGGTTTGCCGTGCGCATTGATGTAGTCAGGGCTGATCCCCGCCGCCAGCGCGGCATGCTCCAGACGTTTGCTTTCCATTGCGCTTCCTTAACGTTTCGCCTGCCAGATACGGGTTTGATAATCACGAATCGAGCGATCGGAGCTGAACATACCGCAGCGGGCGGTATTGAGGATCGCCGCACGGGTCCAGGCTTCCTGATCGCGATACAGTGCATCGACGCGTTTTTGCGCTGCCACATAGGCGCTGAAATCCGCCAGCACCAGGTAGGGATCGCCGCCCTGTTTGCCAATACTGTGCAGCATCTGATCAAATGCATGCTTGTCACCGCCGCTGAACTTCCCGCTCTCCAGCGCTTTCAGCACCGCATCCAGTTGCTTGTCTTTCTTGCGCCATTTCAGCGGATCGTAGCCTTTGGCTTTCAGCGCTTTCACCTGTTCAACGGTATGACCGAAGATAAAGATATTCTCTTCGCCAACCTGCTCGGCAATCTCGACGTTCGCGCCGTCCAGCGTCCCGACGGTGAGCGCGCCATTCAGCGCCAGCTTCATGTTGCCGGTACCGGAGGCTTCCTTACCGGCAGTAGAAATCTGCTCGGAGACATCCGCCGCTGGGATCAGTTTTTCCGCCGCCGACACGCAGTAGTCCGGCAGGAACACCACCTTCAGTTTGTCGCCCACTTTCGCGTCGTTGTTGATCACCTCCGCCACTTTGTTAATGGCGTAGATGATGTTTTTCGCCAGGTAGTAACCCGGCGCAGCTTTGGCGCCAAACAGGAATACGCGCGGCACGCGGTCAGCCTTCGGGTTTTCACGGATCTCGTTATACAGCGCAATGATATGCAACAGGCCAAGATGCTGGCGTTTGTACTCGTGAAGACGTTTGATCTGAATATCAAACAGCGCCTGTGGGTTGATCTCAATACCGGTACGGGCTTTGACAAAGGCCGCCAGACGGACTTTGTTCTGCTGTTTGATCTCGCGATATTGCTGGCGGAACGCCGCATCGTCAGCGTATTTCTCAAGATTAATCAGTTGATCAAGATCGTTCGCCCACTCTTTTTTCAGCGTCTTATCCAGCAACGCTGCCAACAAGGGGTTGCACTGCTTGATCCAACGGCGCGGGGTAATGCCGTTGGTCACATTGTGGAATTTACCCGGCCACAACTGGTGGTATTCCGGGAACAGATCTTTGACGACGAGGTCCGAATGCAGCGCCGCTACGCCGTTTACCGCAAAGCCGCCGACCACGCACAAATTCGCCATCCGCACCTGTTTGTGGTGTACCACCGCCAGCTTCGCCCATACCGCCTTGTCGCCAGGCCAGGTCTTCTCGACCAGCACCTTAAACTTGTCGTTGATCTGCTTGATGATCTGCATATGGCGCGGCAGCAGCGCTTTTACCAGGGTTTCATCCCAGCACTCCAGCGCTTCCGGCATCAACGTGTGGTTGGTGTAAGCAAAGGTCCGGCTGGTGATCGCCCAGGCATCATCCCAGCTCAGTTGATGCTCATCGAGCAACACACGCAGCAGTTCCGGGATGGCAATGGTCGGGTGAGTATCGTTCAACTGGATAACTTCAAAATCCGGCAGTTGCGCCAGTTTGCGTCCCGCCAGATGGTGGCGGCGCAGAATATCCGCCACCGAGCAGGCGCACTGAAAATATTGCTGCATCAGGCGCAGTTTTTTCCCGGCCTGGTGGTTGTCATTCGGGTACAGCACCTTGGTGAGTTTTTCCGCGTCGATGCCGGTTTGCTCGGCACGCAAGAAATCACCGTCATTAAATTTGGTCAGATCAAACGGATGAGCATGGGTTGCCTGCCACAGGCGCAACGGTTGCGTCACACTGTTGCGATAGCCAATCACGGGCAGATCCCAGGCTTCGCCAACCAGGGTAAACGCCGGTTGCCACTGCCCCTCTTTGCTGACCTTACCGCCAATACCCACGTGCACATCCAGCTGTTCGTTATGGCTGAACCACGGGTAGCTGCGACGATGCCAGTCATCCGGCGCTTCATGCTGTTGCCCGTCGACAAAAGATTGACGGAACAGACCATACTGGTAATTCAGCCCGTAGCCCGTGGCGGATTGCCCCACCGTCGCCATCGAGTCCAGGAAACAGGCTGCCAGTCGCCCAAGCCCGCCGTTGCCCAACGCCGGATCGATCTCCTCTTCCAGCAGATCGCTAAGATTTATTGCGTGTGCATCCAGCACTGCCGCCACATCCTGATACCACCCCAGATTAAGCAGATTGTTGCCGGTCAGACGACCAATCAAAAACTCCATCGAAATGTAGTTAACATGGCGCTGCTTTTTCGCCGCTTTCGGCGCAGGTTGTGCTGCCAGCAGTTCCGCCAGCGCGCCGCTGACTGCCTGCCACCACTGACGGGTGGTCATTTCCGTTGCAGCCGCCAACCCCAAACGCTGCCACTGGCGCGTGAGGGCCGCTTCAAACTGCGCTTTATCAAACGTTGGCTTTGACATAAAGAATCCGGGTCCTTTTGTGAAATAAATCGACGTTAGCGCTAGTGTGCCAGGCTCAGTTTCTGAGTTCCTCATCCTGCCTGGGATTAGCCGGGGAGGAGTAGCGGGGATGAGCGAAAATTGTGATCGCCGCCACTTAAAGGTAGCGTCTCTTTTGCACATTTTTCAAACAAAAAGCGGTAAATCGCAGCGGAAAAATGTGTAGTGTCGTAACGAAGGGGTAAGAGAATATGAAATGTCGTTTCAGACGAAATTCGTTTTACGCGTGGGCGAAAACCGGCAGAAATTAAATCCATTAAAATCTGCTTTTACCCATTTCACTATTTGTGCGATTTAAGTCCGGCAGGGATAAATATCTTTCCGGGGCGTGGAATGTTAACAAAACACGCCGCATAACTGCCCCGGGCAGCGCGCCAGTTCTGACCCCACGACTTTTGTAACTATTGTTCTTAATTTATTCATTACGGGAATAAAAATGTGACAGGGTGCAAATTCACAATCGTCAGATTTGGACATAACTTGCAATAAATCCACATCTGACCGACCTTATTAGTATTAATTACGAAGCGCAAAAAAAATCAAACCCTCTGTTTGCCTCACAGTGAAGTGATAACTATGTTGATTCCGTCAAAATTAAGTCGTCCGGTTCGTCTCGACCACACGGTGGTGCGTGAACGTTTGCTGGCGAAACTTTCCGGCGCCAACAATTATCGGCTTGCGCTGATCACAAGCCCTGCGGGTTACGGAAAAACAACGCTCATTTCCCAATGGGCGGCCGGTAAAAATGACATTGGCTGGTTCTCGCTGGACGAAGGAGATAACCAGCAAGAGCGTTTTGCCAGTTATTTTGTCGCCGCTATCCAGCAGGCGACAGGCGGTCACTGCGTGAGCAGCGAGGCGATGGCGCAAAAACGCCAGTACGCCAGCCTGGCCTCACTCTTTTCTCAACTGTTCGTTGAGCTAACTGAATGGCAGCGGCCGTTGTATCTGGTAATTGACGATTACCATCTGATAACCAACCCGGTTATCCACGACGCCATGCGTTTCTTCCTGCGCCATCAGCCGGAAAACCTGACGCTGCTGGTGTTGTCACGCAACTTACCTCAGTTAGGAATAGCCAACCTGCGCGTGCGTGAACAGTTGCTGGAAGTGGGCAGTCAGCAACTGGCCTTTACCCACCAGGAAGCCAAACAGTTCTTTGATTGTCGCCTGACGGCGCCTATCGAAGCGGCCGAAAGCGGCCGGTTGTGCGACGACGTTGCCGGTTGGGCCACCGCGCTGCAACTTATCGCCCTTTCCGCCCGGCAAAACCACAGTGCCCCACATCAGTCCGCGCGCCGTTTGTCAGGAATTAACGCCACCCATCTCTCCGACTACCTGGTGGATGAGGTGCTGGATAATGTCGATACCGATACCCGCCAGTTCCTGCTAAAAAGCGCGCTGCTACGCTCAATGAATGATGCACTGATTGTACGGGTGACCGGCGAAGAGAACGGGCAAATGCGCCTGGAGGAGATCGAGCGCCAGGGGCTGTTCCTGCAACGTATGGATGATTCCGGCGAGTGGTTTAGTTATCACCCGTTGTTCGGCAGTTTCCTGCGCCAGCGCTGTCAGTGGGAACTGGCGACCGAGCTGCCGGATATCCACCGCGCGGCGGCGGAAAGCTGGATGGCGCAAGGCTTCCCTAGCGAAGCCATTCATCACGCGCTGGCCGCCGGCGATGGCGTTATGCTGCGGGATATTCTGCTGCATCATGCCTGGGGACTGTTTAACCACAGCGAACTGAGCGTACTGGAAGAGTCGCTGAAAGCGCTGCCATGGAAAAGCCTGCTGGAGAACCCGCGTCTGGTGCTGTTACAGGCCTGGTTGATGCAAAGCCAGCATCGCTATGGCGAAGTGAACATGCTGCTGGCCCGCGCCGAGCAAGAGATGACCACACAAATGGATGCCTCACTGCACGGCGATTTCAATGCCCTGCGTGCTCAGGTCGCCATTAACGACGGCGATCCTGCCGAGGCGGAACGGCTGGCAATGGTCGCACTGGATGAACTGCCGCTGGCGAATTACTACAGCCGTATCGTCGCCACTTCCGTACATGGCGAAGTGCTGCACTGTAAAGGCGAGCTGACCAGTTCGCTGTCGGTGATGCAGCAAACCGAGCAGATGGCCCGCCGCCACGATGTCTGGCATTACGCGCTGTGGAGCCTGATCCAACAAAGCGAAATCCTCTTTGCACAGGGCTTTTTGCAAGCCGCCTGGGAGATGCAGGAGAAAGGGTTTACGCTGATCCGCGAACAGCACCTCGAACAACTGCCGATGCACGAGTTCTTGTTACGCATTCGCGCGCAATTACTCTGGGCATGGGCGCGGCTGGATGAATCAGAAGCCGCAGCACGCCAGGGGCTGGAAGTCCTGGCGGCATTGCAGCCGCAACAGCAACTGCAATGCCTGGCGCTGGTGGTGCAAAACTCACTGGCGCGCGGCGATCTGGATAATGCCCGCAGCCATTTGCACCGGCTGGAAAACCTGCTTGGCAACGGTCAGTACCACAGCGACTGGGTGTCGAACGCCGATAAAGTCCGGGTTATTTACTGGCAAATGACCAATGACAAGAAAGCCGCTGCGCAGTGGCTGCGCCAGACGCCGAAACCCGAGTTCGCCAATAACCATTTCCTGCAAAGCCAGTGGCGCAACATCGCCCGCGCGCAGATCCTGCTGGGGGATTTCGATCCGGCGGAAATGGTGCTGGAAGAGTTGAACGAAAATGCGCGCAGTCTGCGACTGATGAGCGACATCAACCGCAATCTGCTGTTGCTTAACCAGCTTTACTGGCAGGCCGGGCGTAAAAATGATGCCCAGCGCGTGCTGCTGGAAGCCTTGCAACTGGCTAACCGCACGGGTTTCATCAGTCACTTTGTGATTGAAGGCGAAGCGATGGCGCAGCAGTTGCGCCAGTTAATTCAGCTCAATACGCTACCGGAGCTGGATCAACACCGCGCCCAGCGTATTCTGCGCGAGATAAACCAGCACCACCGACATAAATTCGCCCATTTCGATGAGGGTTTTGTTGAGCGGCTGCTGACCCACCCGGAAGTGCCGGAACTGATCCGCACCAGCCCGTTAACCCAGCGGGAGTGGCAGGTACTGGGGCTTATCTACTCCGGTTACAGCAACGAACAGATTGCCGGGGAGCTGGCTGTCGCCGCGACCACCATCAAAACCCATATCCGCAATCTCTACCAAAAACTCGGCGTTGCTCACCGTCAGGATGCGGTTCAGCACGCGCAGCAGTTATTGAAAATCATGGGGTATGGCGTCTGACGGCAGCGTGATGCCGTCAGACGTTGCTCCCTGTCAGCACAGCTCAAGCTGAATATTGCTGTTGGCAATCACTTTCATCACGCCCGCAGGCGGCATGATATCGGTGTAGACCGCATCCACCATGCTGATGCTGCCCATATTGACCATCGCGTTGCGACCAAATTTCGAGTGATCGACCACCAGCATAACGTGGCGCGAGTTTTCGATAATCGCGCGTTTGGTGCGCACTTCATGGTAATCAAACTCCAGCAACGAACCGTCGGCATCAATGCCGCTGATGCCGAGGATGCCAAAGTCGAGACGGAACTGGGAGATAAAATCGAGAGTCGCTTCCCCGACAATTCCACCATCGCGGCTGCGCAGCTCTCCTCCCGCGAGAATCACGCGAAAGTCATCTTTCTTCATTAAGGTATTGGCGACGTTCAGGTTGTTGGTCACCACGCGCAAGTCGCTGTGATCGAGCAGCGCATGGGCTACCGCTTCCGGTGTGGTGCCGATATCAATAAACAGCGTTGCGCCGTTGGGGATCTGCTCCGCGACTTTACGGGCAATACGCTCTTTTTCCGCGGTCTGCGTCGATTTACGATCGTGCCAGGGGGTATTCACCGAACTGGACGGCAACGCCGCGCCGCCGTGATGGCGCAAAATCTTATTTTGATCGGCCAGGTCGTTCAGATCGCGACGAATAGTCTGCGGGCTAACGGAAAACTGTTCGACCAGCTCTTCGGTACTGACATATCCCTGTTGTTTAACCAGTTCAATAATCGCGTCATGACGCTGTGTTTGTTTCATGAATTGTCCCTGAAGAATTATGTTCGTTTTCGCACATTCTGTGAGTCGACCAGCGCCATTGCCAGCCCAATCAGCAGGCCGGCGGTATGCGCGCCGCTGGCGATGGCGAAGCCCGTCAGGCCAAACCATTCCGCCACCATCAATGCCACCGTAAAGATAAACAGCCCATTAGGCAGGGCGACCTGCGGTTGCGGATCGCGCACGCCGTGCAGCCAGACATAGCCAATCAGCGCATAGACCACGCCGGATAAACCGCCAAACCACGGTCCGGTTAGCTGATGCTGGACAAAACCGCTCAACAGCGCGCTGATCACGGTGATCACCAGCAGTTTTCCACTGCCCAGCCGCTTTTCCACCGCGCCGCCAAGATACCACCACCAGAAGAGGTTGAAGATGATGTGTACCAGGGAAAAATGCATTACCGCATGGGCGAAATAGCGCCATACCTCAAACTGCACGCTGGCATCCCACGGCCAGGCCAGCCACATCATCACCGTTTGGTCGCCAACGATGTTCATCAATACAAACACAAATATGCAAAGCGCGGAAATGATCAGCGTTAAGGGACCGCCCCGTTCACGTATTGCCGCCATCAACGGGAAACGGCGGTAATGCAGGCCGCTGCCGGTTTGCCCGGATTGCCAGCTCGCCGCGAGATACCGGGGATCGGTGGGATTTTCAATAAAACGCGCAAGCTCTGTTCGCACGCGCTCAAGCTGGCTCTCATCCGCCAGCCAGATGTCGCTTTGCGCATGGTGCTGAATGGTCAGGATCACACCCTGGGTCTGCATATAATCAACAAACGCCTGGGCGACGCGAGGGTTAGCAAAAGAGGTAATCATCAACATGACAGGCGTCGCTTAATCCGTACAAAGAGAGACAGTATAGTGGCCTAAAGCGTGCCGTGGGCCACTTCAGCCGGGAAATGGCGATGCCAGGCATCGAAACCACCGTCGACACTGTAAACCTGATCGTAACCCTGTTGCAGCAGATATTGCGCCGCGCCTTTACTGCTGTTGCCGTGGTAGCACATCACCATCACCGGCGTATCAAAGTCGTTTTCGCGCATAAACGCGCCCAGCGTGTCGTTGGTCAGGTGAAACGCACCCGGCGTATGGCCCATGGCAAAGCTTTGCGGATCGCGGATATCCACCAGCACCGCCTGTTGCTGATGCAGTTTTTGATGGGTTTCTTCTACGTTAATGCACTCAAAGTTTTCCATGGCTTTCTCTTAATTGACACAGGGAATGGCTATTCTCCTGCCAAGTGTACGTCGTGACGGCAGGTAAACGCCATTATGTTATGCATATCACTCTAAATTGTTTTTTTGATGTTACTAATGGCGCGTTCATTTGCTATCATGAGCGATATCGAACATTTTTGAGCTTTAACGAAAGTGCATGAGGGTAGCATGGAAACCAAAGATCTGATTGTGATAGGCGGGGGCATCAACGGTGCCGGTATCGCGGCAGACGCCGCAGGGCGGGGTTTGTCCGTGCTAATGCTGGAAGCTCAGGATTTAGCCTGCGCCACCTCCAGCGCCAGCTCCAAATTGATCCACGGCGGGCTGCGCTACCTTGAACACTATGAATTCCGCCTGGTGAGCGAAGCGCTCGCCGAACGCGAAGTGCTGTTGAAAATGGCGCCGCATATCGCGTTTCCGATGCGTTTCCGCCTGCCGCACCGCCCGCATTTGCGTCCGGCGTGGATGATCCGCATTGGTCTGTTTATGTACGATCACCTGGGCAAACGCACCAGTCTGCCATCATCCACGGGTTTGCGTTTTGGCGCAGAATCGGTACTCAAACCGGAAATCGTGCGCGGTTTCGAATATTCTGACTGCTGGGTTGACGATGCGCGACTGGTTCTTGCCAATGCGCAGATGGTTGAGCGTAAAGGCGGCGACGTGTTAACCCGCACCCGCGCCACCCGTGCGCGTCGCGAAAATGGAATGTGGATTGTCGAAGCGGAAGATATCGACACCGGGGAAAAATATAGCTGGCAGGCGCGCGGTCTGGTGAACGCGACAGGGCCGTGGGTGAAACAGTTCTTTGATGACGGGATGCACCTGCCGTCACCGTACGGTATTCGCCTGATCAAAGGCAGTCACATTGTGGTGCCGCGCGTGCACTCGCAGAAGCAGGCTTATATTCTGCAAAACGAAGACAAACGCATTGTGTTTGTTATTCCGTGGATGGATGAGTTCTCCATTATCGGCACCACCGACGTCGAATATAAAGGCGATCCGAAAAACGTGGAGATCGAAGAGAGCGAGATCAACTACTTGCTGAAAGTGTATAACGCACACTTCAGGAAACAGCTGAGCCGCGAAGATATCGCCTGGACATACTCCGGCGTACGCCCGCTGTGCGACGACGAATCCGACTCACCGCAGGCCATCACGCGCGACTACACGCTGGATATCCATGATGATAACGGCAAGGCGCCGTTGTTGTCGGTCTTTGGCGGTAAGCTCACGACCTACCGTAAGCTGGCCGAGCATGCGCTGGAAAAACTGACGCCCTATTACACTGGCATTGGCCCGGCCTGGACCAAAAACTGCGTTCTGCCAGGTGGGGAGATCGCTGGCGATCGTGATGATTTTGCGGCCAAATTGCGTCGCCGCTACCCCTTTATCAGCGAGTCGCTGGCGCGCCATTTCGCCCGTACATACGGCAGCAACAGCGATCTTATTCTCGCGAATGCCAGCACTCTTGAAGACCTGGGCGAGCATTTTGGTCACGAGTTATATGAGGCGGAACTGCGCTACCTGGTTGAACATGAATGGGTTAAGCGCCTGGATGACGCCATCTGGCGTCGTACCAAACTCGGGATGTGGTTAAATGCGGAAGAGCAATCCCGCGTTGCACAGTGGTTAGCCCATCATCAGAAAGACGAGCTGTCGTTAGCCTCGTAACCGTCATCATGCAGGATGGCAACTACGCGTATCCGGCCTGCGGGCCGGATTTGCGCAGCGCCATCCTGACGTTCGACTACAAACGCACCGGTTTGATATGCCAGATATTCTCCGCATATTCGAGGATGGTGCGATCAGACGAGAAATAGCCCATATTGGCGATGTTATGCATCGCTCGCATCGCCCACTCTTCCGGATGCTGATACAACGCATCCACTTTGTCCTGGCAGTCAACATAGCTACGGTAATCCGCCAGCACCTGATAGTGGTCGCCAAAGTTAATGAGCGAATCCACCAGATCGCGGTATCGACCCGGCTCCTGCGGGCTGAAAAGACCGGTGGCGATTTGCGTCAGCACCTGGTGCAACTCTTCATCTTTTTCGTAGTATTCACGCGGTTTGTAACCCTTACGACGCAGCGCTTCCACTTCATCTGCGGTGTTGCCGAAGATAAAGATATTTTCCTCGCCGACATGCTCGAGCATTTCCACGTTCGCCCCGTCCAGCGTCCCGATAGTCAGCGCCCCGTTCAGCGCAAACTTCATGTTGCTGGTGCCGGACGCTTCCGTACCCGCCAGCGAGATCTGCTCTGACAGATCCGCCGCCGGAATGATCATCTGCGCCAGACTCACGCTGTAGTTAGGGATAAACACCACTTTCAGCTTATCGCCAATCACCGGATCGTTATTGATCACCTGCGCAACATCATTGATCAGATGGATAATGTGCTTCGCCATGTAATACGCCGACGCCGCTTTACCGGCAAAGATATTCACCCTCGGCACCCACTCTGCCGTTGGGTCAGCCTTGATGCGGTTATAACGGGTGATCACGTGCAGCACATTCATCAACTGGCGCTTATATTCGTGAATACGCTTGATCTGCACATCGAATAACGCCTTCGGGTTCACCACCACATTCAACTGCTGGGCTATCACATTTGCCAGCCGCTTTTTATTCTCCAGCTTGGCCTGACGCACGGCCTGATTCACCGTCGGATAGTCAACATGCTGCTCCAGCTCACTCAACTGACTCAGGTCGGTACGCCAGGTGCGGCCGATATTTTCATCCAGCACGTCCGAGAGCGACGGGTTCGCCAGCGCCAGCCAGCGACGCGGCGTCACGCCGTTGGTGACGTTGAGAAAACGCATCGGGAATATTTCGGCAAAATCGGCAAACAGCGACTGCACCATCAGGTTAGAGTGCAGCTCAGAAACGCCATTCACTTTATGGCTGACCACCACTGCCAGCCAGGCCATACGCACACGACGCCCGCTGGCTTCATCGATAATCGATGTCCGGCCCAGCAGCTCAATATCGTCAGGATGCTGCTCCTGTACCGTTTTCAGGAAATAGTCATTAATTTCAAAGATGATTTGCAAATGGCGCGGCAAAATTTTACCGAGCATTTCCACCGGCCAGGTCTCCAGCGCCTCACTCATCAAGGTATGGTTGGTATAAGAGAACACCTGGCAGGTCACTTCAAACGCGTCGTCCCATTCAAACTTATGTTCGTCAATCAACAGGCGCATCAGTTCCGGGATAGACAACACCGGGTGCGTGTCATTGAGGTGAATGGCGATCTTATCCGCCAGATTGTCATACGTCTGATGCAACTGATAATGACGGCTCAGGATGTCCTGGACCGTTGCCGAGACAAGGAAATACTCCTGACGTAAACGCAATTCACGCCCGGAATAGGTCGAGTCATCCGGATAGAGCACGCGCGAAACGTTTTCGGAATGGTTTTTATCCTCTACCGCCGCGAAGTAATCCCCCTGGTTGAATTTACCCAGGTTGATCTCGCTACTGGCTTGCGCATTCCACAGGCGCAGCGTATTGGTCGCGTCGGTGTCATAGCCGGGGATGATCTGGTCATAGGCCACCGCGAGGATCTCTTCGGTTTCAACCCAGCGGCTCTTTCTTCCCTCCTGCTGAATACGGCCGCCAAAGCGCACTTTGTAGCGGGTATTGTGGCGCTTGAACTCCCACGGGTTACCGTATTCCAGCCAGTAATCGGGAGACTCTTTTTGCCGCCCGTCGACAATGTTCTGTTTAAACATGCCGTAGTCATAGCGGATGCCATAGCCGCGCCCCGGTAAGCCCAGCGTCGCCAGCGAATCGAGGAAGCAGGCCGCCAGTCGCCCGAGGCCGCCATTGCCGAGGCCCGGGTCGTTCTCTTCATCGATCAGCTCTTCGAGATCCAGCCCCATCTCCTCCAGCGCATTTTTCACGTCGTCATAAATGCCCAGCGAGAGCAGTGCGTTGGAGAGCGTGCGGCCAATCAGGAATTCCATCGATAAATAGTAAACCTGACGCACCTCCTGAGAGAGCTGTGCACGGGTGGAGCGCAGCCAGCGTTCCACCAGTCTGTCGCGCACGGCAAACAGCGTGGCGTTCAGCCATTCATGCTTGTTAGCGATAACCGGATCTTTACCGACGGTGAACATGAGTTTGTAGGCAATCGAGTGTTTTAATGCCTCAATACTTAATGTCGGTGCTGCATAAGTAAAAGGTGCATTCATAAGCGTGATTCCTGGAAAGCTATTTCAACCGAAAATAAAGATCGCGGTACGACTGCGCTGCGACCTGCCAGCTAAAATCCATGGCCATTGCCTGCCGCTGGACAAAGCGCCAGAGCGAAGGCCGGGACCACAACACGAAAGCCCGTCTGATGGCTCTTAACAACGCCCAGGCATTACTGTCTTCAAAAACAAAACCGCTGGCGATGCCATCGGCCAGGTTTTCCAGCGAACTGTCGGATACGGTATCCGCCAGCCCTCCGGTGCGACGCACCAGCGGTAACGTCCCATACTTCAGGCCATACAGTTGCGTTAAACCGCATGGCTCAAAACGACTCGGCACCAGAATCACATCTGCGCCACCCATAATGCGATGCGAGAAGGCCTCGTGATAACCAATCTGTACGCCGACCTGCCCGGAGTGTTCGGCAGCGGCGGCCAGGAACCCTTCCTGCAACACCGGATCGCCTGCGCCGAGCAGCGCCAGTTGCCCGCCCTGCTCAAGTAACCCCGGTAGCGCCTCCAGCACCAAATCGAGGCCTTTCTGGCTGGTCAACCGACTGACCACCGCAAACAGCGGGACTTTATCGTTAACCTTCAGCCCCATGGCGATTTGTAGCTGGCGTTTGTTCTCCGCCTTCTCTTCCAGCGTATCCCGCGTGTACCGCGCGCCAAGCAACAGATCGGTGGACGGGTCCCAAATTTTTTCATCCACGCCGTTGAGTATGCCGCTCAACCGCCCTTCAAGCTGCCGCTGACGCAGCAGGCCTTCCATGCCATACGCATATTGCGGTTCAGTGATCTCCCGGGCGTAGGTCGGGCTAACGGCAGTAATATGATCGGCATAATATAATCCCGCCTTTAGAAACGAGATCTGACCGTTAAATTCCAGACCATGCATGTTAAAGAACGACCATGGCAATTGGATGTCATTCATATGGTGTGCATAAAACATGCCTTGATAGGCGAGGTTATGCACGGTAAAGACCGATTTCGCCGGACGCCCGCTTGCAGCAAGGTACGCGGGAACCAGGCCTGCATGCCAGTCGTGAGCATGCACCACATCCGGGCGCCAGAATGGATCAAGCCCGGTGGCCATTTCGCTTCCCACCCAGCCCAGCAGGGCGAAACGCAGCACGTTGTCAGGGTAAGCAAACTGGTTCGTGTCGTGGTAAGGGCTACCGGGACGTTCGTAAAGATGCGGCGCGTCGATCAAGTATATTCCCACACCGTCGAAATGCCCGAACAGCAGCGTAATACGCCCGGCGAAGGTGTCCCGACGGGACACCACCTGTGCATCGGTCACACCCCGTCGAATATCGGGGAAAGCGGGCAGCAATACGCGGGTATCAACACCACCGGCAATCTGCGCCGCAGGCAATGCGCCAATCACGTCCGCCAGACCTCCGGTCTTCAGCAACGGAAACATCTCAGAACATACATGTAAAACCTGCATTATCGCTCCTGTTCAAAACCACCCGGTTAGCGAAGCCGTGAGTGGGAAAACAGCGCGCGGACCCCTTCCGCGCAAGGTTAAAATGAATGCTTTCAGGCTTTCAGTTTGCGTAACATTTCACGCGTAACCAGCACAATCCCTTCTTCTGAGCGGTAAAAGCGGCGGGCATCTTCCTCAGCGTTTTCGCCAATCACGGTGCCTTCCGGGATTTCACAAGCTCTATCGATAATGCAGCGGCGCAGCCGACAGGAGCGCCCAACCCAAACATCAGGCAGCAGCACAGCCGAGTCGATATTGCAGAACGAATTCACACGCACGCGATTGAACAACACCGACTGCACGACCACCGACCCGGAAATGACACAACCACCAGCCACCAACGAATTCAACGTCATGCCATGGCTACCCGAACGGTCCTGCACGAATTTCGCGGGGGGAAGAGATTCATTATAGGTACGGATTGGCCAGCTTTGATCGTACATGTCCAGTTCCGGTACCACCGAGGCCAAATCAAGGTTCGCTTTCCAGTAAGCCTCCAGCGTTCCCACATCCCGCCAGTAGGGCTCAGAATCCGGGTCAGACTGCACACAGGAGAGCGGAAACGGATGCGCATACGCCATGCCAGCCTTCACGATCTGCGGGAGGATATCTTTGCCAAAATCATGGCTTGAGTTTTCGTCTTTATCATCCAGTTCCAGCAAGCCGTACAGATACTCCGCATCGAAAATGTAGATGCCCATACTGGCCAGTGCTTTGCTGTCATCGCCAGGCATGCTGGGGGGGTGCGCGGGTTTCTCGACGAAGTCGACCACTTTGTCCTGCTCATCAACGGCCATCACGCCGAACGCGGTGGCTTCATGAACAGGCACCGGCAAACAGGCAACAGTGCAGCGCGCCCCTTTCTCGACATGGTCGATGAGCATGCGCGAATAGTCCTGCTTGTAGATATGGTCTCCCGCCAGAATGACGATGTATTCCGCACCGTAGCGGCGAATGATATCGAGGTTCTGCGTCACCGCATCCGCCGTGCCGCGGTACCAGTGTTCTCCGTGCACGCGCTGTTGAGCAGGCAGCAGATCGACAAACTCGTTCATCTCTTCGTTGAAAAAGGCCCAGCCGCGCTGGATGTGCTGCACCAGCGTGTGGGACTGATATTGCGTGATGACGCCAATGCGGCGAATACCGGAGTTAATGCAGTTAGACAGGGCGAAGTCGATAATGCGGAATTTACCGCCGAAGTGCACCGCGGGTTTGGCGCGCTTGTTGGTTAAATCTTTCAGGCGCGTCCCGCGCCCTCCTGCCAGGATCAGGGCGACAGACTTTAATGGCAGCTGACGGGCCAACATTGTAGGGTCGTTCTTTTCTAATCTCACCATGACTGACTCCATTTTTATGACCGCTGAAATACACACACTCCGTGTGCTGGCCCATGCCAGACAGCCATTACGACCGGGTTGTCCTCTCCGGCAAAGGGAGGAATGGCGCGCCACTCCCCTTCGGGCAATACGATTTCCGCGACTTCAGGCGTGGCGTTAATGGCGATCAGCACATTGCCTGACAGCAGAATTTGTAAACGCTGGATCCCCTGTTGCCACTCCTGCGTACTGAGCGGCGCTCCTTCGTTGTTTAACCAGACGACATGACCGTCGCCCTCCTCCCACCATGTATCGCGGGTCAATGCCGGGATTTGCTGACGCAGGTGGATCAACGCAGCGGTAAACGCAACCAGACCGCTATCGGCTTGCGTCCAGTCGAGCCATGTCAGCGCATTGTCCTGACAGTAAGCATTATTGTTGCCGTGCTGGCTGTGGCCCTGTTCGTCGCCTGCCAGCAGCATTGGCGTGCCTTGCGACAACAGCAGCGTCGTCAACAACGCATGCAAGCTGGCGCGTCGCCGTTCAATCACATCCAGAGTGCCGCCTAATCCCTCAACACCGTGGTTGTTGCTGTGGTTATTATTTGTGCCATCGCGATTGTCTTCACCGTTAGCTTCGTTGTGCTTATGGTTGAAACTGACGCAATCCCGCAGCGTAAAACCATCATGGGCGGTGATCAGGTTGACCGATGCTGAGGGCAAGCGGCCACCGCGTTTAAAGACGTCGCTGGAGGCAGCAAAACGCCCGGCAAACTCCCCGATGGAAAGGGATGCTTCAAGCCAGAAGCGGCGCATCGCATCGCGGAAATGGTCGTTCCACTCAGCAAAGGGCGCGGGATAGTTGCCAACCTGGTAGCCACCAGGACCAATATCCCAGGGTTCAGCGATCAATTTCAGGTCGCGTAATACAGGATCGTTATTGATCGCCGTAAATAGCGGTGCCTGCTGGCTGAACGCTGGCGTGCGTCCCATCACCGATGCGAGATCAAATCGAAAACCATCCACATGGAACGTCTCCACCCAGTAACGCAGGCAGGCGTGGGCATACTCCACCACGCCAGGGTTGCTCAGGTTCAGCGTATTGCCGCAGCCGGTCCAGTTGTGATAATCGCCATCCTCTCTGATCCAATAATAGCTACGGTTATCAATTCCGCGCAGGGAGAGGGTCGGTCCGTCGAGATCGATTTCAGCGGTGTGGTTAAGCACGATATCGAGGATCACTTCGATCCCGGCCTGATGCAGCGCTTTCACCGCCTCGCGAAATTCAGCAATGGCCAGCTCCGGCGCACTGGCATAACGCGGATTCAACGCAAACAACGCCAGCGGGTTATAGCCCCAGTAGTTACTTAATCCCAACCGCTGCAAACGCGGCTCGCTGGTGAAGTGGGCAACCGGCATCAGCTCCAGCGTGGTAATGCCAAGATGTTTAAACCAGTTGATCATCACCGGATGCCCCAGCGCCTTGTAGGTGCCGCGAATGGATTGCGGAATGTCGGGATGCAGCCAGGTCAGTCCCTTAACGTGCGCTTCATAAATAACGGTGTTACCCCAGGGAATACGCGGCGGGGCATCGTGCTCCCAGTCGAAGACCTCATGTACCACGACGCTGCGCGGGGCAATGGCGGCATTGTCGTGTGGGTCAGGCTGGTCATAACCGCCATGGAGTAGCGAGCTATCAGGCACGTCGCCTTCCACGCGCTGCGCGCAAGGATCGAGTAATAATTTCGCCGGGTTGAAACGGTGCCCCTGCGCAGGGTCCCAAGGGCCATGCACCCGGTAGCCGTAATGCAGGCCAGCCCGACCGCCTTCCAGAAAACCGTGCCAGACATCCCCGGTACGGCCAGGCAGATCAACGCGCTGCTCATTGCCTTCGTCGTCAAACAGGCACAGTTCGACGCGCTCAGCATGGGCGGAGAAGAGCGTAAAATTGACGCCATCATCCCGTAGATGCGCACCGGGCGGCGTGGCGTTACCGGCTGCCAGTTTCGTCATTCCCCCTCCCGGACCAGCCAGATGGTGCCCAGCGGCGGCAATGTCAGTAACAGCGAGTGTTCATGCCCACGATTGGCGATCGCATCGCTGTGCAACACGCCGCCGTTGCCGGTGTTGCTGCCGTGGTAGTGCATGGAGTCGCTGTTCAGCTCTTCACGCCAGCGCCCAGGTTGATTAATACCCACACGGTAATCGTAGCGCGGTACGGGCGTGAAATTGCTGGCAACAATGATTTCATTACCCTGCTTATCACGGCGCACAAAGACAAATACCGAGGCTTCATGATCGTCCACCACCAGCCACTCAAAACCGTAGGGATCAAAATCCAGCTCATGCAGCGCTTTATGATGGCGGTAGGCGTGGTTCATATCGCGCACCAGCCGCTGAACACCGTGGTGCCAGTTATCGCCGCCCTCCAGCAAATGCCAGTCAAGGCTACCATCGTGATTCCACTCGCGCCCCTGGGCGAACTCGTTCCCCATAAAAATCAGTTTCTTGCCGGGGAAGGCCCACATCCAGGCGTAGTAGGCGCGCAGGTTGGCGAACTTCTGCCAGGCATCGCCGGGCATCCTGTCGAGGATGGATTTCTTGCCATGCACCACTTCGTCATGCGAGAGCGGCAGAATAAAGTTTTCGGTGTAGTTATAGAGCATGCCGAAAGTGAGTTTGTCGTGGTGGTACTTGCGGTACACCGGATCAAGCTTCATATAATCCAGCGTGTCGTGCATCCAACCCAGATTCCACTTGAACCAAAAACCCAGCCCCCCCATCGAAGCCGGGCGTGACACGCCAGCAAAATCGGTCGACTCTTCCGCCATACTGACCGCCCCCGGAGTCTGCTCACCGAGGATGCGGTTGGTATTGCGTAAAAACTCGATTGCCTCGAGATTTTCGCGCCCGCCATATTCATTGGGGATCCACTCCCCTTCTTTGCGGCTGTAATCGCGGTAAATCATCGACGCCACCGCATCAACACGCAGCGCATCAATGCCAAAGCGTTCGATCCAGTACAGCGCATTACCGACCAGGTAGTTGCTGACTTCCCGGCGGCCGTAGTTGTAGATCAACGTGTTCCAGTCCTGGTGATAACCTTCACGCGGATCGTTATGTTCGTAAAGTTTGGTGCCGTCGAAATCCGCCAGGCCAAAATCATCAGAGGGGAAATGGCCCGGAACCCAGTCGAGAATGACGCTCAACCCGGCAGCATGTGCGGTATGGATAAAATGCAGGAAGTCATCGCGGGTGCCGAAACGGCGAGTCGGCGCATAAAGCCCGGTTGGCTGATAGCCCCAGCTCCCATCGAAGGGGTGTTCGTTAACCGGCATCAGCTCCAGATGAGTGAATCCCATCCATTTGGCGTAGGGCACCAGTTGATCCGCCAATTCCCGGTAACTCAGCCAGAAATTATTGTCGGTATGTCGGCGCCAGGAACCCAGGTGCACTTCATAGATAGAGATGGGGGCATCAAACTGATTCGCTTTTTTGCGCTCTTCACTCTGTGTTTTCTTGCCTGGCAGGCCGCAAATCAGCGATGCGCTGTCCGGGCGCATCTGGGATTCAAACGCGTAAGGATCGGCTTTGATCCGCAGTTTGCCGTGCGCATCAATCATCTCAAATTTATACAGCTGCCCGTTCAGCGCACCGGGGATAAACAGCTCCCAGATCCCGCTTTCACGACGCAGGCGCATGGGGTGGCGGCGACCATCCCAGTAGTTAAACTGCCCGACCACGGAGACACGCTGCGCATTCGGCGCCCAGACGGAAAACCGCGTTCCCACCACGCCATCCATCGTATCGGCATGCGCGCCAAGCGTTTCGTACGGTCGCATATGCGTGCCTTCACTCAACAGCCAGGCATCAACATCCTGCAACAGAGGCCCGAAACGATAGGGGTCATCAATCAGGTTCTCCTGTCCGTGCCAGACAACAGCAAACTGGTAATAGAAAGGATTTTTGCGGCGCTGCATCACACCGCAGAAAAAGCCACGGGAGTCGAGGCACTCCAGTTTGCCGACTTTGCGTCCGGTTTTCGGCTCGATAACCCAGACTTCGGTGGCATCGGGCAACAGGGCGCGAACCTCAAGGCCTGCGTCGGTGGAATGCATTCCCAATACGGAAAAAGGATCGGCAAAATGACCGGCAATTAGCGCGTCAATCACATCTTTATCAACATCAACGGACATGGTTCTCATCCTGTTGTAGTGGTATCGCACCTTCCACCGTGGTTACGTCCGGTTGCGATACTTTTGTGATCTGAACGGTGCAGCACCCCGCTGGAATCTGCTCTGCAACGTCCCATTTCAGGCAAAATGTTAAAACACCCATTCTTAAGCATAGCCAACGCTTTCAGACTCTTGCGAAAATAAACACATCACTTTTTCTTTGCGGGAAATTTGCGGAAAAAAAGCATAAAAAAAGGGATGCCGAAGCACCCCCTGATTCTCTTTTTATGCTTACGCCAGGTGGCGCAACATACGACGCAGCGGTTCGGCCGCGCCCCACAAAAGCTGGTCGCCCACAGTGAAGGCGGAGAGGAACTCCGGCCCCATATTCAGTTTACGCAGACGGCCCACCGGCGTGGTCAGCGTGCCTGTGACTGCGGCTGGCGTCAGTTCGCGCATGCTGATCTCACGATCGTTTGGCACCACTTTCGCCCACGGGTTGTGCGCCGCCAGCAGCTCTTCCACGGTCGGGATAGAGACGTCTTTTTTCAGTTTGATGGTGAAAGCCTGGCTGTGGCAACGCAGCGCACCGATACGTACGCAAAGCCCATCAACCGGAATGATGCTGGAGGTGTTGAGGATTTTGTTGGTTTCGGCCTGGCCTTTCCACTCTTCGCGGCTCTGGCCGTTATCGAGCTGTTTGTCGATCCACGGGATCAGGCTTCCCGCCAGCGGTACGCCAAAGTTATCTACCGGCAGCTCACCGCTGCGGGTCAACGCGGTGACTTTGCGTTCGATGTCGAGAATAGCAGAAGCTGGATCCGCCAGTTCCGCTGCAACGTGGTTGTGCAACTGACCCATTTGCGTCAGCAGTTCGCGCATATGGCGCGCGCCGCCACCGGAAGCCGCCTGATAGGTGGCGACAGAGACCCACTCCACCAGATCGTTGGCGAAGAGCCCACCGAGGGACATCAGCATCAGGCTGACGGTACAGTTACCGCCGACAAAGGTTTTCACGCCGTTGTTCAGCCCGTCGTTAATCACCGCCTGGTTAACCGGGTCGAGAATAATAATGGCGTCATCTTTCATGCGCAGTGAAGAAGCCGCGTCAATCCAGTAACCCTGCCAGCCGCTTTCACGAAGCTTTGGATAGATTTCGTTGGTATAATCGCCGCCCTGGCAGGTGACAATGATGTCGAGTGCCTTCAGCGCTTCCAGATCGAACGCATCCTGAAGCGTGCCCGCTGCCTGACCGCTGAAGGCGGGAGCAGCTTGCCCAAACTGGGAAGTGGAAAAGAAGACAGGGCGAATGGCGTCGAAATCGCGCTCTTCAACCATGCGTTGCATGAGTACAGAGCCGACCATTCCGCGCCAGCCGATAAAACCAACATTTTTCATAGCGAAGTTCCTGCAGAGGTGTGTGCTGTTGTGCGAGCCAGTGTCCAACTGGGGTATGACCACATTACAAAATGCTGCCAAAGTCGCAAGTGAAATTAATCAATGATCGCGAATGTATCAGAAACGCAGCTAATTACTGCAATTATGTGGCAAGTGTCAGGGATAATAATGAATGAGTGAGATCATCTCCGCAACGGTGTTGCTGATCCTGATTATGGATCCGTTGGGCAACCTGCCTATCTTTATGTCGGTATTAAAACATACCGAGCCAAAACGCCGCCGGGCCATCATGATCCGCGAACTGCTGATCGCCCTGCTGGTGATGTTTATCTTCTTGTTTGCTGGTGAAAAAATCCTCGCGCTGCTGAACTTACGCGCCGAGACGGTTTCCATTTCCGGCGGCATTATTCTGTTCCTGATCGCCATTAAGATGATTTTCCCCAGCGAGTCTGGCGGCAGCAGTGGTCTTCCCGCCGGTGAAGAACCCTTTATTGTCCCGCTGGCGATCCCGCTGGTTGCTGGCCCTACTTTGCTGGCAACACTGATGCTGTTGTCACACCAGTATCCTAATCAGATGGGCCATCTGGTGATTGCGCTGCTGATTGCCTGGGGCGGTACGGTGGCCATTCTGCTGCAATCATCGTTGTTTCTGCGCCTGCTCGGCGAGAAAGGGGTTAACGCGCTGGAACGCCTGATGGGGCTGATTTTAGTGATGCTCGCCACCCAAATGTTCCTCGACGGGATAAGAGTGTGGATGAAGGGATAACCTACTCCCCCCTCAATCTTTATTCGTGTGTATGTGTCTGTATCGGTCGCTGATGAACAGACTGAAATTCCGATGGAGTAAAAAAAACACCACGTTAAACAACGTGGTGTTTTTCAATGCCAGATGGCGGTTTCGCCTTATCAACCGGGCATACAAACCTTAGCTCAGCAGCGTAAACGCAATCATGCCGATAATCGCGCCGGTGGTGCCGAGGATGGTTTCCATCATCGTCCAGGTTTTCAGCGTTTGTGCTTCCGTCGCACCGGTAAAGCGGCCATACAGCCAGAAACCGGCGTCGTTCACGTGGCTCACCACGATGGAACCACCCGCGATGCAAATAGAGAGCGCCGCCATCTGCGCGCCGTTGAAGTGCAGTTGCTCAATCACCGGCATCACCAGACCGACCGCCGTCAGGCAGGCCACCGTGGCGGAACCCTGAATAATGCGCACCGCCGCCGCCAGCACAAAGCAAGTGATGGCGATAGGCAAGCCCATGCCGGTCAGCGCTTCGCCCAGCGCCGGGCCAACGCCGGAGTCAACCAGCACCTGCTTGAACACGCCGCCCGCGCCGATCACCAGCAAAATAATGCCTGCCGGCTGCAATGCGTGACCGCAAATTTCCATCACGCGATCTTTCGCCATGCCCTGACGTATTGCCAGACCGTAAATCGCCACCAGGCACGCCACGAGGATCGCGGTGAACGGGTGACCGATAAATTCCAGCCAGTCATACAGGTTGCTGCCTTCTGTCACGAAGCGCGCGGCGATGGTTTTCATCCCGACCAGCACCAGCGGCAGCAGGATCAGCGACAGACTGAAAGCGAATGACGGCATTTTGCCTTCGCCCAGATGCGGCTCGCTAACATCATCCGGAATATGCAGTTGCACATGGCGACTAATAAAGTTGCCCCACAGCGGACCGGCAATCAGCATGCCGGGGATTGCGGCACACAGGCCAATCAGGATCATCCAGCCAAAATCCGCATGCATCTGCGAAGCCAGCAGCATTGGCGCGGGCCCCGGCAGCAGGAACGCCGCCGCTGCCGCTACGCCGGCAAACAACGGTATGACCAGTTTGACCAGGTTAGTGCCTGTGTGGCGCGCCATCGAGAACGCAACGCTTATCAGCAGCACAATCGCCACTTCAAAGAACAGCGGCAATGCGCAAATCAGCCCCGCCAGACCAATCGCATAATGCGCGCGATTGTGACCAAACGATTTGAGCATCTTGACGGCGATTTGATCCACCGCGCCGGTCTCATGAAGAATTTTGCCGAACATCGCGCCGAGCGCCACCACAATGGCGAGGAAACCCAGCGTACCGCCCATGCCTTTTTCCATGGTCTGCGCGATCTTAATCAACGGCATTCCGGAAAAAAGCCCTGCACCAATAGAAACCACCATCAAAGCAATGAAAGCATGCATACGCGCTTTCATCACTAAAAACAGCAGCAGTAAAACCGACCCCACTGCTGTTAAAACAAGCGTTAATGTACTCACTGCGCACTGCCTTTATTAATCACTGCAATCGTGCTGGCGACCACGCCGTCCAGCGGTTGATCGATATCGACGATCAGCACGTCACGCTCATCTGCGCCCGGCTCTTCCAGCGTGTCAAACTGGGTGACCAGCATCTGCGTTTTGAAGAAGTGACCTTTACGCGCTTTCAGACGGCTTTCGATGACATCAAAATCGCCTTTCAGGTAGATAAAGGAGAGGTTTGGGTTTCCGTCGCGCAGCAGATCGCGGTAATGCTTTTTCAGCGCCGAGCAGACAATCAGCGACACTTTATTGGTGCGCTGCATGGCAAATGCGGCGTCGTTCAGCGCCTGTAGCCACGGTTTACGGTCATCGTCGTTCAGCGGTTCACCGGACGCCATTTTGGTGATGTTGCTGCGCGGATGGAGGAAGTCGCCGTCAAGAAACGCGGCATGCAGCTGATGCGCCACTTCGCTGGCAACAGCAGATTTACCACTGCCGGAAACGCCCATCAGGACATAAACGTGGTGATCAAGATTAGTCGTGCTCAAAGGGAAGCCCCCACAGGTGCAAGAGTGAATTGTTACGGGTAACTGTTATCGGTAACATTGTCCTGCCGGGGTAACGGAGAAGCAATATCCATTCGTGCCAGAGATAAATAAGTGTGAGCTACTTCAAATTTGTCAGACTAAATAGATCCACCCGGTGACAAAGTGAAACCTAAATCTAACATTTTCGGCGTAACTGCTTCACCACGAATGCGCGCCAGCAGACGTTCGGCTCCGATACGCCCCATACGTTCGCGCGGCGTGAGCACGCTCGCCAGACGCGGCTCCATTACCTGGCCAATGTCGTGACCGTGGAACCCGGCGATCGCCATATCATCAGGAATTCTCAGCCCCAGGCGCTGGCACTCAAACGCGGCGCCGACCGCCAGGTCATCGTTGGTACAGAAAATTCCGTCCAGTTGCGGGTACTCGCGGCGCGCCTGACGCATCAGTTCAATACCGGCCGTGTAAGAGGAGGATTGTTCCACCATCACACTGTACGGCGTAAGCCCGGCATCCAGCATCGCCTGCTCGTACCCCTTCTGTTTGATGATAGTACGTTCATCCAGACGCGCGCCGAGATAGGCAACGCCGCGATGACCGCGCTCAATAATCGCGGCGGTCATCTGCCGCGCCGCTTCGAAGTTATCGAAACCGACGGCGATATCCAGGCAGGGAGATTTGCTGTCCATCAGTTCCACGACCGGAATGCCCGCCACTTCAATCATTTTCAGCGTGCGTGGAGTATGCGTGCGTTCGGTGAGGATCAGGCCGTCAATGTTCCAGGAGAGCATCGATTCCAGACGCTCTTCTTCCATTTCGGCTTTGTAGCCGTAGTGCGCCAGCATGGTTTGATAGCCGTGGGCGTCCGTCACGCTTTCAATACCGCGCAACACTTCAGCAAACACCTGGTTGGTCAGCGACGGGAGCAATACGCCAATAGCGCGGCTGGTGGCGTTGGAGAGAATATCGGGAGCGCGATTGGGAATGTAACCCAGCTCATCAAGCGCAGCGGCGATTTTGCCACGTAACGCAACGGACACCTGTTCCGGGTTACGCAAAAAACGGCTGACCGTCATTTTGGTCACGCCAACGCGATCGGCCACATCCTGAAGTACGGGTCTTTTCTTTTTCATCGTCCTGACATTTTAAACAGAGAGAGATTTTCTCAGTTTATCACGGACAACGCGCAACCTTCCGGCCAAAACCAGAAGGTTGCGTCATTTATTTAAGCCACATCAAACTGGCGGCAGGTCAAACAGCAGAATTTCACTGTCGCTATCGGCATGAACCGAGATAGCCTGCTCATCCCAGATTGCCAGACCATCGCTGGTGGTGGCTTTGGTGCCGTTGATGGTGATATCCCCTTTCACCACCTGGATCCACACGCGGCGGTCAGCGGCGATCTGATGCACCGACTGCTCATCTTTCAACAGCGCCCAGCGGTAGAGTTCCATATCCTGGTGCACTTTCAGAGAGCCATTGCGTGCATCCGGCGACAGCACCAGTTGTTTGCCCTGCGCAGCGTCAAAGCGGCGCTGCTCGTAGCGCGGCGTGATGCCGTTCGTTTCCGGAATGATCCAGATTTGATACAGGCGCAGACGCTCGGTGTCGCTCGGGTTGTATTCAGAGTGACGCACCCCGGTTCCGGCGCTCATAATCTGGAATTCACCCGCAGGTACCTGCTCTTTGTTGCCCATGCTGTCCTGGTGCTCAACGGCCCCTTCCAGCACATAGGTCAGGATTTCCATGTCTTTGTGCGGATGGGTGCCGAAGCCCTGACCCGGGTCGATCACGTCGTCGTTAATGACGCGAAGCGCCGAGAAGCCCATAAAATTCGGGTCATAATAGTTGGCGAAAGAGAACGTGTGCCAGGAATCCAGCCAGCCATGATTTGCGTGACCACGGTCGTTTGCTTTGCGTAAGAAGATCATTTTTTTACCCCCGTATGTTTTCGATGGAGTAAGTGTGGACGCAATCGGTCGGGGATCATAGAGGGTGAAAATTGACTCCTCTGTTCAAAAAAAATGAACAAGTTGTGAGGAGTCTTTTCAGGCTATTTTGTGAGGGTTACCGTGGCGGGTGATGCCTGCTTAAAGGCGTGCTCCAGCAGTTCAAGGTTGGTGAGAACTTCAGATTCCTTGACGTAATTCGGCGTGCCATTCACCAGCGTTGCATACAGCGCATCGTAGACGCGGCCATAGTCGCCCTTTTCCGGCGCAATCTCTTCACGCACCGTTTCGCCCGCCGCATTCACATACTCGAGAATGCCGATACTGTTATCTGCGGCAAACCCCGCCTCCCCCGGCATAATATTGGCCTTCAGGCTGGTTTCCTGCTGATCGATACCGTATTTGATAAACGAACCTTTGGTGCCATGAACAATAAATTTGGGGTAGTCGATTTTCACCAGATGGCTGGTTTTAACAATCGCTTTCAAATCGCCATAGAAGAGCTGCGCCTCGAAGGTATCGTCCGGATTGGCTTTATTGCGCAGGCTACGGATGTCATACGCGGCATGATCCGGTCGGCCAAACAGAGAGATGATTTGGTCCATGGTATGAACGCCAAGGCCGTAAAACGATCCATCCTGCGGCAAGCCTGGATTGGTTTCCGCCACCGGGCGGTAATAATCAAAATGGCTTTCAATTTCAACGATATTGCCAAGCTTACCGCTTTCAATCGCCTTTTTGGTGGTCAGGAAACAGGCGTCGAAACGGCGATTCTGATACGGCGTGACCGTCAGACCTTTGCGTTTCGCCAGTTCAAACAGGGTGACAGCTTCCGCCATGGTCGGTGTAAACGGCTTTTCCACCAGCACATTTTTACCTGCTTCCAGCGCGCGTTTCGCATAATCGAAGTGGCTGTCGGCATGAGTACAGACGATCACCAGTTTGACCTGCGGATCGTTAAAAATATCGTCGAGATCGCTGGTGAAGTGAATATGTTGATAGTGCGGGTGCTGCTCTTCCGGCTTCGGGTGACGGCGGAAAATATGCGCCACATGCCAGCTTGCTTTACGGTTCAGAACATAAGGGAGGTGGTAGCGGGTAGTGCTTTTGCCAAACCCAATGAATGCGCAATGTAATGTCATGATCCAGTCCTTGTTAAGGTGACTGTCACTACCATAGCGCAACCTTGCGGAGGTTGTCCCTGCATGGCGTCTTAAAAGACCGACATGTTTGCGGCAAAAAAAAGCCAGCACCCGGCTGGCTAAGAAAATACTGGAAGCAATGTGAGCAATGTCGTGCTTTCAGGATTACCGCTACGGTTTCCCTGAACGCATGGCAATAATAATCATTATCATTCGCACTTGTCTACTTCTTTTTGCAAAAAATGGCAGTTGACGCTGCGCCACAAAGCCAGGAATGTGTAAGTCATCCCCACAAACAAGGAGAAGCAGGATGAGTGAGATAGTGATACGCCATGCCGAAGCGCGCGATGCAGAAGCCTTACGCCAGTTTTATGCGCAACCCGAGGTGTATCACAACCTGCTACAGCTACCTCATCCGCCTGCTGAGTTGTGGGAAGATCGCCTGAAACCGCAGCCAGGCCGTCGCCAGTTGGTCGCCTGTATTGATGAGCAGGTTGCCGGAAACCTGACGCTGATGGTGGAACAAAACCCGCGCCGCAGCCATGTAGCCGCCTTTGGCATGGCGGTTTCGTCAGCGTTTCACAATCGCGGCGTCGCCAGTGCACTGATGCATGAAATGGTCAACCTGTGTGATAACTGGCTGCGCATCGAACGCATTGAATTAACGGTGTTTGTCGATAATGCGCCCGCGCTGGCGGTGTACCGTAAGTTCGGTTTTGACGTCGAAGGCACCGGAAAACACTACGCGCTGCGCAACGGTGAGTATGTGGATGCTTATTTTATGGCGCGCGTGAAGGGTTAAACGGAAACCTCTCCCCGGTTGGGGAGAGGTTTAAATCAATAACCGGCCGTTAAATCATCCACCGAACGCGGGTCAGACGCACCATACAGCGTGCCATCTGGCCCGACCATAATGCTCTGCGTGCTTCCCATCGCCTCTTTCACCACCACTTTCTGCCCGCGTTGCTCGAGCAGTTTTAGCGTGTCCGGGCTAAAGCCTTTTTCCACGCGCAACTCATCCGGTAGCCACTGATGATGGAAGCGCGGCGCATTGCTCGCTTCGGCGACATTCATCCCAAAATCGATGCTGTTAACCACCATTTGCAGCACCGTTGTGATAATACGACTACCGCCAGGGCTGCCGGTGACCAGCCAGGTTTTACCGTCTTTCACCACAATGGTGGGCGACATGGACGAGAGCGGACGTTTGCCAGGGCCGACCGCATTGGCGTCACCGCCTACCAGTCCGTAGACATTCGGCACACCGGGTTTTGCAGAGAAGTCATCCATCTCATTATTCAGCAGAATGCCGCTATTCCCCGCGACAATCCCGGTCCCGAACGTGGTGTTCAGCGTATACGTCACCGAAACCGCATTGCCGTCTTTGTCGACAACGGAGAAGTGCGTGGTTTGGTTACTCTCATACGGCTCCAGCTTACCGGGGCGGATCTGGCTGGAAGGCCGGGCTTTGTTAACGTCAATTTTTTCCGCAATGGATTTGGCATACGCTTTATTGGTGAGCGCCTGCCACGGCACTTTCACGAAGTCCGGATCGCCAAGATACTCAGAGCGATCGGCATAGGCGTACTTTTCGGCTTCCGCCATCACCTGCATTGCGTCGGCGCTGCCAAAGCCATATTTCGCCATATCGAAGTTTTCAAGGATATTGAGGATTTGCACAATATGGATACCGCCAGACGACGGCGGTGGCATGGAGTAAACCTGGTAACCGCGATAATCACCGCTGATGGGCGTACGCTCGACGGCTTTATAATTGGCCAGATCCTCTTTGCTGATAAGCCCGCCGTTCTTGCTCATCTCTTGCACTATCTGACTGGCAATCTCGCCTTTATAGAAGGCATCCGGCCCTTTCTCTGCAATCAGTTCCAGGCTTTTGGCGAGATTGCTCTGCACCAGTTTGTCGCCCTTTTTCAGCGGTTCGTCGTTCTTCCAGAAAATCGCTTTACTGTTTTCATGGTTTGGCAGCACTTCACTGCCGTAGGTTTTCAGGTCGTCCGCCAGCGCGTCATTCACTGTGATCCCTTGTCTGGCCAGCTTGATCGCAGGCTGAATGACTTTATTCAATGGCAGGGTGCCGTACTTCTCCAGCGCCAGCGAGAACCCCGCAACCGTGCCGGGCGTACCGGAGGCCAGATGCGACGTCAGCGACTTTTTACTGTCCGGGTTGCCCTGATCGTCGAGAAACATATCGCGTGTGGCAGCGGCTGGCGCCATTTCGCGAAAGTCGATGGCGGTAACCTTGCCGTCTTTGGTACGGATCATCATAAACCCGCCGCCGCCCAGGTTTCCGGCTTGTGGATGGGTGACTGCCAGCGCATAGCCCACCGCGACGGCAGCATCCACGGCGTTACCGCCCTGTTTCAGGGTATCGACGCCAACACGGGTTGCGGTCTCATCCACGGATGCCACCATGCCCTGCTTCGCCCGCACAGGATGGAAAACATCGGCTTCAACGCCGTATGAGACGGGCGCAGGTGCTTGCGTCGGTGGCGGCGCAGCGCCAGCGCTAAAACATCCTCCCGCGGTCAGCGCGGCGATAGCCACCCAGCGCGCAAACTTCTGTTTCATCATCGTCGTTCTCCGAATAGAAGGGCTACAGTTCCCGATTAAGCCTGGTTCACAACTCCTAAAAAATCATCGTCATGAATGAAACGAGGTAAACTTAGGAGAAGCCTCAAAGGAGGAAAGGACGATGAAACGATTACTGTTTGTGGCGGCACTGCTACCTTTTGCCGCATGTGCACAGCCGCTGAATACCACCAATAACCCCAATCAGCCGGGGTATGTGATCCCCAGCCAGCAGCGCATGGAAACGCGGATGCTTAACCAGCAACAGCAACAGAAAGGAATGCTGAATCAACAGCTACAGACGCAAGCCCGTCAGCAGCAACAACGCCTGCAGACTCAGTTAAATAACGACGCGCAACGCGTAAGGCAGGCCCAGCCGGGGGAGCTCGATCCCAGCCGCCAGCAACTGCTCCCCAATACTAACGGCGGCATGCTCAGCCAGGGGATCGGTAATGGTGGCAGGGTGAACACGCAGCAACATATGTTGCCGCAGAATCAGAACGGCAGTCAGTTCAGCAGCGGAACAAACAGCAGTGCCGGAACAGGGACGCAGCAGCACATGCTGCCGCAGAATCAGAACGGCGGCCTGCTGCGTAGCACGCCGTCATCCACAACACCTTAAAACGTAAAATTAGGGCCGATATCGTCGATTTTATCGGTGCAGATACAATCCACGCCCCAGCGCAGCAACTCTCCCGCACGTTGGGGTTCATTAACGGTATAAACCAGAATGCGTAAACCTGCCGCACGCAGCATCCGCGTGCGGGCTTCGTCCAGCAGGCGATGATTCAGGTGAATAGAGACGCACCCTAACCGGGTGGTCAGTTCCTGCCAGTCATCACGCCATTCATCCAGCAATAGCCCGCGTGGCAGCTCCGGCGCAGCCTGTTGCGCCGCTTCCAGCGCATCAATCTCAAAAGAAGAGAGCAGCGGCGGTGTCATTCCTGCCCAGAGTTCTCGCGCCGCCAGCGCCACCACTTTACCCGTCAGCGGCCCGGTGCCGGTGGTGGGTTTGATTTCGATATTGGCCATCATTCCATGCAGACGGCAGCGCTCCGCGACCTGAGAAAGCAGCGGCAACGGTTCACCTTTAAATTCCCCGCTGTACCAGCCGCCCGCATCCACTTTCAGCAAATCATGCCATGCCAGCTCGCCCGCCACGCCCCAGCCATTGCTGGTGCGCTCGAGGTTGTCGTCATGCAGTAAAAAAATCTTCCCATCTTTTGATAGCTTGGCGTCGAACTCAATCATCGTGTGACCGTAGCGAGCGCCGACATCAATCGCCGCCAGCGTATTTTCCGGCGCCAGTTTACCGCCGCCGCGATGCGCGACAATGTGGGGATATGGCCAGTTACTCATACTCGTTGTCCTGTTTCACCATCAAATAAGTGGAGGTGATTTTCCGGCAGAGAGAGCCACAGCGTGCTGCCTGCCGCCGGGCGCTCCTGATGCGCAAGACGCACCACCAGCTTCTGCTCTCCCCAGCGCCCGTGCGCCAGGTTATCGGCGCCGAGCATCTCCAGCGTATCCATCACCAGCGGGATACCGCCAGCGGATTGTGAGCTTAACGCAATATGTTCCGGGCGGATACCCAGCGTCATTTTACGCCCGGCGTAACCGCGATAATACCAATTGATGGGCAGCGCCATACCGCTGTCCAGTTCAAAATGGGTGCCTGCGCTACTGATGCGACCATCAAGCAGGTTCATGGCCGGGCTACCAATAAAGCTGGCGACAAAACGGCTGGCGGGTTTCTCATACACCTCAACCGGCGTACCGATCTGTTCCGCCACGCCTTTGTTCATCACCATCACCCGTTGTGCCAGCGTCATCGCTTCCACCTGGTCGTGTGTCACGTACAACGAGGTGGTGTTCAGGCGACGGTGCAACTGTTGTAGCTCCAGCCGCATCTGCACACGCAGTTTGGCGTCGAGGTTCGAGAGAGGTTCATCAAACAGGAATACTGCCGGATCGCGCACAATCGCACGCCCCATCGCCACACGCTGGCGCTGACCACCAGAGAGCTCACGCGGACGGCGTTTTAACAGCCCATCCAGTTCGAGAATACGTGCAGCTTCCGCCACGCGCCCGGCGATATGCTCCTTGCCCATACCGCGGATCTTCAGCCCCCACGCCATGTTCTCCTCCACACTCATGTGCGGGTAGAGCGCATAGTTCTGAAATACCATCGCAATCCCGCGATCTTTGGGTTCCATTTCCGTAACACGCTGGGTATCGATCCAGATATCGCCGCTGGAGACGCGTTCCAGCCCGGCGACCATCCGCAGCAAGGTGGATTTCCCACAGCCGGATGGCCCAACCATGACAATAAATTCGCCGTCGGCGACATCCAGCGTCAGTGGCTGGATCACCTGGGTTTTACCACTGTCCCAACTCTTCGTAACCGCTTGTAATTTTAATCCTGCCATCTTATTTCTCACTGTCGACCAGGCCGCGCACAAAGGCGCGCTGCATGGCTAAAACGATAACGACCGGGGGGATCAGCGTCAGCAACATGGCTGCCATCACCTGGTTCCATTGCGTGGTGCCTTCGCCGCTGGCAATCATGCCTTTCACACCCGCTACGGCGGTGCCAAGGTTCACATCGCTGATAATCAGCAGCGGCCACAGATACTGGTTCCAGCCGTAGATAAAGGTGATAACAAACAACGCCGCAAGGTTGGTTTTAGAGAGCGGCAGTACGATGTCGCGGAAAAAGCGCATCGGTGAGGCACCGTCAATGCGTGCCGCTTCTATCAGTTCGTCCGGCAGCGTCATAAAGAATTGGCGGAACAGGAATGTTGCAGTAGCCGATGCCATCAACGGCAGCGTTAGGCCGGTGTAGCTGTCGAGCATTTTCAGGTTGGCTATCACTTCCACCGTCGGAAAAATGCGCACTTCCACGGGCAGCATCAGCGTACTGAAGATCATCCAGAAGAACAGGTTACGCAGCGGGAAGCGGAACCAGACGATGGCAAACGCCGACAGGATCGACACGGCGATTTTCCCGACGGTGATCACCAGCGCCATAATGAAACTGTTGGTCAGCATCAACCAGAAAGGCGCGCTGTTCACGCCGATGCCGTTTATCCAGATATTGCGCAGGTTTTCCCACAGGTGCGTCCCGGGGATTAGGGTCATCGGGGTGTCATAAACCGCATTAATATCCAGCGTTGCCGTCACAAAGGCGACATACAGCGGGAACAGCACCACCGCAATGCCGAGAATAAGCATGATATGGCTGAACAGCGTCAGGCCAGGGCGATTCTCAATCATTGGTAGCGCACCTTACTTTCAACATAGCGGAACTGAACGACCGTTAGCACAATCACCAGCACCATCAGCACGACCGACTGCGCCGCAGACGCGGAGAGATCCAGCCCGGCAAAACCTTCACGGTAGATCTTGTAGATAAGCGTGGTAGTCGCCTGTACCGGTCCTCCGGCAGTGGCAGCATCGATAACCGGGAACGTGTCGAAAAAGGCATACACCAGGTTCACTACCAGCAGGAAGAAACTGACCGGCGCGATTAACGGTAGCGACAATTTGAAGAACCGGCGGACAGGCCCTGCGCCATCAATGGCGGCCGCTTCCACCAGCGAACGGGGGATCGACTGTAACGCCGCAAAAAAGAACAGAAAGTTATAGCTTATCTGCTTCCACACCGAGGCGAACACCACAAGGAACATGGCCTGGCCGCTATGTTGCGCATGGTTCCAGTCATAGCCAAAGTGTTCCAAAAAGTGGGTGATCAGCCCGCGCCCGGGATTGAAGAGGAAGATCCACAACACCGCGGCAACGGCAGGAGCAACCGCATACGGCAGCAACATCAGCGTTTGGTAAATCCGACTGCCGCGCACCACGTTATCCACCAGAGCGGCAAAAAACAGCGACACGAACAGACCACTGAAGGTCACCAGCGCGCTAAAACGGATAGTCGTCCAGAAGGCGTCCAGATAATAGCTGTCGTGGAACAACGCCACGAAGTTATCCAGCCCAACAAACTGGCTGGAAAGCCCGAACGGATCGACGCTTTGCACCGAGTACCACAGCGCTTCGCCCGCAGGCCAGATAAAGAAAATAACCGTGATCGCCAGTTGCGGCGCAACCAGAAGATAAGGCAGCCAGCGCGAACGAAACACCGGACGGGATGAGGACATAAATTGGCTCTGCTTGTGTTTGCCTCTCCCCTGTCCCTCCCCGCACTGGGCAAAGGGAAAAACACCCTCTCTCTTGTCGAGAGAGGGCCGGAGAGAGGGGGAAAAGATTAAGACTTGGTGGACTGCTCGAAGCGGCGCAGCAGTTGGTTACCACGCTCTACGGCAGCATCCAGCGCCTGTTGCGGGGTTTTCTTGCCAGTCCATACGCTTTCCAGCTCTTCATCAACAATGGTGCGGATCTGCGGCATGTTGCCCAGACGCAGACCTTTGGTGAACGCCAAAGGCGGTTTGTTCAGCATCTGACGGGTGGCGATGTCCGCGCCGGGGTTTTTGTCATAGAACCCTTGCTGACGCGTCAGGTCGTAGGCGGCAGTCGTAATCGGCAGATAACCGGTTTTCTGGTGCCATTCGGCTGCGTTTTCCGGTTTCGTCAGGAAGTCGAGGAACTGAGCAACGCCTTTGTAGGTTGCCTCGTCTTTGCCCTGCATGACCCACAGGCTCGCTCCGCCGATAATGGCGTTCTGCGGCGCGCCTTTCACATTGGCATCGTAAGGCATCATGCCGACGCCATAGTTGAATTTGGCGTAATGACGGATATCCGCCAGCGAACCCGAAGAAGCGGTAGTGATGGCGCAATCGCCGTTATAGAACTTCTCGGTGGACTCGTCTTTACGTCCGAAGTAGCTGAAATCACCTTTCTTGTTCAGTGCTTCCAGCATGGCGATATGTTTCACCTGCTCCGGTTTGTTAAATTCCAGCACGGCGTCCGTACCGTCAAAACCGTTGTTTTTGGTCGCTACCGGCAAACCGTGCCAGGCGCTGAAGTTTTCGATCTGGATCCAGCCCTGCCAGCCGCTGGCGTAGCCGCACTTCATGCCTGCTGCTTTCAGCTTCGCGGTGTATTCGGCCAGGTCCTGCCAGGTTTTCGGCGGCTGGTCCGGGTTCAGACCGGCTTTTTTGAAGGCGTCTTTGTTGTAATAGAGCACCGGCGTGGAGCTGTTAAACGGCTGAGAGAGCAAATGGCCGGTTTTAGAGTCGGTGTAATAGCCGGAAACCGTCGGAACGAACTGGCTTTCATCAAACTTGATGCCTGCGTCCTGGAAGACCTGGTACACCGGTTTGATCGCTTTCGAAGCCATCATGGTCGCGGTGCCCACTTCGTATACCTGCAAAATCGCCGGCGCGTTGCCAGTACGGAATGCGGCGATACCTGCACTCAGGCTCTGTTCATAGTTGCCTTTGTACACCGGTACGATTTTGTAATCCGGGTGGGTGTCATTGAAACGTTGCGCCAGGGAGTCAACTTCTTTACCTAACTCCCCTTCCATCGAATGCCAGAACGGAATGGTGGTTGCGGCCAGGGCGTTGCCTGCAAAAACGAATCCCAGCGCCAGACCCAAAGCTGTATGTCGTAACGTTGTCATTGTGCTCTCTCTTGTTATACGGGATGCGCGATATCACGCGTTTTGTGCTCGCGAGGTAACATGACATGCTCGAATGACAGAAAAATAATCTTTTAATTACAAATAAATGACAGCCAGGCGTCAGGAAAATGTCGGTGGGATGATAGTAACGTGAAGGAAAAATGGCGGATTGCCAACGGATAAGGGAAAGGGCTTCCCTGCTGGCAAAGAAGCCCTTTATAAAGGCGCTCAGAGGCTATGCCGGCAACTGTCGCTCCTGAAAAGGCAGGGATTGCTCCCTGCCTCCAGGTTGCTACTTACCGGATTCGTAAGCCATGAAAGCCGCCACCTCCCTGTCACTATCCCTGTAGCGGATCTCGCACAGTGATTTTCGTGTCAGCCAGGTGAATATCACGAGTGTGAAACACACCATAAATACGCACCAGAGAAGAGTGTTTCGCGGAATTTTCATGGTTCACGCCTCCTTGCCTTGCGGCGGGTAAGAGGCTATCCTGATGTTGTTCAGGCATTCGGATGGCCTCGTGGTGGTTAATCAACATTAACTTACTACGGGGCTTTCTTCTTTCTGCCGCACAACTTTCTACCGTCATGAGGCAAAAAGCCTCAAGCGCCGCCCGCATCATATCCCATCAAATCCGCAGGCAGCATCCCGGCATGGCACTTTTCAGATAATAAAAAACCGGCCACTCGCGACCGGTTCAGATGTTTTACGCGAACGTTTAACCGCCCAGATACGCACTGCGCACCGCTTCATTCGCCAGCAGCGCTTCACCGGTATCTTCCAGCACCACATGACCATTCTCCAGCACATAGCCGCGATCGGCGAGCTTCAGTGCCTGGTTGGCATTCTGCTCCACCAGGAAGATGGTCATCCCTTCTTTACGCAGTTGCTCAATGGTGTCGAAGATTTGCTGAATAATGATCGGCGCTAACCCAAGAGACGGCTCGTCCAGCAGCAGCAAACGCGGCTGGCTCATCAATGCGCGGCCAATGGCCAGCATCTGCTGCTCACCGCCGGACATGGTGCCCGCACGTTGCAGACGGCGCTCATGCAGACGCGGGAACAGCTCATACACCCGTTTAATGCGGGTCTGAAACTGCTCGCTGTCGGCAAAGAAACCGCCCATCGCCAGATTCTCCTCAACAGTCATACGCGAGAAGACACGACGCCCTTCCGGGACAATCGCCACCGCTTCACGCATGATCTTCGCGGTTTGCCAGTCGGTGATGTCCTTACCATCAAACACAATGCGCCCACTGGTAGCGCGCGGATCGCCGCACAGCGTTCCGAGCAGCGTGGTTTTACCCGCACCGTTCGCGCCAATCAGGGTCACGATTTCGCCCTGATTAATATGCAGGCTGACATCGTGCAGTGCCTGGATTTTGCCGTAGTGGGCGCTTACTTTGTCAAACGACAACATGACTTTTTCCATCTTAGCCTCACCCACCTTATGCTTCGCCCAAATAGGCGCGGATCACGTCCGGATTGTTACGAATTTCTTCCGGTGTTCCGTTCGCCAGCGGCGTCCCCTGGTTCACCACATAAATCCGGTCTGAAATGCCCATCACCAGCTTCATATCATGCTCAATCAGCAGGATGGTGGTGTTGTGGTTATTACGCAGCTCGACAATCAGCTCATCCAGCTCTTTCGTCTCTTTCGGGTTCAGACCGGCGGCTGGTTCGTCGAGCATCAGGATCTCTGGCTGCGTCACCATGCAACGCACGATTTCCAGACGACGCTGGTCACCGTAGGCAAGGTTGCTCGCCTGACGGTTAGCGTGCGCTAACAAACCAATACGGTCCAGCCAGGTGGCGGCGCGATCCAGCGCTTCACTCTGCGCCCGGCGAAACGACGGGGTTTTCAGCAGGCCAGAAAATACCCCGGTCTTTAACTGCTGATGCTGCGCCACCAGCAGGTTTTCGATCACCGTCATTTCACGGAACAAGCGCACATGTTGGAAGGTGCGCACCACGCCCATCCGGGCGATTTCCTGCCCCGGCAGCCCTTCCAGGTGCTGGTCACGCAACATGATGGTGCCACCTGTCGGTTTATAGAAACCGGTGAGGCAGTTGAACACCGTGGTTTTACCCGCGCCGTTCGGACCAATCAGTGAAACGATCTCCTGCGCCTTCAGCTCCAGCGCCACGTTGTTAACGGCGAGCAGGCCGCCGAAGCGCATCATCAGACCGTTTACGGATAACAATGGCTGACTCATGCCTGCTCTCCTTTCACTTGCCCGTTTTTCAGTTTCAACTGCGGACGGGTCATCGGCAGCAAGCCTTGCGGACGCCAGATCATCATCAGTACCATCAAACCACCCAGCATCAACATGCTGTATTCATTAAAATCACGCATCAGCTCACGGGAAACCACCAGCAGGATAGCGGCGAGGATCACCGCAAATTGCGACCCCATGCCACCCAGCACCACGATCGCCAGTACAAAGGCGGACTCGGCGAAGGTGAAGGATTCCGGGCTGACAAACCCCTGGCGCGCAGCAAACAACGTCCCGGCAAAACCGGCAAACGCAGCACTGATGGTAAACGCCGTCAGTTTGATGCGGGTCGGGCTAAGACCCAGCGAACGGCAAGCGATCTCATCTTCACGCAGCGCTTCCCATGCCCGGCCCAGCGGCATACGCAGCAGACGGTTGATCACAAACAGCGTCAACACCACCAGCAACAACGCCACCAGATAGAGGAACACCACGCGATCGCCGGGATCGTATTGCACATTAAAGAAGTTGCTGAAGGTATCCCAGCCGCCTTCACGCGCCGTCCGGCTGAACTCCAGACCAAACAGCGTCGGTTTCGGGATCTGGCTAATGCCGTTCGGGCCACCGGTGATTTCGGTGTTGTTCAACAGCAGAATACGGACGATTTCCCCAAAACCCAGCGTCACAATCGCCAGATAGTCGCCGCGCAGACGCAACACCGGGAAGCCAAGCAGGAAACCCGCAGCGGCGGAGACCAGCCCCGCCAGCGGCAGGCAAGTCCAGAAACCGAGGCCGTAATAGTGGTTCAGCAAGGCAAAGGTATAAGCGCCAATCGCGTAGAAACCACCGTAGCCCAGCACCAGTAGACCAGACAACCCCACCACCACGTTCAGCCCCAGGCCGAGGATGATATAAATCATTGTCATGGTGGCGATATCCACCGTACCGCGCGACACGACAAACGGCCACGCCACGGCAATCACCAGCAGCGCCAACAGGAACAGCTTCTGTTTTACCGTTGAACCGTCAACAGCCGGCAGAATAAACTTCGGCCCGGAGACGCCCTTCAGCGATTTCTGGAACAGCGGGCGCAGCAACTGGAAGAAAAAGACCACCGCCGTGCCGATAAACACCCACTGCCAGCGAATATGCGCGGCGGTGTTCACCACCAGTTTGGTCCCGTCCAGCTCCAGTTGGACACCCATAAAGACGCTCGCCAGGATGAAGAACAGCGCAGCAGAAAGCAGCGCCATCGCAAAATGCATCGGTTTCATACTTTTTCAACCTCCGGGCGGCCAAGGATACCGGTCGGCATCACCAGCAACACCATGATCAACAGCGCAAACGACACCACATCTTTATATTCGGTACTCAGATACGCCGAAGAGAGGGATTCCGCCACACCGAGGATCAGACCGCCGATCATCGCGCCAGGAATACTGCCGATACCGCCCAGCACCGCCGCGGTAAACGCCTTCATGCCCGCCATAAAACCGATGTAAGGGTTGATAACACCATAGAACTGACCCAGCAGCACACCCGCCACCGCCGCCATTGCCGCGCCAATCACAAAGGTCAGCGCAATCACGCGGTCAGTATTGATGCCCAGCAGGCTTGCCATTTTTAAGTCTTCCGAACAGGCGCGGCAAGCGCGCCCCATGCGGGAATAGCGGATGAACAGCGTCAGCGCCAGCATGGAGATAAACGTCACAATCCAGATAACCAACTGCATGGTGGTGATGCTGGCGGAGAAGTTTTCACTGTGACCGACCACCCACTGGCCGTTAAACAGGCTCGGCAACGCCACGTCACGGGAACCTTCGGTCAGGCTGACGTAGTTTTGCAGGAATATCGACATACCGATGGCGGAGATGAGCGCAATCAGGCGCTTGGAGTTACGCACCGGGCGATAGGCCACCCGTTCGATGCTCCAGCCGTAGGCGCTGGCTATCACAATCGCCCCGACGAAACCGGCCGCCACCAGCAACCAACTGGAGTCGATGCCCATCATCATCAGTGCAGCGATAATCATAAAAGAGACATAGCTACCGATCATGTACACCTCGCCGTGGGCGAAGTTGATCATGCCGATAATGCCGTAAACCATGGTGTAACCAATGGCGATCAATGCATAGGTGCTTCCCAGCGTGACGCCGTTAAACATCTGCTGCAAGAAGTAGAGAAACTGCTCGGACATAACATAACCTTCTTAAATCTCTCCGGACGTTGCGCCCGGAGAGAGGGATGACAGTTATTTCGCCACGGACGACGAACCATCGGCGTGCCATTGGAAAACGCCAAAATCAAATCCCTTCAGATCGCCTTTTTCATCCCAGTTCAGCGGCCCAATAACGGTTTTAGCCCCGTTGGCTTTTAAATCTTTAATCAGCGCCAGCGGCTCGGCGCTGCTGCTCCGCTCAAGCGCGGTCGCCAGCGACTGTACGGCGGCATAGGTAATCCACACATACGGACCGCTCGGATCTTTTTTCTCTGCTTTCAGCGCCTCGACGATGCCCTGATTCGCAGGATCCTGGTCATAGCGTTTCGGCATGGTAACCAGCATGCCTTCCGCTGCATCTCCCGCGATATTGGACAGCGACGCGTTGCCCACGCCTTCCGGCCCCATAAACCGGGTTTTCAGGCCGTTAGCACGTGCCTGACGCAGCATCTGCCCCATCTCCGGGTAGTAACCACCGTAGTAGACAAAGTCGATATTTTCTTTTTTCAGACGTGCAACCAGCGCAGAAAAATCTTTTTCACCGGCAGTAATACCGTCGAAGAACACCACATTTGCACCGCCCGCTTTCAGCCCATCCTGAACGGAGCGTGCGAGGCCTTCGCCGTACTGCTGTTTATCATGGATGATGGCGATGCGCTGCGGCTTCACCGTATTCAGGATGTATTTTGCGGCAGTCGGCCCTTGCGAGGAGTCCAGCCCGGCGGTACGCATAATGTGCTGATAGCCGCGCTGAGTCAGTTCCGGGTTGGTCGCGCCAGGCGTGATCATCAGAATGCCTTCGTCTTCATAAATATCGGAAGCAGGCTGCGTTGATGAGGAGCAGAGGTGGCCAATCACATATTTCACACCGTCGTTAACGATTTTGTTAGCGACAGCAACTGCTTGTTTCGGGTCACAGGCATCGTCATATTCCATCGCGACCAGTTTGTCGCCTTTGATCCCGCCTTTGGCGTTGATGTCGTGGATTGCCTGACGCGCGCCGTTAAACTCCATGTCGCCCCACTGCGCAACAGGACCGGACATCGCACCTACAACCGCGACTTTAATCTCTGCCGCCATGGCCGCGTGAGACATCGCAAGTGCAACCATCCCCGCGATCGCTGTCTTCGCGTTCCTTCTCATTCTTTTAAATCCCCACTCGTCGTGATGTTGTGTAAATATTTTGTTTTTTTATGGTTAAAAAGCATTCTGTACTTTTAATGTACAACGCTATTTTTACCAGTGCCTTTAATGGTTTAGCGCAGTCTTTTGGCAAAAACCAGACTAAATCCTCTATTTTTCAGGCGATTAAGCAGAGATAATATTCTGTATTTGATCGGAGATAAACAAAAAAAGGCCAGGCTTCAGCATAAAATAATGGTACAAAGAGCGGAATAAATCACTACTGATTAGGTTAAAATCCTGCCTGTTTTTCGATCTCCAATGTTTCACGCTATCCCGAAGGCTGCGGCAAAATTATTCGCCTGTTGGACGAAAAATAAAAAACTAACAGACCCGACCAAACGAAATTGTTTACACTCACACTATCTTTTGCATTTTGGACAAGCTGTACATGAAATTGACTATCATCCGACTGGTGAACTTTACCGAGCAGGATCATATTGATTTAGCTAAAGTCTGGCCGGAATACTCCCCCGCGTCACTCGACGTGGACGACACGCACCGCATCTATGCAGCGCGGTTTAATGACAGATTGCTGGCTGCTGTTCGCGTGACCTTACGCGGTACCGAAGGCGCGCTGGATTCGCTTCGCGTGCGCGATATCACTCGCCGTCGCGGTATCGGGCAATATCTGGTGGAAGAAGTGATGCGCGATAACCCGGCGATAACCAGCTGGTGGATAGTGGACATCGGTGTGGAAGACAGAGCCGTGATGGCCGCCTTCACCCAAACGCTGGGCTTCGCCGCACAGGAAAATGGCTGGGAAAAACGGTAAAAAAGCCGGATGGGAAGATCTCCATCCGGCTTAGAAGAACGCCCTGTCCGGGAATGTCGCGTCTCAGGCAGACTGTTTGCTCCCCCCAAACACCTGCACAGACAAGTCACCGGGGTAAGCGAACGCAGCCAGTGCGCCTGCGGCGCAAAAGGCTGCGGTCAGTTCGGGCTTATTTCGCGTCGGTTGCCGTGCCGTTGGCATGCCAGGTGAAGACACCGAACTCAAAACCTTTCAGATCGCCCTTCTCATCCCAGGACAGCGGCCCCATAACGGTATCCACTGAGTGCCCTTTCAGCCAGGTCGCGATAGCCGCCGGATCGGCAGACTGATTCAGGCCAGCAGCCAGCGACTGCAGCGCCGCATAGGTCGTCCATACGAACGCACCACTCGGATCCTGTTTCTTGCCTTTGATAGCGTCAACAATCGGTTTGTTCGCCGGGATCTGATCGTAGTTCTTCGGCTTGGTCACCAACATGCCTTCCGCAGAGTCGCCTGCAATGTTAGACAGGGAAACGTTAGCGACACCTTCCGGGCCCATGAATTTGGTTTTCAGACCGGCTGCACGTGCCTGACGCAGAATCTGCCCCATTTCCGGGTGATAACCGCCGTAGTAGACGAAATCGATATTTTCTTTCTTGAGACGCGCCACCAGCGTAGAGAAGTCTTTCTCACCCGCGGTGATACCATCAAAGAACACCACGTTCGCGCCGCCTTTTTTCAGCCCGTCCTGCACAGCACGCGCCAGACCTTCGCCATATTGCTGTTTGTCATGAATCACTGCGATACGCTGCGGCTTCACGCTCTGCAGAATGTATTTCGCTGCGGTCGGCCCCTGATCGGAGTCCAGGCCGGTAGTGCGCAGTGTCAGTTTGTAACCACGGGCGGTCAGCTCTGGCGCAGTAGCCGCAGGCGTGATCATCAGAATACCTTCGTCTTCGTAGATGTCCGACGCAGGCTGAGTGGAGGAGGAGCACAGGTGACCGATAACGTATTTGATCCCGTCGTTAACCACTTTGTTGGCAACCGCAACCGCTTGTTTCGGGTCGCAGGCATCGTCATATTTCACCGCAACCAGTTTGTCGCCCTTGATCCCACCCTTCGCGTTGATATCGGCAATTGCCTGCTCAGCGCCGGTAAATTCCTGGTCACCGTACTGCGCAACCGGACCGGACATTGCACCCACAACGGCAACTTTAATATCTTTGGCGAATGCCACGTTGCTCATTGCTAACGCAATACATCCCGCCAGTAACGCTTTGCCCTTCATTTTCATCCTGAGATTCCCCATTGTTATGGTGATTGCTATTTGTTGTGATGTTGTTGTTTGACACATTATTTTGCTTACACACATAAGCAAAGAATATGATAGTAGTTATTAGCGATTCTGCCCGTGCATTAGCAGCATACTCTGCTAAAACATACCCCAATTTTCAGAATATGGAATAACAATTTTGAAGGTTGTGCGACAGCGTGATGACAGTGTGTGGAAAAGCCGCCCATAAGGCGGCTGAATAATTAGTGCGTCAGCGACTGATGGAGAATGTCCAGCGCTTTACGGAACTGGACTTCCGGAATGGTCAATGGGTAGAGGAAACGGATCACGTTGCCGTAAACGCCGCAGGTCAGCAACAACAACCCCGCCGCCAGCGCCTTATCCTGCACCTGTTTCGTAAATTCCGCTGACGGTGCGCCTGTGTTCGGGTCGTTAAACTCCACCGCCACCATCGAACCCTGCGCACGAATCTCTGCGATATACGGGCACTGCGCTTTGGCGTTGTTCAACACTTCCACCAGATGTTTACCCAGGTGATTAGCGCGTTCGCACAAATCTTCTTCGTCGATAACATCCAGCACCGCATGCGCTGCCGCCACCGCCAATGGGTTACCCGCATAAGTGCCGCCCAGCCCGCCCGGCGCAGGAGCGTCCATGACCTCCGCACGGCCAGCAACCGCCGACAGTGGCAAACCGCCCGCCAGACTCTTCGCCATGGTGATCAGGTCAGGCTTAACGTCGTAATACTCCGAGGCAAAGAGTTTGCCGGTACGGGCAAAGCCGCTCTGCACTTCATCGACAATCAGTAAAATACCGTGGCTGTCGCACAGCTTACGCAGCGCTTGCATAAAGTCCGCTGGCGCGACATTAAAGCCCCCTTCGCCCTGTACCGGTTCCAGCAGGATAGCGGCGACCTGATCCGGTGCGATATCAGCTTTAAAAATGCGTTCGAGACTTTTCAGCGCATCGTCCGTGCTCACCCCGTGCAAGGCATTTGGATACTGGGCGTGGTAAATCGAACCCGGGAACGGGCCAAAGCCGATTTTATAAGGGGCGACTTTGCCAGTCAGGGCCATGGTCATAAAGGTTCGTCCATGGAAACCGCCGCCAAAGGTGATAACACCCGGGCGTCGGGTATAAGCACGGGCGATTTTCACCGCGTTTTCTACCGCTTCCGCACCCGTTGAAAAGAACGCTGTTTTGGCCGGGCCAGTGACCGGCACGCGTGCATTAATGCGCTCCGCCAGCGACACATAGCTTTCGTAAGGTACGATTTGGTAGGCAGTATGTGTAAATGCCTGTAGCTGTTTTTCCACCGCCGCCATCACTTTCGGATGACGATGCCCGGTATTCAGCACCGCAATGCCGGCGGCAAAATCGATCACTTCATTGCCTTCCACATCCCACAGCGTGGCGTTCTCCGCTTTTTCAGCGTAAAACCCGCACATCACTCCAATCCCACGCGGCGTCGCCTGTAAACGGCGCTGATGTAATTCGTTATTTTTCACCTTGATGTCCCCTGTCTGTGTATGCCCGCTTACAAAGTATATAGCGCCTTTAGCAATGCGATATTTCACTCAGTTTCGCGCAAGCGATGGGACTCCGACAGGACAGCTCTTATGTTGCGATGTGACAGAAACAAGAAGGGGGAGAATAACGGGACGAAACAGCGAGGCAACATGGGATGACGGTGACGGCGGGGGAAATCAGGCAACAAAAAGCCGGGAGAGCTGACGCCGTCCCGGCTTGTTTCACTGCAATTCGCTTACGCTTCGATAGCGGCGCGCAGTTTTTTCATCGCGTTCTTTTCCAACTGACGCACACGCTCGGCGGACACGCCATAACGGTCGGCCAGCTCCTGCAGCGTGGACTTGTTCTCTTCGTCCAGCCAGCGGGCGCGAATGATCTGCTGGCTACGTTCGTCCAGCCCCTGCATGGCATCGATCAGCTTGTTGGCGGCCTGCTCTTCCCAGTTATCGTCTTCAATGCCGTCGGCAAAGTTAGAAGATTTATCCTGCAGATAAAGCACCGGCGCCATCGGCTGACCGTCTTGCGCATCGTCGTCAGGAGACATATCAAAGGTCATGTCCTGGGCGGCCATACGCGATTCCATTTCACGCACGTCTTTGCTGGTTACGCCCAGCTCGCGGGCAACCATTTCCACTTCATCCTGGTTAAACCAGCCCAGACGCTGCTTGGTTTTACGCAGGTTAAAGAACAGCTTACGCTGTGCTTTTGTGGTGGCGACCTTCACGATACGCCAGTTGCGCAATACGTACTCGTGGATCTCAGCTTTAATCCAGTGTACGGCGAAGGAGACCAGGCGCACACCCACTTCCGGGTTGAAACGGCGCACGGCTTTCATCAGGCCGATATTCCCTTCCTGGATCAGATCCGCCTGCGGCAGACCATAGCCCGAGTAGTTACGAGCAATATGAACAACAAAGCGCAGGTGAGACAGAATCAGCTTTTTCGCTGCTTCCAGATCGCCCTGGTAATGCAGCTTTTCAGCCAGTGCCCGTTCTTCATCAGCCGTCAACATCGGCCATGCGTTAGCGGCCCGGATATACGACTCCAGGTTACCAACAGGGGCTAAAGCTAAAGTTTGCATTTCTTTGGTCATTCAAATCCTCTCAATTCACTTTCAACTGGCGGCGGTCTGTCCCCATCAGGCAACAAACATGCCAGCGTTTTTGAGCAACGAGAATAGCATTCACAGTTTTATCAGACAGTGATTTTATCCACAAGTTCCCTGTAGGGTTGTGAATAAATTACGCACAAATTGTGACATCCGGATGAAAAACCGCGGCAGGGAAGGTCAAACGAATCCGTATCCTTCCCGGCAACGGAATTCTGCATTGCAGGGAAGGAGTATACCAAAAATTTTTTAATCCGGAGTAAAGTGACGTAAATGTTGCACTGTCGCCAGCCAGGCCGCAACCCAGCCAATCATAGAGCACACCAGCAGCAACAGCAGGCACTCATCAAACGACAAACCGCTCAATTCAAACTGGGTGCCAAACACCTTCGCCACTTCGGTCACCGCCGATGACAAACGCATCACCAGGATTTCCGACAGGATCAGCGACAAGAATGCGCCGGAGAAGCCGAGCAGCGCGCCACCATACAGGAACGGGCGCAAAATAAAGCCATCCGTTGCGCCAATCAGTTTCTGCACGTTAATGGTGTCACGGCGGGCGAAAATACTCAGCCGCACGCTGTTGCCAATCACCAGGAAGACAGCCGCCACCATCAATACGCCAATCATCGCCGACACGCGCCCCACCAGTCCGGTGAGCGAAGCCAGGCGCGCAAACCAGCTATCGTCCATGCGCACTTCATCAATGCCGTGGATACGGGAAATGCGGTCACGCAAGGTATTCAGCGAATCGGGCGTCTGGAAATCCAGTTTCGGTACCACGACCGCCACCGCAGGCAATGGATTCTCTTCCAGCATATCCAGCGCACCGCCGAAACCAGACCAGTTGCGGAACTCGCCAAGCGCATCCTCGCGGGAGAGATAGTTAACCTTTTCAACCCCCTGCTCCGACTGTAGTTGCCCCACCACCTGCTGTGCGGCGTTATCATCCAGCGCTTTGTCGAAGTAAACGGTGATCTGCGGAGACGGGTAGTACTGCGAGGCCGCCTGGTTGACGTTTTTGTACACCATGTAGCAAACGCTGGGCAGCGTCAGTGAGATGGCGATAACCATTACTGTCAGGAAGGTCGCCAGCGGTTTACTTTTCAGATCCTGCAGAGCGCCATGCCAGGCGTAGCGCACCTGCTCGTTAAACACATTGGTTTTACGCGATGGCGCTTTGTTCGCCGCTTTGCCGCGACGCGGCGCATTGCGGTTGTTGTCACCGGCAGAACCCGAGGCTTTACGGAAACGGTCAAGCTTGCTGCCAAACTGCCGAATCTGGTTTAGTGCATCACGCTTATTCACCCGCATGGCCTCCGTGCAAATGGCCGTCGCTCAGGTTCAGCATGCGGTACGAACGCCGGGAAATAAGCCCCAGATCGTGTGTCGCCATCAACACTGTCACCCCAACGCGGTTAAATTCCTCGAACAGACGCAAGATCCCTTCCGACAGCGCGTCATCCAGGTTGCCGGTCGGTTCATCCGCCAGCAGCACTGCAGGCTTATTCACCACCGCACGGGCAATACCCACGCGCTGTTGTTCACCGCCGGAGAGCTGGATCGGAAAGCTTTTCGCTTTGTCGAGCAGACCGACTTTATCCAGCGCCGCAGAGACGCGACGGCGAATGTCATCGCCGCTGGCGCCAGCAATGATCAGCGGGATCGCCACATTGTCGAACACCGTACGGTCCATCAACAGATGGTGATCCTGAAAAATCATGCCGATTTGGCGGCGCAAAAACGGCACTTCGCGGTTCTTCAGACGGCTAATATCGTGGCCGCCGAACAGGATTTTCCCGGCGCTGGGCCGCTCAATCCCACAGATAAGCTTCAGCAGGGTGCTTTTCCCCGCACCGGAATGCCCGGTCAGAAAGGCCATCTCGCCCGGCTGCAGGTGAAAGGTCACCCCCTGCAGCGCTTGTCTCCCACCGAGATAGGCTTTGCTGACGTGTTCAAAGCGAATCATTGTTAATCCTCTCGGGCAAAAAGTGCCTCTATAAAATCGCCCGCATTAAACGGACGCAGATCCTCAATACGCTCGCCGACGCCAATGTAACGGATAGGAATGCCAAACTGATCCGCCACCGAGAAAATCACGCCGCCCTTGGCCGTACCGTCGAGTTTGGTCAGTGTGATCCCCGTTAACCCTACCGCTTCGTGGAACAGTTTGGCCTGGCTGATGGCATTTTGCCCGGTGCTGGCATCGATCGTCAGCATCACTTCGTGCGGCGCCTCTTCGTCCAGTTTTTTCATCACGCGGACGATTTTCTTCAGCTCTTCCATCAGGTGCGATTTGTTCTGCAAACGCCCTGCGGTATCGGCAATCAGCACATCCACGTTACGCGCTTTCGCCGCCTGGATAGCGTCAAAAATCACCGAGGCGGAATCCGCGCCAGTATGTTGGGCAATCACCGGAATGTTATTGCGCTGACCCCACACCTGGAGCTGCTCCACCGCTGCCGCACGGAAGGTATCCCCCGCCGCCAGCATGACCGATTTGCCCTGTTGCTCAAACTGACGCGCCAGTTTGCCGATGGTGGTGGTTTTCCCCACGCCATTCACGCCAACCATCAGGATAACAAACGGCGTTTTACCTTCTACGTTGAGCGGCTCATCCACTTTGGCAAGGATCCCGCTCATCTCATCTTTCAGCAAACCATACAGTGCTTCGGCGTCGCGCAGTTGTTTGCGACTGGCGCCTTCCGTCAGATTGGTGATGATTTTACGCGTGGTTTCCACGCCCACATCCGCAATCAGCAGTTGCTCTTCCAGCTCTTCAAACAGATCATCGTCGATCTTTTTCCCGCGGAACAGACTGATAAATCCGGATCCGAGATTTTCTTTTGTTTTCAGAAGGCTGCGTTTAAGACGCGCAAAGAAACCCTCTTTCGTCGGTTTCTCCTGTTCAATTACCGTCTCGTCCACCGGCACCACCACAACCGCTTCTTCAGCCGCCTGCGCCGCCAGCGCCTGGGTTTCCAGCTCTTCGTCGCTCAGCGGCGCGTCGTCTTCAGCATCAACGTGCGCTTCCGCCTGTTGTTCGGTTTCCGACAGCCACTCTTCAGCCCCGATCTCCTGCTCAACCACTTCTTCCGGCAGCGGCAGTTCTTCGTGTTTAACCTGCGCGCGCGTCTCTTCCGCGACCGGTTCCGGCGACGGTGCTTCGTGGCTGAGCGTTTCGCTTACCGCCACCACCTCTTCGGCGAATTTTTCACTGTCGGCAGGCTCAACCACCGGCGTCTCTTCAACCGGCTGCTCGGTGACAGGCTGCTGTTCGGTTTGCGCCTCATCGGCCTGTTCTTTCTGTCCAAAGCCCAGCCAGGAAAAAAAGCCACGTTTCTTCTCATTTGCCATTGGCGACCACACTCCTCGCGATTGATTCATGGCGCAGCCCGTCTGCACGACCAGGACTGAAAACATTTGTTAATTAGTCGGATAGTCTACCACTTTCCTGAACTCGCATCACGACCTGAGGATTAGGGTTTAACGTCCTTCTCTGGACCGCTAGAATAGCAGGCCGAAATGATGAGCAAAGCGAAAACCATGAAGAAACCCAACCGTGCCGCCAGCGGCCAGATACGCATTATCGGCGGGCAGTGGCGAGGCCGTAAACTTCCGGTACCCGACAGTCCCGGACTGCGCCCGACTACCGACCGCGTGCGTGAAACATTGTTCAACTGGCTGGCGCCATCAATGGTAGACGCCCACTGTCTCGACTGCTTCGCCGGTAGCGGCGCGCTGGGGCTCGAGGCGCTGTCGCGCTATGCGGCCAGCGCCACCTTGCTGGAAATGGAGCGCAGCGTCGCCGGGCAACTGCAGCAAAATCTGGCCACGCTCAAAGCCAGCAACGCCAAAGTGGTCAACACCAACACGCTGACTTTTTTAGCCGCGCCGGGCACGCCGCACAATATTGTGTTTATCGATCCGCCCTTTCGCAAAGGCATGCTGGAAGAGACGTTGCGTTTGCTGGAAAACAACGGTTGGCTCGCCAATGAAGCGTTAATCTATATAGAAAGCGAAGTGGAAAATGGGCAGCCGCCGGTGCCTGCGCACTGGCAACTGCATCGGGAAAAAGTCGCGGGTCAGGTGGCTTACCGTCTCTATCACCGCGCAGCACAAGGAGAGAAGCATGCCGTTGCTGATTAATCTGGGCCGTCTGTTGATGCTGTGCATCTGGGCCTTTTTGCTCTGGAACTTAATTAAACCCTTTCCGCGCCCGCTGAATATTTTTGTCAACGTCGCGCTGGTATTCACCGTGTTTATGCACGCGTTGCAGGCTACCATGCTGAAAAGCGCGCTGCCGAAAGACGGTCCGCAGATGAGCAAAGCAGAACAGATCCGTATCTTCCTGTTCGGCGTTTTTGAGCTGTTGATCTGGCAAGAAAGGCTCAAAGCAAAGAAATAAACCGGTCAGAAAAAGCGGAATTACGCCCATAGTGGGGGAGTCAGCATTGTCATCCCCCTTTCCCCGCCACTACACTGAGTAAGAGAGATTCACGCAACACTAAAAGATACAGGGACTTAATTATGCTGTGGTCATTTATTGCTGTCTGTTTATCCGCCTGGTTGTATGTCGACGCCTCCTATCGCGGTCCGGCCTGGCAGCGTTGGGTTTTCAAACCCGTTACCTTACTTCTCCTGCTGCTGCTGGCCTGGCAAGCCCCGATGTTCGATGCCATCAGCTACCTTGTGCTGGCGGGTCTGTGCGCTTCCCTGGTCGGGGATGCGCTGACGCTTCTGCCGCGGCAAAAAATGCTCTACGCCATTGGGGCATTTTTCCTTGCGCATCTGCTCTATACCATCTACTTCGCCAGCCAAATGACGCTCTCCTTCTTCTGGCCATTGCCGCTGGCGTTGCTGGTGATTGGCGCGCTGCTGGTGGCAGTGATCTGGACGCGGCTGGAAGAGCTGCGCCTGCCGGTGCTCACCTTTATTGCCATGACGCTGGTGATGGTCTGGCTGGCGGGCGAACTGTGGTTCTTCCGTCCGACAAGCCCTGCGCTGTCTGCGTTTGTCGGTGCCGCGCTGCTACTGCTCGGCAATGTGGTCTGGCTGGGCAGCCACTACCGTAAGCGCTTTAGCGCCGATAACGCGATTGCGTCCGCTTGCTACTTCGCCGGGCATTTTCTGATCGTTCGTTCTCTGTATATTTAAAAAGCTTGACTCTGGAGTCGACTCCAGAGTGCATACTCCGGTTAATGAGAAAATTATCATTAACCGGAGGATGCAATGCCCACCCCCACACCGCAGCCTGAACAGAAAAAAGCCCCGCAGTTCGCAGCGGTCAAACTCCGCCCGATGCCGGAAAAACCGCAACCGTGCTGCGCCGACGAAACCTGTGAAAACAGCGTTGCTGCCCCGGTTAGTGCCGAAGGCGAGCGTTATAGCTGGCAGGTCTCCGGCATGGATTGCGCCGCCTGTGCCCGTAAAGTGGAAAACGCCGTACGCCAGCTTGAGGGCATTGGCCTGGTGCAGGTTGCTTTCGCCACAGAAAAACTCACCGTCGTGGCTAACCGCGATGTGCGTACACAGGTCGAACAGGCAGTACAGCAAGCGGGTTATCAGTTGCGAGGCGAACACAGCGCGCCGGAAGTTGCCCCTTCTCGTCTGCGTGAAAACCTGCCGTTGATCCTGCTGGTCGTCATGATGGCAATCAGTTGGTCGCTGGAGCAGTTCAACCATCCGTTCGGTCAGGCGGCGTTTATCGCCACCACGCTTGTCGGTCTGTGGCCTATCGCCCGCCAGGCACTGCGGTTGATGAAGAGCGGCTCCTGGTTCGCCATCGAAACGTTAATGAGCGTCGCCGCCATCGGTGCGTTGTTTATTGGTGCCACGGCTGAAGCCGCCATGGTGCTGATGCTGTTTTTAATTGGCGAACGCCTTGAAGGCTGGGCTGCCAGCCGCGCGCGCCGAGGTGTCAGCGCATTGATGGCGCTGAAACCGGACACCGCCACCCGCCTGCGCAACGGTGACCGTCAGACGGTGGCAGCCAGCGAACTGCAACCCGGTGACACGATTGAAGTCCCGGCCGGTGGGCGTTTACCGGCGGATGGTCGTCTGCTGTCTTCATTCGCCAGTTTTGATGAAAGCGCGCTCACCGGCGAATCCGTACCGGTTGAACGCGCCAGCGGCGAGGCGGTTCCTGCCGGGGCGACCAGCGTTGATCGGCTGGTCACGCTGGAAGTGGTTTCCCGACCGGGCGAAAGCGCCATCGACCGCATCCTGAAATTGATTGAAGAAGCGGAAGAGCGCCGCGCGCCGATTGAACGCTTTATCGATCGTTTTAGTCGCATCTACACGCCGGCGATCATGGCGGTGGCATTGCTGGTCGCCCTCCTGCCTCCGCTGCTGTTTTCCGCGCCATGGCTGGAGTGGATCTACAAAAGTCTGGCGCTGTTGCTGATTGGCTGCCCCTGCGCGCTGGTGATCTCCACCCCGGCAGCTATCACTTCCGGCCTCGCAGCAGCGGCGCGGCGCGGTGCGCTGATCAAAGGCGGCGCAGCGCTGGAGCAACTGGGCAGTATCCGCCAGGTCGCTTTTGATAAGACCGGTACGCTGACCATCGGGAAACCGCAGGTCGCCGCGTTAAACCCGCTGAGCGGGTGCAGCGAAGAGGAACTGTTAACACTGAGCGCCGCCGTTGAACAAGGCTCCACCCACCCGCTGGCGCAGGCCATCGTGCAGGAGGCTCAACGTCGCCAGCTCGCCATTCCCGATGCGCAGGCGCAGCGCGCCCTGGCCGGGAAAGGCATTGAGGCCGAAGTCAACGGGCGCGTCATCCGCATCAGCGCGCCGGATAAACTTGCCGCAGGCATGCTGGACAGCGCATTACTGGCACAGATTAACAACCAGGAAAGCCACGGTCAGACGGTGGTTGTGGTACAGCGTGACGAAGAAGTGATGGGGACGCTGGCGTTGCAGGATACGTTGCGTGAAGACGCCAAAGAAGCAGTAGCCGCGCTCCATGCGTTAGGGGTACAAGGCGTGATCCTCACCGGCGATAACCCGCGTGCAGCCGCGGCGATTGCCGGGGAACTGGGACTGGATTTCCGCGCCGGGTTGCTGCCAGAAGATAAAGTCAGTGCCGTACAGGCATTAAACCAGCATGCGCCGCTGGCGATGGTGGGTGATGGCATTAACGACGCCCCGGCAATGAAAGCCGCCACCATTGGCATTGCGATGGGCAGCGGTACAGACGTCGCACTGGAAACCGCCGATGCAGCATTAACCCATAACCGGTTGACCGGTCTGGGTCAGATGATCCGCCTGGCCCGCGCCACACACAGCAATATCCGGCAGAACATCGCCATGGCGCTGGGACTGAAGGCCATATTCCTGGTGACAACGCTGCTGGGAATAACGGGATTGTGGCTGGCGGTGCTGGCGGATACGGGCGCGACGGTGCTGGTGACCGCCAACGCCCTGCGCCTGTTGCGCCGCAAAGATTAGTGGCTTTTACGCACTACATAGCGGTACGGCAGCGTCTCGGTTTGCCCGGCGACCAGCTCATGTTCCATAAAACGGCAAAAGCCGGGAATATCGCGGGTGGTTGCCGGATCGTCGGCAATAATCAGTAATGTTTCGCCAACCTGCATGTTGCGTACGGTTTTGCGCACCATCATTACCGGCTCCGGACAGCGCAGGCCCTGAGCGTCCAGCGTATGGTCGGCAGTGGTAAACGGATCGGTCATTTTCATCTCACAACGGAAAAAACCGCATTAGTTTACGCTGCCTTTTTTGTGACGCAAGCAAGGTTAACGATTGCGTTAAAAATAGCCATTGCATCCGGTGATGATTGCAGTATCATGCGGCGGCTCTGTTTAACAGAGCATAAAAAGTACTGGGTTCCCTCACCCCATTTACCAAAAAGGTCACAATATGACGCAATTTTCGCACTCGCAGCGCATGAAGGCGCTGTTCTGGCTTTCGCTTTTTCACCTGCTGGTGATCATCTCCAGTAACTATCTGGTCCAGTTGCCGGTCGCCATTTTTGGTTTCCACACCACCTGGGGCGCATTCAGCTTCCCGTTTATCTTCCTGGCGACGGATTTAACCGTACGCATTTTCGGCGCGCCCCTCGCCCGGCGGATTATCTTCGCGGTGATGGTTCCGGCACTGCTGGCTTCGTATGTGATCTCCTCCCTGTTCTATATGGGTTCCTGGCAGGGCTTTGGCGCACTCGCCCACTTCAATCTGTTCGTGGCACGTATCGCCACCGCCAGTTTTATGGCCTATGCGCTGGGGCAGATTCTTGATGTACACGTGTTTAACCGCCTGCGTCAGAACCGTCGCTGGTGGCTGGCGCCTGCGGCATCAACCGTTTTTGGCAACGCCAGCGACACCGTTGCGTTCTTCTTTATTGCCTTCTGGCACAGCCCGGATGCATTTATGGCGCAGCACTGGATGGAAATCGCGCTGGTGGACTACGGCTTTAAGGTGATTATCAGCATCGCTTTCTTCCTGCCGATGTACGGTGTGCTTTTGAATATGTTGCTGAAAAGGCTGGCAGACAAATCTGAAATTCCCGCATTACAGGCCAGCTAAAGGTACGGCTTATCAGTTATGATAAGATGCACTGATGAGCCGTTATGGCTGTTTATTGAAAGGATGAAGTCAATGCGCAATCTGGTGAAATATGTCGGTATTGGCCTGCTGGTAATGGGGCTGGCGGCCTGTGATAACAGCGACAGCAAAAAGCCTGCTCAGGGTACTGCTGCTGAAAGCAACGCCAACGGCCAGCCCGTCACGCTGCTCGACGGCAAACTCAGCTTCTCGCTTCCGGCAGATATGACCGATCAGAGCGGCAAACTGGGTACTCAGGCTAACAATATGCACGTTTATTCCGACGCTACCGGCCAGAAAGCAGTGATTGTGATTGTCGGCGACAACACCCAGGAAGATCTCGCCGCACTGGCGAAACGCCTGGAAGATCAGCAGCGCAGCCGTGACCCGCAACTGCAAGTGGTAACCAACAAATCCATTGAGCTGAAAGGCCAGACCCTGCAACAGCTCGACAGCATTATCTCCGCCAAAGGCCAGACTGCATGGTCTTCTGTGGTACTGGGTAAGGTAGATAATAAACTGCTGACCCTGCAGGTGACGCTGCCAGCGGACAACCAACAGCAAGCGCAAACCGCAGCAGAAAACATTATCAATACCATCGTGGTGAATTAACACCGCGCCGGAATGAAAAAAGGAACCTTCGGGTTCCTTTTTTATTGCCAGAGGGTGACTATCATCAGCCTTAACTGAGGAAAATAGCCGGTCCTTTATCTTCAATGGTATTGAGAATACGTAATGCCGCATTATTGGGTTTGCTTTCGTTGCGCTCCCACTTCGACACACTTTCAACCGACATGCCAACGGTGCGTGCCAGCGCCGCCTGTGACATTTTCCAGTGCGTGCGGACTTGTTTAATTTGCATACCCGTCATTGGACGCACTTCAGGAATATTGCGCGCCTCTATCGCTTCATTAATGCTGGCGACCGTTTCATCCTGTACCACGCCCAGTTTGTTGTAGCGTTTTGCCATAGCCTGAATGCGTTTCAGATGGTCACTCATGACATTTCACCTCAATTAAATCGTCGCTTTTTAACAGACGCGCCAGCGTCTCTTCGGGCATAACCATAAAATCCTTCGCGACAGCGCAATAAGCATCGATCTCATCGTCTTCAAGTTCTTTTCCCTTCTTCTTTGAGAGTTCACTTTTCACATACATGTCAAAGAAAAAAAGATTGTCGCCTTCGTGAAAAAAGACAATTGCGCGAGCGCCATCACGAGAACTCACAGCAGGTAAAGCAATGCGCTTTTTATAAGTAAACTTACCAAGCCTGTCGCCATGAAGCCCGGCAATAATGGCAGCGGCTGTTTTACATAACGTTTTATCACTGATACGCACCCTTCTGCGCTCCTGGTCAAACTCCATTGTCAGGTAGATACCCATAGCTTCCTTGCTCTCATCTTGCACCCGTAAGGAAGACTATAGTCTTCCTTACGGGTTAGAACAAGATTTGAGCATCCAGGTGCTGCCCTTATTCACCCCCACCCAACGGCCTGTGCTTCAATCGCCACGCCAGCAGTAGCGCTATCGCCACCAGTCCCGCCGCCGCCAGATAAATCATCGAGACCCCGGACCAGGCCATCAACAGCCCTGCCAGCGGCCCGGTAATGCCGAGCGACAAATCCATAAACACCGTATAAGTTGCCAGCGCAGAACCCTGGTTATGCTGCGGTACGGCTTTCACCGCCACCACGCCAAGCGCAGGGAAAACCAGCGAAAAACCCGCGCCGGCAAGGAAAACGCCGAGTTTCGCCATCCACGGATCCGCCGCCAGCCCTACCAGCACCAGGCCGAGGGTTTCCACCGCAAAGCAGATCATCGCCACATTCAACCCGCCAAAGCGGTTAATGCCGTTCGGAAACAGCAGCCGCGTCCCCACGAACGCCATACTGAACAGCGTCAGAGCGAAGGCCGCGCCCTCCCAGCCCTGAGCATCGTAGTAAAGGGTAATAAAGGTGGCGATAACACCGAAGCCCGCGGAACCCAGCGCCAGTGCCAGGCCATACACCCACACGCGACCCAATACGGCACGAAACGGCAGCGGTTTACCTTTACTGGCTTTCACTGCCGGGCGCGGCAGCGCCAGCAGAATCGCCAACAGCGCCACCCCCATGATCGTGAGCGACAGCCCTTCTAAACCACCGTAGTGATAACAGAGCACCCCAAGCGGCGCGCCAAGCGCCATCGCGCCATACGTCGCAATGCCATTCCACGAAATAACGCGACCAATATGTATGGAACCGACCACGCCGACACCCCACAAAGTGGCTCCGGTTCCGGCAAAGCTCTGACCAATCCCTAAAATGACACGCCCGAGGCACAGCAACACCAGGCTAAGGGTACCGGCATGGCCGCCCATTCCCGCCAGCATGTAGCTCAGGCCGCTAAGAAACGCGCCGCACAGGCCAAATACCACCACCTTTTTCGGCCCCAGCGCATCGGCATAACGCCCGGCATGCGGTCGGCTAAGCAGCGTAGCGAAGTATTGCAAACTGATGACCAGCCCGGCCCAGAAGGCGCTATATCCCATTACATCATGGACATAGCCAGGCAGCACGGCCAGCGGCAGGCCGATAGTGAGGTAGCTTGCGAAGTTAAAAATAACGACGGACAAAATCCGCAGATTAAGACGCCATCCGCTAAGCGCCGATTCGGCGGCGTTTTCAGGCATGAGAGTTAAACCCAGATATTTACAACAGTGTTTCACTATTACCACGTCAGCGCACAGAAATCAGCATCCACTTTAAGAATATCGTCGTCAGGCGAAGGGCTTACGAGGCACTACACTTGAACAGGCAAAATGACATAAGGACGTACACATGACACATCCTCAGCCTGATCAGGCGGGTTTACACATTCTCTTAAAACTGGCTGCACTGGTGGTGATCCTCGCCGGTATCCACGCTGCCGCCGATATTATTGTGCAACTCTTACTGGCGCTCTTTTTCGCCATCGTACTCAACCCGTTAGTCAGCTGGTTTATCCGCCGGAAACTGTCGCGCCCGGTCGCCATCGCCATCGTCGTGCTGGTTATGCTGATCGTCCTTACTGCGCTGGTTGGTGTGCTGGCCGCGTCGATAAACGACTTTATGACCCTGTTGCCAAAATACAACCGCGAATTTACGCGCAAATTCCTCGACCTGCAGCAAATGGTGCCGTTCCTCAACCTGCATATGTCGCCGGAACGCATGCTGCAACGGATGGACTCCGAGCGAGTGATGACCTTTGCCACCACGATGATGACCCAACTCTCCAACGCCATGGCCAGCATCCTCCTGCTGGTGATGACCGTCGTATTTATGCTGTTTGAAGTCCGCCACGTGCCTTATAAACTGCGTTTCGCGCTGCGTAACCCGCAGATCCACATTGCCGGGTTGCACCGTGCGCTAAAAGGTGTGTCGCACTATCTGGCGCTGAAAACCTTGCTCAGTTTATGGACCGGCGTCATTGTCTGGCTGGGTTTGGTGCTGCTGGATGTGCAATTCGCCCTGATGTGGGGGGTACTGGCGTTTTTGCTCAACTATGTTCCCAATATTGGTTCCGTGATCTCCGCCATTCCGCCGATGCTCCAGGCGTTACTGTTTAACGGACTTTATGAATGCCTGCTGGTGGGTGCGCTCTTTCTGGTGGTGCATATGATCATCGGCAATATTCTGGAGCCCCGTATGATGGGCCACCGTCTCGGCATGTCGACGCTGGTGGTATTTTTATCCTTATTAATCTGGGGCTGGTTGCTCGGCCCGGTGGGTATGCTGTTGTCGGTTCCCCTCACCAGCGTATGTAAAATCTGGATGGAGACCACCACCGGGGGGAGCAAGCTGGCTATTTTACTCGGACCAGGCCGCCCCAAAAGCCGGTTGCCAGGATAAATGACCTACCAACGAGGGTAGTTTTATATTTATCTTATTAACGTTAGAGTGAAGAAAATAATTGCGCCTGCTTTATTGCAGGCGTTTTTACGATAAAAATGACAGTGCTAAAACCGCCTGAAATTTGCCTTAAGCGAACTTTATAAATATAACACGTCTATAACCTGAATAATTACGCCCTTCAGAATCAGTCTAACAGACTGTAATGCATACGATTAGTGATATATAACCACCGTTATCGCCTTATCATCATGGTTGCACTGTACACAATGATATTTTATTATCCGCCCACTCAGGCTTACTCCGCAAAATGCGGCAATATGCTTATAAAAAGCCGGGCAGCAGTATCACTCACTTTAAAAACACCCAATATTCGCAAACAAAAATGGCAATCTGCACCGTTTTTATTGGCAGAATTTCCCATTTTCATCATGACGTTGGATTAATTCCAGAAAGTAAGTGTGTCTTCAATCTTAAATTATTTGATACGGAGTTCTCATGAAGAAGATTGTTAAATTCCTGGCGGTGATTGCCGTAGCCGGAGCACTGGCAGGTTGTGCGCGTACCGCTATTGTGCAAAATATCGACGCCCCGGTCAGCGCAGGTCACACTCAGTCACAGGTGCGCGCCGCCATTCTGAAAGCGGGTCAACAACGTCAGTGGGTAATGAACGATGCCGGTCCTGGCGTTATCACGGGTCGTCTGGATAACCGCGGCCACGTTGCCGAAATTCGTATTACTTACGCCGCAGACAGTTACTCCATCAACTACGCAAACAGCCTGAACCTGAAAGCGTCTGATGGTCGAATCCATAAAAAATACAACGCCTGGGTGAACACCCTCGATAAACAAATTCAGCAGAATTTGGCTTCAGGCGCCGCGCTTTAATTGCCATCCTGTCTAAAGTCGGGCCGGTAACGGTCCGATAATCCTGATGCATTTAATAAGGTTGTACACGCCATGTATGAACAGGATCCGTTCAGCGCGCTCGAAGCAATAGCGGAAGCGCAGCGTATTGCTTTCGCCCCGATGCTATTCCAGACGGCAGTTTGTCTGCGTAAGTTTGGGCTGCTGGATTTTCTCGATAAGCAAGGAAATCAGGGCGCAACCCTGGATGAAATTGTGCTCGGGAGTGAAGCCGATGAATATGCCGCGAGTGTATTACTCGACATGGCGCTCAGTGGACGAATTATCACGCGCAGTGCAGATCGTTTTTATCTTGCCAAAGTCGGACACTTCCTGCTCCATGATACAATGACGCGTGTGAATATGGATTTTTCGCAGGATGTTTGTTACCAGGGACTCTATTTCCTTGACGAGGCGCTAAAACAGGGAAAACCCGCAGGGCTGCGCGTGTTTGGCGAATGGCCGACCATTTACCCGGCATTATCGCAATTACCGAACCCGGCGCGGGAAAGTTGGTTTGCTTTTGACCATTACTATTCCGATGCGGCGTTTAATGCAGCGTTACCGCATATATTCGCCAGCCAGCCGGCAAGTCTGTACGATATAGGCGGAAATACCGGTAAGTGGGCAATAAGCTGCTGCAAATATGACGAAAACGTCGCGGTAACCTTGCTGGATCTGCCTGAGCAAATCGCCCTGGCGCAGGAAAACGTCAACGCAGCGGGACTCGCTTCGCGGATCGGCTTCCATGCGATTGATATGCTGGGTGATGCGCCGCTGCCCAACGCAGCGGACATCTGGTGGATGAGCCAGTTCCTGGACTGCTTCTCACCGGAACAGATTGTTGGCATCTTAAGTAAGATAGCCCAGGTCATGAAACCGGATGCCAGACTGTGCGTGATGGAACTGTTCTGGGATGCGCAAAAATTTGATGCTGCGGCATTCAGTTTGAACGCAACGTCGTTGTACTTTACCTGTATGGCGAATGGCAACAGCCGTTTTTACAGCGCGGAGAATTTCCTGCGCTATCTCGACATGGCGGGCTTCGGCGTTGAAAAGCGCCTCGATAACCTCGGGGTGGGACATACCTTATTGATATGTCATAAAAAATAAGAAAGGGCGGCGCCCGCGCCGCCATGATGCCCGAAACGGCATCACTGGATATCACGTTTTTTCGCGGACGCGCGTTTGATGAAATTTGCACTCAAGATTACCGACTGGCAGGCTCGTGCGCCGGGATTAAGTGAAGCGGCGCAGTGGCGCGAATGGTCACAGAACCGCGACGCTATCGATCCGGCGTTACCCCAGGCAAAATTGACCGCACTGCCCATGATGACCGCGCGTCGTCTCAGCTCCGGCAGTCGGCTGGCCGTTGAATGCGGCATCACGCTGCTGCGCCAGCATCAGGTTGAGGCCGTGGTCTTTACCAGCCGCCACGGTGAGCTGGAGCGTAACTTCCGCATTCTGCAAGCGCTGGCGACGGGTCAGGATCTCTCGCCGACCGATTTCGCGATGTCGGTGCACAACTCGGCGGTGGGGAACCTCACTATTGCCGCCCAGCAACCTATCGTCTCCTCTTCGCTTTCCGCCGGGCTGGATACCTTCCAGCAGGGGCTATGCGAAGTGATCTGCTTTTTGCAGGCGGGCTATCAGCGCGTACTGATGGTGGATTTCGATGGCGCGCTCCCGGCGTTTTATCACCCCGGATTGCACCCGGATATGCCAACCTGGGCCTATGCCGTTGCGCTGGTGTTTGAAGCCGGTGAAGATCTGCAATGCACCAGTGAAGCGGCAATCTGTGAAGGTGAGCCACGGTTACCGCAGAGCGTGCAGTTTTTACAGCACTATCTGCGCGACGCGCGTGAATTCACCATTCCCGGTGAGCGCCTGAACTGGCGCTGGAGCCGCACATGAAACGTCTCGCCTCTCGCCTGAATTGGGTCTGGCGTTTGCTGATGACCGGCCTGTGCTTTGCCCTGTTTGGCATCGGCGGGCTGCTGTTGTCGCTGGTGTGGTTTAACCTGCTGCTGATTGCCGTGCGCGACAAAGCGACGCGCCGCCGCCTCGCGCGCCGCAGCATTGCTGCCAGTTTCCGTCTGTTTTTAAACACCGCGAAAGCGATCGGCGCACTGGATTACCGCATCCACGGCGTTGAAACTCTGCGTCATGAGCGCGGTTGCCTGGTGGTGGCCAACCACCCCACGCTGATTGACTATGTGCTGCTGGCATCGGTGATGCCGGAAACCGACTGTCTGGTTAAAAGCGCGCTGCTGCGCAACCCCTTTCTCGGCGGCGTGGTGAAAGCCGCGGACTACCTGATTAACAGTCAGGCGGATGCGCTGCTTCCCGCCTGTGAACAGCGCCTGCAACAGGGCGATACGATTTTAATCTTCCCCGAAGGCACGCGTACACGCCCGGGAGAGGCAATGACACTGCAACGCGGCGCGGCAAATATTGCTGTGCGCTGCGGTTGTGATTTACGCATCGTGGTCATCCACTGTAGTGAACATCTGCTGGATAAACACAGCCGATGGTATGACGTCCCACCCCGTAAGCCCATGTTTACCGTGGAAGTACGCGAACGGGTGGCAATAAAACAATTTTTTGATGCGGAATCGCAAGAACCGGCGCTGGCGGCAAGACAGTTGAACCGGCATCTTCTGCATCAATTAACACCGGGTTTTGCACCTTTTTAGGAATGAATGATGCAACAGCTTTATCTTGAAATTAAAAATCTCATCATCAACACACTGAATCTGGATGAACTGAGCGCCGATGACATCGACACCGATGTGGCGCTGTTTGGGGATGGTCTGGGACTGGATTCTATTGACGCGCTGGAATTAGGTCTGGCGATTAAAAACCAGTACGCCGTGGTTTTGTCAGCAGAAAGCGAAGAGATGCGTCAGCACTTCTACTCTGTCGCCACGCTGGCGTCATTTATCCAGGCTCAACGCGCATAAGAGTGGGTTCGCTATGATCGAGAAAAATGAAATTTACCAGGAAGTCTCTACCCTTCTTACCAAACTGTTTGAAATCGACCCGCAGGATATCTCCCCGGAATCCCGCCTGTACGAAGATCTGGAGCTGGACAGCATCGACGCCGTCGACATGATTGTGCACCTGCAGAAAAAAACCGGTAAGAAAATCAAGCCGGAAGAGTTCAAAGCCGTGCGCACCGTACAGGATGTTGTCGACGCGGTAGAACGTTTACTGCAAGAAGAGTAAACCACGATGCGCGGATCCCGCCTCCAATCGGGACTCAGGCTGGTCGCTGCCCTGTTGATGCTCAGTTGGCCATTTGTGGTCTGGTTTGGCCTGACGCATAACAGCCTGCACTGGCTGCTGCCTCTGATGGCGCTGATGCTGCTTTTCCGCTTACAGCAAGCCCGGCAGGCGATAGCGCCGCTGCGCGCTGTCAGCGGCGGCGTGGCGGTTGTGGGCATCGCGTTGTGCGCGGCAAGCTGGCTGCTAAAAACCCACCAGTTGCTGCTGTTCTACCCGGTGGCGGTCAATCTCATCATGCTGGTGGTGTTTGGCGGGTCACTCAAAACGGCGATGCCGCTGGTTGAGCGACTGGCGCGCCTGCGTGAACCGCAGTTACCCGCCGCCGCCGTACGGTATACCCGCCGCGTAACGCAGATCTGGTGCATCTTTTTTGTGCTGAACGGCGGCATTGCGCTGTTTACCGCCCTGTACGGCGATATGCGCCTGTGGACAGCCTGGAACGGGATGATCGCCTATCTGCTGATGGGTGCGCTCATGGCGGGAGAGTGGCTGGTGCGCCGCCAGGTGATAAAACGAGAGACAACATGAAGACCCTTCCTTTCGCCGCCTGGCTAAACAGCCCGCGCGCTGCCGAAACGCCCATCGCCTGGCTTGGCGATCAAACATGGACGCTGGGACATCTGCGTCATGACGTTTCACAATGCGTCGCGCAATTAACGCAGCAACCCGGCGAACGCTGGGCGCTCTGTTTCGAAAACAGCTACCTGTTTATTGTGGCGCTGTTAGCCTCGCTGCACGCGGGTAAAACCCCGGTCATCCCTGGTCATAGCCGGGTATCGCTGCTGGCAGAGCAGCAATCCCTGTTCGACGGGGTGTTAAGCGATCGTCCGCTGAACTGGGAAGGGCCACACTATGTGGTGGCATCCGACAATATGCAGACCACAGATGCGCCTGCGTTTCCCGCACTGCGCGAAGATGCCTATGTTGAGCTTTTTACCTCCGGCTCCACCGGGCAGCCGCGCCGGGTTATCAAACCCATCGCCTGTCTGGACAAAGAAGCCGCATTACTGGCCGCGCGCTTTGCCGATCGCCTGGCCGGGTGCCGTGTTGTTGCCTCCGTGGTGCCGCAACATCTGTACGGCCTGACGTTCCGCATCTTTCTGCCGATGTCGCTCGGGTTGCCGCTGCATGCCGCCATGCTCTATTACGCAGAGCAACTGGCTGCGCTCGACGGGCTGCACCGTTACGCCTTTATCAGCAGCCCGGCATTTTTAAAACGCCTCGATCCCCGGCTCTCGCCTCCGCCAGTGTCGCTTATCCTCTCGGCGGGCGGCATGCTGCCCTGGCGCGATGTACAGGAAACAGCGAACTGGCTGGGCGTCTGGCCGGATGAAATCTATGGCAGCACCGAAACCGGGATCCTCGCCTGGCGTTATCGCCAGCAGGATAACATCTCGTGGCTGCCGTTCCCCGGCGTGACCATCAAACAGGAAGCGGAGAGCTTTCGCGCACATTCGCCGCTTATTCCCGAACCCGAAGGCTTGTTGCTCGACGATGAGCTGACTTTCGACGCCAGCGGCACATTCCAGATTGCCGGTCGCCGCGGTCGGGTGGTCAAAATCGAAGAGAAGCGCATTTCACTTAGCGAGATCGAACGCCGCGTACTGGAGCTGGGCGGTATTCGTGAAGCAGCGGCGTTGCCGGTCTCCCGTGGCGGTCGCCAGGGTGTGGGCGTTCTGCTGGTGCTGGACGATGAGATGCGCACGCAATGGCTACGCAGCGACAGTAAAGCCCTGGAGCTGTCGTGGCGGCGGGCGCTTATCCCGTGGCTTGAACCGGTGGCAGTGCCGCGCTACTGGCGCATTCTGGATGAGATCCCGGTCAACAGTATGAACAAGCGGGTTTATGCGCAACTACAGGAGTTATTTCATGAAACCCCATGAAATTGAACGCCGTCAGGCGCAACCACAACACGCGGAAATCGTGATCCAACTGGAGCCGGAACTGTTCTGGTTTCGTGGTCATTTTGCCATTCAGCCTCTGCTTCCCGGCGTGGCACAACTCGACTGGGCGATGCATTACGCCACCACCCTGCTGGCGCCGGAGCACCGTTTTCACAGCATTCAAAGCGTAAAGTTCCAGGCCCCCTTGTTGCCGGACAACGTCGTCACGCTGGTACTCGACTGGCACGAAGAAAAACAGCAACTGGCCTTCAGCTATCATCGCCATGAGGGTGAAGCACGCCACCTCTGTAGCAGCGGGAAGATTCGCCTATGTCGTTAACATTTACCCCTTGTGTGGTGATCCCTTGTTATAACCACGGCGCGATGATGCCGCGCGTTCTGGAACGTTTGCAGCCTGCGGGTTTGCACTGTTTTGTGGTGGATGACGGCAGTGACGACGCCACGCGGCAGACGCTGGCGTCGCTGGCGCAGACCTACCCCAACCTGACCCTGATACGCCTGGCGCAGAACGCCGGGAAAGGCGAAGCGGTGATCCGTGGTTTGCAGGAAGCCGCACAAGCGGGCTTCACGCACGCGGTACAGGTGGATGCTGACGGGCAGCATGCCATAGAAGATATCCCGGCGTTACTGGCGCTGGCGGAACAACACCCGCAGGCGCTGATTTCCGGTCAACCGCTGTATGACGATTCGATTCCCCGTTCGCGCCTGTATGGCCGCTGGATCACCCACATCTGGGTATGGATTGAAACCCTGTCGCTGCAACTGAAAGACAGTATGTGCGGTTTTCGCGTTTACCCGATTGCCCCCACGCTTCAGCTCGCCAGTAGGGTGACGCTCGGCAAACGTATGGATTTCGACACCGAAGTGATGGTGCGACTTTACTGGCAGGGCAATGACAGCTACTTCGTGCCGACGCGCGTGACCTACCCGCAGGATGGGCTGTCGCATTTCGACGCCCTGAAAGATAACGTGCGCATTTCACTGATGCATACCCGCCTGTTCTTCGGCATGCTGCCGCGCATTCCTTCTCTGCTGTTTCGCCGCAATGCCACGCACTGGGCGCAGCAAAAAGAGGTGCAAGGCCTGTGGGGGATGCGCTTTATGCTGCTGGTCTGGCGCGTATTAGGTCGCCGCGCTTTCTCACTGCTGCTCTATCCGGTGGTCGCCGTCTACTGGCTCCTCGCCCGTGATGCACGCCGGGCATCGAAAAACTGGCTGGCGCGGGTGCGCACCACGCTGGCAGCCCACCATCTTCCGCGCCCTGCCGGGTTAAACAGCTACCGCCACTTTTTGCGCTTCGGCGAAGCGATGCTGGATAAAGTCGCAGGCTGGCGTGGCGAGTTGCACTTTGGCCGCGATGTGGAGTTCGCCCCCGGCGCGGAAGAAGCACTCGGTCTGCACGATGGCAAAGGCAAGCTGCTGCTGGCGTCGCATCTGGGTGATGTGGAAGCCAGCCGGGCGCTGGCGCAGATCAACGAGAGCAAAATTATCCATGCGCTGGTGTTTCATGAAAACGCCCTGCGCTTTAAGCAGATCATGCAAGAGATGGCGCCGGACGCTGGCGTTAACCTCATCCCGGTGAAGCACATCGGCCCGGACACCGCCATGTTGCTGAAAGAGAAGCTTGATCGCGGGGAATGGGTAGCGATCGTCGGCGATCGGCTGGCAGTTAACCCGCAACGCGGCGGCGACTGGCGGGTGAACTGGAGCGAATTTATGGGCCACCCTGCCCCCTTCCCGCAGGGGCCGTTTATTCTCGCTGCGGCGTTACGCTGCCCGGTACTGCTGATGTTTGCATTGCGCCAGCAGGGCAAATTGCGCCTGCACTGCGAAGTGTTCGCCGATCCGTTGCCCATGCCGCGCGCCGCAAGGCAGGCCGCTCTGCGTGAGGCAACAGACCGCTATGCTGCGCGCCTTGAGCACTACGCCCTGCAATCGCCGCTCGACTGGTTTAACTTTTTTGATTTCTGGCGGCTGCCCGATCACGCACCGCAATCCACGGACAAGGAGTAACAGGTGTTAAACGATCCGCGTTTTACCGCCGAAGTAGAACTGACCGTTCCCTTCCACGACGTCGATATGATGGGCGTGGTGTGGCACGGTAACTACTTCCGCTACTTTGAGATTGCCCGCGAGGCGCTACTGAATCAGTTTGATTATGGCTACCGCCAGATGAAAGCCTCCGGCTATGTCTGGCCGGTGGTGGACACCCGGGTGAAATACCGCGATGTGCTGACCTTTGAACAGCATTTTCGCGTGCGCGCCCGACTGGAAGAGTTCGAAAACCGCCTGAAAATCGCTTACGACATCTTTGATGCCGCCAGCGGTAAACGCACCACCACCGGTTACACCATTCAGGTCGCGGTGGACGAAAAAAGCCGTGAGATGTGCTTTGTCAGCCCGGCAGTGTTGTTTGAACGTATGGGGGTAACACCATGAAATACTGGCCTTTGCTGGCGCTGTTGCTCAGCCCCTTCGTTGGCGCGATCACGCTGGACACGCTGCAACAACGTTTTACCGAACAACCGGTAGTGCGGGCGCATTTCGCCCAGACCCGCACCATTAAAGATCTGCCGCAGCCTCTGCGCTCGCAGGGCGAGATGTTGATCGCACGCGACCAGGGCTTGCTGTGGGATCAAAAGTCGCCGTTCCCGATGGCGCTGATGCTTGATGACTCGCGGATGGTGCAAATCATCAACGGTCAGCCGCCGCAGGTGATCACCGCCGAAAACAACCCGCAGATGTTCCAGTTTAACCACCTGCTGCGCGCACTGTTCCAGGCCGATCGCGCCGTTCTGGAGCAAAACTTCCGCATCGATTTTAACGATGTGGGCGCAGGACGCTGGACCCTGAAACTGACGCCGATCACCACGCCGCTGGATAAGATTTTCACCTCTATCGAGCTTGCCGGTCAGCAGTATCTGGACAGCATCCGCCTGAACGACAAACAGGGCGATCTCACCGATATCGCTTTTTCCCAACACCGACTGACGCCCACCACGCTGACCGATGACGAACGCCAACGCTTTGCCGCGCACTAACTCCCCGCGTCCGGCGCTACTCTGGGGACTGCTCTGCCTGCTGCTGCTCGGCATGCTGCTGATGCTGCTGCCGAAAGCGCGCATGAACAGCAGCGTGCTGGCGATGCTGCCCGCCCAGGCGATGGGTACGCTTCCCCCGGCGCTGAACGATGGCTTTATGCAGCGCCTCGACAAGCAGTTGGTCTGGCTGGTCAGCCCCGGCAAACAGGCCAATCCTGAGGCAGCGAAATACTGGCTTTCCTTACTCAACCAGTCGCAAGCGGTGAACAACCTGAAAGGGCCGATGGATGCGCAAAGCCAGCAAGCCTGGGGCACATTCTTCTGGCAACATCGTAACGCCCTGCTCGACAGCGCCACCCGTGCGCGCCTGCAAAACGGTGGCGACGCACAGGCCCAATGGGTGCTGACGCAGCTCTACTCGGCGTTTTCCGGCGTGAGCGGTAAAGAGCTGCAAAACGATCCGTTGATGCTGATGCGCGGCGCACAACTCGCGATGGCGCAGAACAGCCAGAAGCTGCGGCTGATGGATGGCTGGCTGGTGACGCAGGACGATCAAGGCAACAACTGGTATCTGCTGCATGGCGAACTGGCGGGTTCCTCATTCGATATGCAGCAAACGCATCAGTTTGTTAACACGCTGGCGTCACTGGAAGCGCAACTGAAAGCCCGGTTCCCGCAAGCACAGTTGCTGTCGCGTGGCACGGTGTTCTACAGCGATTACGCCAGCCAGCAAGCCAAACGCGATGTCTCGACGCTGGGCATCGCCACTATTCTTGGCGTGATTGCGCTGATTATCGCCGTGTTCCGCTCCCTGCGCCCCCTGTTGCTGTGCCTGATTTCAATTGCCATTGGCGCGCTGGCGGGCACCGTCGCTACGCTGCTCCTGTTCGGCGAACTGCATCTGATGACGCTGGTGATGAGCCTGAGCATCATCGGGATTTCAGCAGATTACACGCTTTACTACCTGACTGAACGGATGGTGCACGGCGCAGAGGCATCGCCATGGCAAAGTCTCGCCAAAGTGCGTAATGCGTTGTTGCTGGCGCTGGCCACCACCGTTGTCGCCTACCTGATCATGATGCTGGCCCCCTTCCCCGGCATCCGCCAGATGGCGATTTTCGCCGCGGTCGGCCTCAGCGCCTCCTGCCTGACGGTGATCTTCTGGCATCCGTGGCTGTGCCGCGGTTTACCGGTGCGCCCGGTGCCCGCCATGGTGCTGCTTCTGCGCTGGCTGGCAGCCTGGCGGCGCAATAAAAAACTCGCTGTTGGTCTGCCAGTGGCGCTGGCGCTGTTCTCCCTCGCCGGTCTCGCTACGCTGCGCATTAATGACGATATCAGCCAGTTACAGGCGCTGCCGCAGGGGATCCTGGCGCAGGAGAAAGCCATCACGGCGCTGACCGGGCAAAGCGTCGATCAGAAATGGTTTGTGATTTATGGCGATACGCCGCAGCAAACGCTGGAGCGGTTAGAAGCGTTTACGCCGCAACTGGAGCAAGCGCGCAAACAGGGGATGATTTCGGGTTTCCGCACCCTCCCGATTAACTCACTGGCGCGACAACAGCAGGATCTCGAGCTGCTGAAAAACGCGACGCCTGCCGTGTCGCGCACGCTACAAGCCGCGGGTATGGCAAATGTTGCGCCAGACCTCAGCCCGATGAGCGTTACCGTTGAACAGTGGCTTGTCAGTCCGGCCAGTGAAGGCTGGCGGTTACTGTGGTTAACGCTGCCCGGAGGGCAAAGCGGTGTGCTGGCTCCGGTCGACGGTGTTAAAGACAGCGCCGCACTTAGCGCGCTGGCAAAAACGCAACCGGGCATCGCCTGGGTAGATCGCAAAAGCGCGTTTGATGAACTGTTTGCGCTGTACCGGCTGGTGTTAACCGGGTTGCTGTTCGTGGCGCTGGCGGTGATTGCCGCAGGCGCAGTGCTGCGTCTGGGCTGGAAAAAAGGGCTGATAAGCCTTGTGCCATCAGTGCTGTCGCTCGGTTGCGGGCTGGCGGTGTTATCACTGAGCGGTCACGCGGTGAACCTGTTTTCCCTGCTGGCGCTGGTGCTGGTACTGGGGATCGGCATCAACTACACGCTGTTTTTCAGCAACCCGCGCGGCACGCCGCTTACCTCATTGCTGGCTATCACGCTGGCCATGATAACCACGTTACTCACCCTGGGGATGCTGGTGTTCAGCGCCACTCAGGCTATCAGCAGTTTCGGCATTGTGCTGGTCAGCGGTATTTTTACCGCCTTCCTGCTTTCGCCCCTCGCAATGCCAGCAAAAAAAGAGAGAAAACGATGATTCGCCCCCTCTGGACTGGCGTCGCGCTTGCCGCCGCCCTGCTGCTCACCGGATGCAGCCACTCAACCCATACCCCCGACGGCAGCCGCCCGCAAGCGTGGCTGGAACCGGGAACCCGCGTGACACTGCCTGCGCCGGGGATCGCGCCGGCGGTGAACTCCCAGCAGCTATTAACCGGCAGCTTTAACGGGCAAACCCAGTCATTGCTGGTGATGATGACCGCCGACGACAAAAAAATCACCCTTGCCGGGCTCTCGTCGGTGGGGATCCGTTTATTCCTCGTCACCTATGACGAGCGCGGGATCCATACCGAGCAGTCGATCGTCGTGCCGCAACTGCCTCCCGCCAGCCAGGTGCTGGCAGACGTGATGATCAGCCACTGGCCGATTGCCGCCTGGCAGCCGCAGTTGCCAAAAGGCTGGACGCTGACCGATCACGACGATAAACGCGAACTGCGTAACGCGAGCGGGAAGCTGGTAACGGAAATCACCTACCTGCAACGCAAAGGCAAACGCGAGCCGATCAGCATCGAGCAGCATGTCTTTAAATACCACATCACCATTCAATATTTGGGTGACTGAGATGATCTACATTTCCGCCATCGGCATGGTGAACGCGCTGGGACGCACCCTGGATGAGATAGCCGCCAACCTGACGCGCGGCCATGCGCCGGGGATGCACACCCGTACCGGCTGGTTGCAGGGGCAAACGGAGGTGGTGCTCGGCAGCGTGGACGGCGAACTGCCCACCATTCCGCCGCAGATGGATGCCCACCGCAGCCGCAATAATCAACTGCTGCTGGCGGCGCTGGAACAAATCCAGCCAACGGTGGATGAGGCGATTGCCCGCTATGGCCGCGACCGTGTGGCGGTGGTGCTGGGCACCAGTACTTCCGGTCTGGATGAAGGGGATTTGCACGTCCGGCTTTCGCTCAACGGGGAAGAGAGCCTTGCATGGCGCTACCCGCAGCAGGAACTGGGCGATCCGTCGCGCTTTTTAAGCCGCTGGCTGGCGCTGGAAGGCCCGTCGTTTACCGTTTCCACCGCGTGCTCTTCCAGCGCGCGCGCCATTATCAATGGTTACCGCCTGATTGAAGCCGGTCTGGCGGATGTAGCGATTGTCGGCGGCGCAGACACCCTGAGCCGGATGCCGGTCAACGGATTTAACAGTCTGGAGTCGTTTTCCCCTACACTGTGCCAGCCGTTTGGCCGTGACCGCTGCGGCATTACGATTGGCGAGGCATCGGCGTTGATGGTGCTGACCCGAGAGCCACAGCCGCTGGCGCTACTCGGCACCGGCGAATCCAGCGATGCATGGCATATTTCCGCACCGCATCCGCAGGGCGAAGGGGCAATCCGCGCTATCAATATGGCGCTGGCGCAAGCCAGGCTCACGCCGACCGATGTGGGGTATATCAATCTGCATGGCACCGCCACACCGCTCAACGATCAGATTGAATCGGCGGTCGTACACGCGCTGTTTGGCGACGGTGTGCCGTGCAGCTCCACCAAACACTTAACCGGGCACACGCTGGGCGCGGCGGGCATTACGGAAGCGGCGCTGAGCGCGCTGATCCTGCAACGCGACCTGCCGCTGCCGCCTCAGGATTTTAGCCGCGGGCCTGTCGATCCGACGCTCCCGGCCTGCGGCCTGTTGTTGCGCGCACAGCCACTGGCGAACCCGGTCATTTTATCCAACTCCTTCGCCTTTGGCGGAAACAACGCCAGTATTTTGCTGGGGAGAGTGACATGATTCAGTACCTTACGGCGGGGGAATATCTGCCCCATGACGCGCCGATGATCCTGCTGGAAGACGTTATTTCGGTAACGGATGACGATGCCCACTGCCGGGTGAGAGTGAATAAGGGCGGCCTGCTGTCGCCCTTTATGGATGCGCAAGGCAACCTGCCCGGCTGGTATGCACTGGAGCTGATGGCGCAGTGCATTGGCGTCTGGTCCGGCTGGCACCGCCTGCAACGCGGCGAAGAGAGCATTGCGCTGGGAATGGTGCTCGGCGCGCGGGAGCTGACCTGCGCCGCAGGCTCATTGCCCGCAGGCGCAGTGCTGGATGTGCACGCCAAACTGCTGATGCAGGATGCGCGTTTCGGCAGCTTCGACTGCACTATCCAGATTGGCGCAGACACCGTTTCTGTCGGGCGCATCAACACCTTCCAGCCGACGAAAGACGAGCTTAGCTCGCTGTTTCATCAACCACACACATCGAAAGGGGCAGAGGCATGAATCGTTCCGTACTTGTTACCGGAGCCAGTAAAGGCATCGGCCGCGCCATTGCCCAACACCTTGCCGCCGATGGTTTTACCGTTGGCGTGCACTATCATCGTGACGAAAACGGTGCGCAGGAAACGCTGCATGCTATTGAACAGGCGGGCGGCACGGGTCGTCTGCTGAGTTTTGATGTCGGCAACCGCGAACAGTGTCGCCGTGTTCTGGAACAGGATATTGAGCAGCACGGTGCCTGGTATGGCGTGGTCAGCAATGCAGGTATCACCCGTGACGCGGCGTTCCCGGCGCTGAGCGATGATGACTGGGATGCGGTGATCCACACCAATCTCGACAGCTTCTACAACGTGATTCAACCCTGCATCATGCCAATGATTGGCCTGCGCAAAGGCGGACGCATCATTACCCTCTCCTCGGTTTCCGGGGTGATGGGCAATCGCGGCCAGGTTAACTACAGTGCGGCAAAAGCCGGTATTATCGGCGCCACAAAAGCGCTGGCGATTGAACTGGCGAAACGCAAAATCACCGTGAACTGCATCGCGCCGGGGCTGATTGATACCGGCATGATTGAAATGGAAGAGGCCGCGTTGAAAGAAGCGATGGCGATCATCCCGATGAAACGTATGGGCCAGGCGCAAGAAGTGGCCGGGCTTGCCAGCTATTTAATGTCAGATATCGCGGGTTACGTGACCCGCCAGGTTATTTCCATCAACGGGGGAATGTTATGACACGTCGCGTCGTCATTACCGGCATGGGCGGCGTCACCGCCTTTGGCCAGAGCTGGCAGGAGGTGTCAAAACGTCTGCTGGCCTACGAAAACGCCGTCCGCAAAATGCCGGAGTGGCAAATTTACGACGGTCTGCATACCCTGCTTGGCGCACCGATTGATGACTTCACGTTGCCGGATCACTACACCCGCAAGCGCATCCGTGCGATGGGCCGCGTGTCGCTGCTCTCCACCCGCGCCAGCGAACTGGCGCTGGAACAGGCCGGGTTGATTGACGATCCGGTATTAACCCGCGGCAATACCGGCATCGCTTACGGCTCATCAACCGGCAGTACCGGCCCGGTGAGCGAGTTCGCCACCATGCTGACCGAAAAGCACACTAACAACATCACCGGCACAACCTACGTGCAGATGATGCCGCACACCACGGCGGTGAATACCGGGCTGTTTTTCGGCCTGCGCGGACGTGTTATTCCCACTTCCAGCGCCTGTACGTCCGGTAGCCAGGCCATTGGTTATGCCTGGGAAGCGATTCGTCACGGTTATCAGGACGTGATGGTCGCAGGCGGCGCAGAAGAGCTGTGCCCATCGGAAGCGGCGGTGTTTGATACGTTGTTTGCCACCAGCCAGCGCAACGATGAACCGAAAACCACGCCATCCCCGTTCGATGCCAGCCGCGATGGTCTGGTGATCGGCGAAGGCGCAGGCACGCTGATTCTGGAAGAGTTGGAACACGCGAAGGCACGCGGGGCGACCATTTTCGGCGAAATCGTCGGCTTTGCTACCAACTGCGACGCTGCGCATATCACTCAGCCACAGCGGGAAACCATGCAGATTTGTATGGAGCAGGCGCTGAACATTGCCGGGCTCAGCCCGCTGGATATTGGCTATATTTCCGCTCACGGCACAGCGACCGATCGCGGCGATATTGCAGAAAGCCAGGCAACGGCGGCCATCTTTGGCGATAATGTTCCCATCTCGTCGCTGAAAAGCTACTTCGGTCATACCCTTGGGGCATGCGGCGCGCTGGAAGCCTGGATGAGCCTGCAAATGATGCGTGAAGGCTGGTTTGCGCCGACGCTCAACCTGACCACCCCGGATGAGCAGTGCGGCGCACTGGATTACATCAAGGGTGAAGCGCGCCGGATCGATTGCGAATACCTGCAAAGCAATAACTTCGCTTTTGGCGGCATCAACACCTCCATCATTATTAAACGCTGGGCATAACGTATGTATCGGGTAGTACTGGGTCATATCTCCGCACTGAGCACAGGCGACATTCCGCCCGCGCTCAGACAACAAGCGCCGCAGGGTAAACGCCGGGAGAGCTGGCTTGCCGGGCGGGCGTTGCTGGCGCGCGAGTGTTCTCCGCTACCTGATATAGTCTACGGCGAGCAAGGCAAACCGGCGTTCGTCAATGGGACGCCGCTGTGGTTCAACCTGAGTCACAGTGGCGATCGCATTGCGCTACTGTTGAGCGATGAGGGTGAAGTGGGCTGCGATATTGAAGTGATCCGCCCGCGCGCCAACTGGCGCACGCTGGCTAATGCGGTATTTAGCCAGGCGGAACATGATGAACTGGAGCAATGGCAGCCAGAGCAGCAGTTGGCGGCGTTCTGGAAAATCTGGACGCGCAAAGAAGCCATTATCAAGCAGCGCGGCGGCAGTGCCTGGCAAATTGTCAGCGTTGACAGCCGCAACACGCCTCATCTCAATGTCAGCCACTGTCAGGTTGGCGAGGTGAGCCTGTCAGTCTGCACGCCGACGCCGTTTACGCTTTCGGCTGATCTGCTCGCGACGACCCCGGCAGAAAGATAACCAGCACACCCGCCACAATCACCAGCACGCCCAGCGCACCACGCCACGAAAACGGTTCATGCCAGCCGGGAAGCCAGATGGCGGCGGCCCACACCAGAATATAACTCAGGCTGAGCAGGGCATAGGCTTTGCTCAGCGGCAGGCGATGCAGGGCAAAAAACCAGCATCCCATCGATGCCACATACCCCAGCAAGCCAAGCAGCAGCATGAACGTCCCTTTCTGCGGTTGCAGCACGGCGCTGATAAATGACCAGGAGGGCGCAACCGGCGGCAGCACCTGCATTGCCGAGCGCAGCAGTAACTGTGCAACACTGACCAGTAACACACTCATCAGCGCCCAGACCACGCCCTTCATAGCGAACTCCCCAACAGCACAATGCCGATAATGATCAGTAGCACGCCAACCGCATGGCGGGCGGTCACCCGCTCACGCCAGACGAAGCGCGCTGCCAGCGTGACCCAGACAAAATTGAGGCTCAGCATCGGGTACGCGACCCCGACGGGAAGACGCTGCAATACCAGCAACCACAGCGCCATGCCCGCGCCCAACGCGGCCAGCGCCAGCCCCAGCCACAGGCCAACGTGCCTGCCGCGATGCCCGGGCGTTGCCGGGCGCGTCGCCTGTTTCTGGCACAGTTGCCCGGCGCAGCTTAACAGGCTTGCCAGTGAGAGCAGCAGCCAGCTCATCATTGCGGATAATACTGAATAAAGACCATACGCCCCTGTACATAGACGTTATCCGGCTTCGGGATCGGCAGCCGGGTAAAGTCATCCGGTTTAGATTGATGCAGTACCAGCGACACAACCCCCTGCTGACGGCGTTGCGCCAGCCAGTCGCTGAAGTTGTCTTCCTCCACAAACCGATCTTTCGCATCCGGGTAGGCCAGGCCATAGGTCAGTTCACCGCGCGAGCCGAACATAATGATATCGGAACGCTTCAGTTCCCAAGCCAGTCCCGCTGCCACGCCCACATTGTCAGTCAGCACGTAACGGCTTGGCTTCAGCGCATCGTTAACAAAGTTGATGAGAAATTGCGGCTGTTTGGAGTCCATGACCTTATCCGGGATCACCGTCCCCACCACCAACGCCAGCCCCAGCGGGCAGAGCGCGGCCAGCGCCCAGCGCTGTTCACTGGTTTTCAGCGCCAGCCAGCCAAACAGCGCCCATACGCCAAAGGCAAAGGCCGCCAGCCAGGCTTTATACAGCTCAATGGGCATCCACACCGGGTGTTTCAGGAATCCCCACGGCGAGACGACAATCGCGGCGATAAGACCGACCACACCAAAGACGATATTGATCCACGCATTAATACGCAATGCCCGTCCACCTGTCTGTGCGAGGGCCAGCGCATAGCGCGCCATCAGGATCGCCAGCGGCGCAAAACAGGGCAGGATATAGGTTGGCAGCTTACCCTTCGCGATGCTGAAAAACAGCAGCGGCATCACCACCCAACCGAACAGGTAAAAAGCCTCTTGCAGACCAGACTTACGCGCCATCCAGCCCGTTTTCAGCGCACCGGGCAGCAACGCCAGCCACGGCAAACTTCCGGCAATCAGGAACGGAATGTAATACCAGAACGGCGCTTTATGCTGCGCGTCCTGCTGGGCAAACCGTTGAATATGCTCGACCCAGAAGAAGTAGCGCCAGAAATCCGCTTCACGCGCGGCAATCGCCAGCCCCCAAGGCAGCACCGTCAGCACGCAGCAGAGAATGGCTAACCAGCCCCACAGCAGCACCTCTTTCCAGCGCTTTTGCGTTATCACCCACGGCAGCACGCCCAGCACCGGCACGGCCAGCGCCAGGAAGCCTTTGGTCATCACACCCATACCGCAAGCAATGCCCAACAGCGCATAACCGGCGAATTTGCCACGGCGCGTTTGCGCCTGAGCAGCCAGCCAGAAGCTGTACATCGCCAGCGTCATCCACAGCGTAATCATCGGATCCAGCACGGCATAGGTGCCGATGCCGTACACCAGAAACGCCGTCAGAAAGATAACGCCGGAAAGCACGGCAATCGCTTTGTCGCGCCACATTTTCCACGCCAGCGCCACGACCAGCAGCGCCGAAACGGTAATGGAAAAGACAGAACCAAAACGCACCGCAAAATTGTTATGCCCAAACAGCCACTGACCGATGCTGTTGATCCAATAACCCGCGATGGGTTTTTCAAAATAACGCAGCCCCAGGAAATGAGGCACGACCCAGTCACCGCTGTTAAGCATCTCCCGGCTGATCTCCGCATAGCGGGTTTCATCCGGTTGCCAGAGCAGGCGGTATTCAAGGGGTACAAGGTAATAGAGAACAAATAGCGCAACCAGACCCAACACAGCGTTAGTGGATTTCATTACCTGGTACTCAACAGTTGTTGGCAACCCAGCCAGCCTTCCCGGCCAGCCACTTCTCCGCGCACCACTTTCCCCACCGGCAGCGTGCTGACATCCGTCGGCAATAGCTGACTCAGTGGGCAAAAGGCGATCTCTTCGCGCGCGGCCATACTCAGCAATTCATCAAAACCGTCTGCACCGATAATGCCTTCCACTTCCGCGTGGATGGTATAAACCGGCGTACCGTTATCCCGGTGGATACAGTCAAGAATAAAACGGTTGTAGTTCTCCGCATCGACGCGCGTGCCCACCACCTCATCCCAGGTCGGCAGCGTCACGGGGATCTGCGGGACAGCGCACTCCTCGTCCGTGAGCTGCGGCCGGAAAGGTCGGGTGCCGCGGCAGTCGCTGTTATAGCGAAAATTAAACGCATTTTTGGCTTTCACCACCCGCTGGTCCGCACGCCAGCCCGCCACGGCGGAACAGGTCACGGCCCGACCGATGATCATTTCCAGCGCCAACAGGCCCCGTTCGATTTCAGCTTCCAGCTTCGGTTGATCCCACACGCCGCTCCAGCACTGCCAGCCATGATGATCCCAGGCGTGCAGACCGACTTCATGCGTCTGCGCAGTGGCACGAATCACCTCTGCATTGCCTTCGCCGATGATCTTCCCCGGCCACGCCGTACCGGCCAGCAGGATATCCCACCCGTAGAGGGATGCTGCGCGCGAGCGCAGCATCTTCCACAGAAATTGCGGCTTAAGCAGGCGCCAGATATGGCGCCCCATGTTGTCCGGCCCGACGCTGAAGAAAAAGCTCGCCTGAATATTGTGCTTTTTCAACAACGTCAGCAGACGCGGCACACCGTCGCGGGTGCCGCGAAAGGTGTCGACATCAATGCGTAAGCCGACTGACTTCATGCGTTTTTCTCATCCGAGAGTTCTACGGTACGCAGGAAGAAATCCAGCGTCTCATCAATGGTCTGGCGCATATCGACTTTCGGCTCCCAGTGCAGGCAGCGTTTCGCGTTACGAATGCTCGGCTTACGGTGCTCAACGTCCTGATACCCTTTGCCGTAGTAACTGCTGCTCTCCACTTCGCGGAAACCGGCGAACGGCGGGAAACGATCGCGCAGCGGGTGCTTCTCGAAGCTTGCCAGCAGCATTTCTGCCAGCTCTTTAATACTGGCTTCGTTCTCCGGGTTACCAATGTTGATGATCTGCCCGTCGCAACGCCCTTCTTTGTTCTCAATAATGCGGAACAGCGCTTCGATGCCGTCGCTGATATCGGTAAAGCAGCGTTTTTGCTTGCCGCCCTCGATCAACTTGATCGGCGACCCTTCCACCAGGTTGAGGATCAGTTGGGTGATCGCACGCGAGCTGCCGATACGCGCCGCATTGAGGTTATCCAGGCGCGGCCCCATCCAGTTAAACGGACGGAACAGCGTAAAGCGCAGGCCTTCTTTCTCGCCATAAGCCCAAATCACCCGGTCCAGAAGCTGTTTGGACACCGAATAGATCCAGCGCTGTTTGTTGATCGGACCGACCACCAGGTTGGAGTTGTCTTCGTCGAACACTTTGTCGGTGCACATGCCGTACACTTCTGAAGTAGACGGGAAAATGATGCGTTTATTGTATTTCACGCAATCACGGATGATTTTCAGGTTCTCTTCAAAATCAAGTTCAAATACGCGCAGCGGGTTGCGGGTGTATTCGATTGGCGTCGCGATCGCCACCAGCGGCAGTACGACGTCGCATTTCTTGATGTGGTACTCGATCCACTCGGAGTGAATGCTGATATCGCCTTCCACAAAGTGGAAACGCGGGCAGTCGAGGAAACGGCTGATGGCGTCTGAACCGATATCCAGACCATAAATTTCGTAGTTATCGTCATTCAGCAGGCGTTCGGTCAGATGGTTACCGATAAAGCCGTTCACGCCGAGGATCAATACGCGCGTGCGGCGTTTCACCGCAACCACCGGCTTGCTGGTTAACAGCGCACCGGCCACCAGACCGAGAGACTGCGCCAGTTGCCCGCCCTGCATATAGACGCCGTTGTCCATTTGCCCGGTGAGAATTTCCAGCGCGCCTTCAGCACAAGCCACCACCAGCGGAGAGACCGACAGCACTGTACCGGCTCTGGCCGCAGCAATGTCATTACGCACGCGGGATTTCCAGACGATAAATTTGTGCGTCCCGGCAAAGCTATATGCGCCCGGCCACGGGTCAGATACCGCACGCACCAGGTTGTGCAGGGTTTGCGCCGGCAGTTCCCAGTCGAGACGCCCGTCTTCCGGGGTACGACGACCGTAGTAGCTGGCTTTGCTGTCATCCTGCGCGGTTTCCGTGAAGGTCTGCGCTTTAATGGTAGGCAGCGCGCTACGCAGCAGCGTTTGCGCGGCTTCACTCAGTTTACGGTGCAGCGACATCGCTTCATCGCTGTCGGCAATGGCGACTTTCTGCTGAGCCACAATCGCGCCCGCATCGGCACGCGCCACCATGCGGTGCAGCGTCACGCCCGTTTCCGTTTCACCGTTCACCAGCACCCAGTTCAGCGGCGCACGTCCACGGTAGGCTGGCAGCAGAGAGCCGTGCAGATTAAACGCGCCGAGACGCGCGCTGTTGAGGATCGTGTCGCACAGCAGATTGCGGTAGTAGAACGAGAAGATCACGTCCGCGTTGAGATCGCGAATGCGATCAACCCACAGCGGGTGGTTAACGTCTTCCGGGGCATACACCGGAATACCGCGTTCTGCGGCAATACGCGCGACGGAACCGAAAAAGTGGTTTTCATTGGCGCTGTCCGGGTGGGTAAAAATCGCCGCAACCTCAAACCCGGCGTCCAGCAACGCCTGAGTGCCGACACAACCCATATCGTGATAGGCAAAGACAACAGCTTTCATTGATTATTTTCCTCTTGCGGAGCGTCATGCTCCTGACGAACAACACGTTGAATAAAATAGCGTGGACGGGCGCGAACATCGTTGTAGATACGGCCGATGTACTCTCCAAGGAGCCCCATACCGATAAATTGCGCGCCGATAAACGTAAACAGGATGGCAAAGAGCATAAACACCCCTTCGCCTGCCCACTGCGGGCCAAATGCCAGACGTAAAACCACCAGTAAAACCGCCAGCGAAAAGCCCGCCAGGGCAATCACGCTGCCCACAACGCTGAGCAAGCGCAGCGGGGTGGTGGTCAGGCAGGTCACCAGGTCGTACATCAGGTTAATCAGACGCAGAAAGCTGTATTTCGAATCGCCAAACTCGCGCTCGGCGTGCTGCACCGGGATCTCCACCGCTTTACGGGCGAAGGTATTGGCGAGGATCGGAATGAAGGTGCTGCGCTCATGGCAGTGCAACATAGCGTCGACAATATGGCGGCGATAAGCGCGCAACATGCAGCCATAATCCCCCATCGCTTTACCGGTGGTCCGTTGGATCAACCGGTTAACGGTGCGTGACGCCATTTTGCGGAACACGCTGTCCTGGCGATGCTGGCGCACGGTGCCCACCACGTCGTAACCTTCGTTCGCCTTCGCCACCAGCCGCGGGATCTCTTCCGGCGGGTTTTGCAGGTCGGCATCCAGTGTGATGATCAAATCGCCTGTCACATGGCTGAAACCCGCCATGATTGCGGAGTGCTGACCGTAGTTACGGTTCAGCAGCACGGCCACGATATGGCTACCGGGCTGTTCTGCTGCCGTAGTGAGGATCTGCGCCGAGTTGTCGCTACTGCCGTCATCCACCAGCAGAATTTCATAGTCGATACCGAGAGTGTCGCAACTGCCGGTTGTACGACGGATCAGCTCGGGTAAGCTCTCCTCTTCGTTAAAAACCGGGATCACCACGGAGACTTTTTCAACGGGAGGCAGGGTAAACATATCAGCGTCCTGCGATGTGATGGAGCGCGTCAATGACGCGGGTTGTGTCGTCATGGGTCATGTCCGGGAACAGGGGGATGGAGCAAATGCGCGCACTGTTCCACTCGGTATTCGGTAACGAGACAGGAAAGTGTTCGCGGTAATACTTCTGCGTATGCGCAGCGCGGAAATGCAAGCCGGTGCCGATGCCCTGCGCTTTTAGCGTTTCCATTAATGCATCGCGGGTGATGCCGCAACGCTGCTCATCAACACGCAGAATAAACAGATGCCAGGCATGCTGATGCGGCCATGACGGCAGCGCCAGCGGCTGGAACGGCGTATCGGCGAGTTCGCGCAAGTAGCGCTGCGCAATCTCGTGGCGACGGGCATTTGCCGTTTTCAGCTTGCCGAGCTGCACCAGCGCGATGGCGGCATTAATATCGGCAAGGTTGTATTTGAAACCCGGAGAGATAACTTCCGCCTGCGGCGCGCGACCGTGCGTCTGACGATCGTAGGCATCCACCCCGAGGCCGTGGAATTTGAGACTGCGAATGCGGTTGGCCAGTTGCTCATCATCCGTCACCACCAGCCCGCCTTCAGCGCAGGTCATATTTTTGATGGCATGGAAGGAGAAAATCGCGGTTCCCTGCCCACCAACGTGGTGTTCTTTGTAGTACGTACCGGCAGCATGCGCGGCGTCTTCAATCACCGCAATGCCGTGCTTTTCGCCCACCGCGCGGATAGCGTCGATATCCGCCGGCGCCCCGGCGTAGTGCACCGGAATAATCGCCCGGGTGCGCGGAGTGATTGCCGCGTCAATCGCTTCCGGCGTGACCATCAGCGTATCTTTGTCGACATCAATCATTACCGGCGTTGCGCCCAGCAGCACGATCATATTGAGCGTGGACACCCAGGTCATTGATGGCGTAATGACTTCATCCCCCGGCCCGATGCCCAACGCCATCAGCGTCACGTGCATCCCGGCCGTCGCCGAGCTCACGGCAATGGCATGACGGTTACCGGTTAACGTACAGAAAGCCTCTTCCAGTGCCTGATTTTTCGGGCCGGTCGTGATCCAACCTGATGCCAGCACTTGCTGGATAGCGGCGAGTTCTTCCTCCCCCATTGAGGGGCGTGAGAACGGTAGAAAATCACTCATCTTCTTTTCCCTGCGTCACAGACGCGTTAAAGGACCCCACAAAGACACTTTGCGGCTATTGAGTAAAATGGCGGATGGAAGTTAAACCGAAATATAATGAACGTCCGGTTGTCCCAATAATCATTAATCACAGCTTATTTCTGAATATTATCAATTGAATATTAGGACAAGATTAAGAAAAGAGGGGGGCAAGAAATATAATATTATTTAAATATCAAATAAAAACAGCAAGTTAAATAATATTTACGCAAGAGGCGGGTGTGATCGATGTCAAATAACTGTAACAATCCACACCCTGGCACTGTATACAAGGGCGTGGACGCACTTATTTAAACAACACGGCAACAAACTTAAAAAAAATAATACTGTTATGCAATTAATTATTTCAATCGTAACCGTTGAAATATATTAAATAGCGTTAATAAATTACGAAAGGTTCTGCGGGAAGCCGGCAGGCAACTCGCTGGCGGCGCAGGCAATCACGCTGTCGTTATTGGCACCGCAGTCACGCACATAGGTAATTGTGGCAAATTCATCAATCACTTCCGTCGGGTAAGCCGGGCCTGCTGCGCGGTAAGACTCCATCAGCGGAATGTGATCGTTCTGGAAGCAGACCGTTTTTTCCGGGTTGTTGATCACCCAGCGCGGGAAGAAAATGGTGCCGTGGAACAGGCGGTCGCCGAGGTTCACAATCAGGCTGACATCGGTGCCGGTTGGCTCAGTCCAGGAAATTTTATAGATACTTTCGCCTACGCGAACGATAAATGCTTTTTGATCTTTCACCCAGCGATTCGCCACAATGCCGCTGTGAATGCGGTAGTCGAGCGTGGCGTCGTTTTTCACGTAAATCTCGTAGTTCCAGCCATTATCGTAGGTATAAACCAGATGTTTGCCGACGAAACCGCTCAAATCGTGTTTATCAAAGGTGCTCATTTTTTCTCTCCTCTGTTGGAATACCGCCATCGTACGCCTGCAAAAAATCAATAAAAAACGCTATATTTGCATCACATTCATTCAATTTTTAGATGCGTTATGCACAAGACCACGCTGGAACAATGGGCGCTACTGCAAAAAGTGGTGGAGCTGGGCAGCTTTGCGAAAGCCGCCGAAGAGACGCACCGCAGCCAGTCTTCGGTGAGCTATAACCTGGCGCTGTTGCAGGAAAGGCTGGGCGTTGCATTACTGATGCAAGAGGGGCGGCGCGCGGTGCTGACGCCTGCCGGCGAGCAGTTGCTTAAGCAGGTCAAACCGCTATTGAAAGCTTTTGACTGGGTGGAAACCCGCGCGGCCACGCTGCGTAACGGCATGCGTACGCGGCTGGATCTGGTGGTGGACAGCATTTTTCCCCGCTCGCGGTTATTCGCCATTTTGCGCCAGTTTCAGCAATGCTATCCACAAACACAGGTGCGCCTGACCGAAGTCCTGGAAACCGCCTCTGCCGACCTGCCGGTGCATGCGCAGGCGGATGTGATGATTTTGACCCGCCGCCAGGATCTGACCGGGCGCGGCGAATGGTTGATGAACATCGATTTTGTCGCCGTGGCGCACCGCGATCACCCGTTGTGCGCCGCCGAACAGGTCAGCGAAGCGATGCTCGCCGCCTGGCCGCTGATCCGCATTGCCGAAGGTGACGATCGGCAAAGCCCGGTGGCGCAGGCGTCGTGGACCTTTTCCACCATCGATGCGGCCGTTGAAGCCGTGCAGTATCAGGTAGGCTACGGCTGGCTACCGGAAGAGCGGATCCAGCCCTTGCTGGCTAACGGCACGCTACGCATCCTGCCGCTCAGCCACGGTGTGCGGCGCGCCACGCCGCTGCATCTGATTGTGAAAAAAGATCTCGCCCCGCTGGATGAGCAGGTAGAAAGGCTGTTGCAGCTCTTCAAACAGGCATAAGCGCGCTCAAGAAAACGCGCTCAGCCTGTATACCCCTGAATTTCCTGCGGGGAATGTTTGCAGGCGCACACGTTATATAATCTAATATACATCGCCAACTCCTTTTAGAGCGATACCATGTCAAAAATCACATCATTGATGCTGGGCCTTACGCTGGCCTGCGCCAGCCTGTTTGCCCACGCAGAACGCACCCTCACCGATCAACTGGGACGCCAGGTCACCCTGCCGGACCATGTCACCCGCGCGGTGGTGTTACAACACCAGACCCTCAACCTGCTGGTGCAGCTCAACGCCGCAGACGATGTTGTTGGCGTCCTCAGTAGCTGGAAAAAGCAGCTTGGCCCGGACTTCGCCCGTTTTATGCCGGCGATTGAAACGCTCCCGATGCCGGGCGATCTGACCCAGGTGAACATTGAAAGCCTGCTGGCGCTGCACCCGCAGGTGGTGTTTATCGCCAACTATGCACCCGCCGATATGATCCAGCAGATCGAACAGGCCGGGATCGCGGTGGTCGCCGTGTCGCTGCGTGAAGATGCGGCCGGGGAGAAAAACAAAATGAACCCCACCATGGGCGATGAAGAGAAAGCCTACAACGAGGGGTTAAAACAGGGGATCCGCCTGATCGCCGACGTGGTGGATCGCAAACAACAGGCAGAAGATCTGATCCACTACACCTTTGCCGCGCGCGAGAAAGCGAACGCCCCGGTGGCGAAGATTGCCGAAGCAGACAAAATCCGCGTCTATATGGCCAACCCGGACCTGAATACCTACGGCTCCGGTAAATATACCGGCCTGATGATGGAGCACGCTGGCGCGAAAAACGTGGCGGCAGAGACCATCAAAGGCGCGCGTCAGGTGTCGCTGGAGCAGGTTATTCAGTGGAACCCGCAGGTCATTTTTGTGCAGGATCGTTACCCGGAAGTGGTGACCGCCATCGAGAACGATCCGGGTTGGAAGAACATCGACGCCGTGAAAAACCACCGCGTCTGGCTGATGCCGGAATACGCCAAAGCCTGGGGCTACCCGATGCCGGAAGCGCTGGCCATCGGCGAGCTGTGGATGGCGAAAAAGCTCTACCCGGCACGTTATGCAGGGGTCAATGTCGACGCCGAAGCGCAGAACTATTACCAGCGCTTCTACCGTGTTGACTGGCGCGCGAATGCAGGTCACTAACCGCTACCCGCTGCTGCACGGCGGGTTTATTGTCCTGACGCTGTGCCTGGCGCTGGCCTCGCTTTGCCTGGGCCAGTACCGACTGGGGCTTAGCGACGTGATGCACCAGATTGTTACCTTTCCAGGCGAGGGAACTGCCGGGCAGATTATCTGGTCGGTACGTTTGCCGCGTGTCCTGCTGGCTCTGCTGGCGGGCGGCGCGCTTGCACTGTGCGGTGCGGTGTTGCAGGGCATCTTTCAGAACCCGTTGGTGGATCCGCATATTATTGGCGTGACCTCCGGCTCCGCGTTTGGCGGAACGCTGGCCATTTTGCTTGGCGTCAGCCCGCTCATCATGATGGTCTCCACCTTTGGTTTTGGCCTCGGCGCGCTGATCCTGGTCTGGCTTATTGCCGCGTTACAGCAGCGGGAAAACACCCTGATGCTGATCCTCTCCGGCATTATCATCAGCGGTTTTTTTGCCGCACTGGTCAGCCTGATGCAGTACATGGCTGATACCGAAGAGACGCTACCCAATATCGTGTTCTGGCTACTGGGCAGTTTTGCCACGGCTAACTGGCATAAAGTCGCCATGCTGGCCCTTCCGGTCTCGCTCGTCACCGTGGTGCTGTTTCAGTTGCGCTGGCGCATTAACCTGCTGGCACTGGAAGAGAAAGATGCGCTGGCGCTGGGCGTGCCGCTGAAAATGCTGCGTCGCGGCGTGCTGGTCTGCTGCGCGGTGCTGGTCTCGTCGCAAGTGGCGGTCAGCGGCAGCATCGCCTGGGTCGGTCTGGTTATCCCACATCTGGCGCGTCTGCTGGTTGGGGCCGATCACCGCCGTCTGTTGCCCGTCGCCTTCTGGCTTGGCGGCAGCTTTATGATTGTGGTGGACGATCTGGCGCGCACCCTGACGCAAGCGGAGATCCCTATCGGCATTATCACCGCACTGCTTGGCGCACCGGTGTTCGCGGTACTGCTTTTCCACACCAACCGCAGGAGTACGCAATGACACAACCCACACTAACGGTTGAAGAACTGGTTTACGGTCGCGGTCGGCCGCTCTTTTCACCGCTCAGCTTTTGCTGCAAGCCGGGGGAAATCTGGGCAGTCCTGGGGGCGAATGGACTGGGGAAAAGCACCCTGCTGGATACGCTCACCGGTGTGCTGCCAGCGCTGGCAGGCCATTTTACCGTGCAGGGCGGCATCGGTATTGTGCCGCAATCTTTTCGTCCGGCCTTTGCCTGGAGCGTTCATGATGTGGTGCTGATGGGCCGCGCCCGCCATGTGGGACTGCTCTCGATGCCGTCGGATGAGGACAACGCGCAGGTGGATAACGCCCTGCGTCGGCTCAATATCCACCCTCTGGCCCACAGCTCCTTTCTGACGCTCTCCGGCGGGCAGCAACAACTGGTGATGATTGCCCGCGCGCTGGTCAGCGGAAATCGCACCATCCTGCTGGATGAACCCTGCTCGGCGCTCGATCTGGCGAACCAGCAAATCGTCTTACAGCTGATTGCCGACCTTGCTCATCGTGAAGAACGCAGTGTGGTGTTCACCACCCACGATCCTACCCATGCTTTGCAGGTTGCCGACAACACGCTACTGCTATTGCCAGATCAGCAATGGCTCGCCGGAAAAACGCAAACCCTGCTGAGCGAAGAGAACCTGCAACGCGCCTACGGTATAGCGGTACGCCGCATCCAGCTTGATGACGCACACGGCCCGGCGCTGGTGCCGCTATTCGATCTGCGGCGGCAAGAATCCGGCGGCCTGTAACAACGCCTGTCCCTGCGAAGAGAGAATAAACTGCATCAGCGGCGTCGCCTGCGCCTCCAGCAGCGCCAGTTGATAGTCGCAGCGGATATTGTCCGCCGCCGGGATCGCCACCACCCGCAGGTCCGCCTCCCCTGACAGACACGGTGTATAGTGTTGATAGCCAATAAACATATCCGCCCGTCCCTGACGCAACAGCCACGCGCTGGCAATCTCGCCTGCCGGTATGGCTAAGGTTTCACGTCCGCCCACCAGCGGCAACGCGCGCTGCATCAGTTGCTGCCCAAGACCGGGGCGCAGGGTGTCAATATGCGCAAACAACTGCCAGGTGTAGTCGCCGGAAGGATCGCAGCCCGGTGTTGACGTTGCCAGGCGCAGCCGGGTATCCGCCAGCAGCGTCAGCCAGTCGGCCTGCTGTGTGGACGCGCTATGACGTACTGTCAGACTCAGGCAGTTACCGGCAAACGTGTGAACGTCGAGCGCGCGCCCGCTTGCCAGTAAGGCCTGCGGGTGTACGGTATTGGCGGAGGCAAACAGTGCGCAGGGTTCTCCGGCTTCAATGCGCTCCCGCAGCAGCCCCGCCGGGCCAAAATCCGCCGTCACCGCCATGCCGCTCTGCGCGCGAAAAGCCGCCAGTAACGGGGTAAAGGCGCGTTTCAGGCTCCCTGCCGCCAGGATATTCAGCGTTGTGCTCATCGATTTTTATCCTTCTGATTACGCTGCCGTCATGCTACCTGTGCAGACTGTGCGGTTAAACCCCTTTAACTCACAGGGTTTTTGATCCAAAACATACTATTCGTATGATGAATATCTAAAATCATCATACTTCTTCGCCATACTTTTCGTCAGGGAACCTATCGTGTCTTTCTATCGTCAAGCCGGCGCTCTGCTGCTGCTCTGCGCATCTTTCGCCGTTTCTGCGGCCTTACCGACGCTCACCACCGCCTGGCCAGTGAATGTTGGCCCACTGAATCCACACCTTTACACCCCGAACCAGATGTTCGCCCAAAGCATGGTTTACGAACCGCTGGTGAAATACCAGGCCGACGGCAATGTGAAACCCTGGCTGGCGACAAGCTGGACGCACTCGGAAGACGGCAAAACCTGGGTCTTCACCCTGCGCGAGGGGGTGACGTTTTCCAACGGCGAACCCTTTAATGCCCAGGCGGCGGCAGAAAATTTCCGCGCCGTGCTGGATAACCGCCAACGCCACGCCTGGCTGGAGCTAACCAATCAGATAACCGATGTCAAAGCCTTAAGCCCCAGCCAGTTACAAATTACCCTGAAAAGCGCCTACTACCCTTTCCTGCAAGAACTCTCCCTGCCCCGCCCGTTTCGCTTTATCGCTCCATCGCAATTTAAACAACACGAAACAAAGGACGGTATCACCGCGCCGATTGGCACCGGGCCGTGGGTGTTGCAGGAGTCGCGCCTGAACCAGTACGACGTGCTGGTGCGCAATGAACATTACTGGGGCGAAAAACCGGCATTCGGTAAAGTCATCGTCAACGTGATCCCCGATCCGACCAGCCGCGCCGTGGCATTTGAAACCGGGGATATCGATCTGCTGTACGGCAACGAAGGGCTGCTGCCGCTGGATACGTTTGCCCGCTTCAGCCAGAACCCGGCGTGGCATACACAGCTCTCCGCACCGATGGAGACCGTGATGCTGGCGTTGAACTCGGCGCGTGCGCCAACGAACGAGTTAGCCGTACGTGAAGCGCTGAACTATGCGGTGGACAAAAAGACGCTGATTGATGGCGCGCTGTATGGCACACAGCAGGTTGCCGATACGCTGTTCGCCCCGTCCGTTCCCTACGCCAATATTGGCCTGAAACCGCGCCAGTACGATCCGGCGCAGGCGCGCGCGCTGCTGGATAACGCGGGCTGGACGTTACCCGCCGGGAAAACCATCCGCGAAAAAGCCGGGCAGCCGTTGCATGTCGAACTGGCATTTATCGGCACCGATGCGTTAAGCAAATCAATGGCAGAGATCATTCAGGCCAATCTGCGCGCCATCGGCGTGGACGTTGCGCTGGTCGGTGAGGAAGAGAGCAGCATTTATGCACGCCAGCGCGACGGGCGTTTCGGCATGATTTTCAACCGCACCTGGGGCGCGCCGTACGATCCGCACGCCTTTATGAGCTCAATGCGCGTCCCGTCGCATGCGGATTATCAGGCGCAGCTTGGCCTGCCGGACAAGGCGGTGATCGACAAAGAGATCGGCGAGGTGCTGACCACCCGCGAGGAAACTGCACGTCAGGCGCTGTACCGGGACATTCTCACCCGTCTGCATAACGACGCGGTCTATCTGCCGATTAGCTATATCTCGATGATGGTGGTGGCGAAACCCGAACTGGGGACCATCCCTTTCGCCCCTATTGCGTCGGAGATCCCCTTTGATCAGCTCACACCTGGCACCGCAAAATGAGCCGCTATATCTGCAAGCGACTGCTGTTGCTGATCCCGATGATCTTCGCCGCCTCGGTGGTGATTTTCCTGCTGTTGCGCCTGGGCACTGGCGATCCGGCGATGGATTATCTGCGGCTGTCCAACCTGCCACCCACGCCGGAGATGATTGCCGCCACCCGCATCCAGCTGGGTCTCGACCAGCCGCTGATCGCGCAATATGGCCACTGGCTATGGCGCGCGCTGCACCTTGATTTCGGCCTCTCTTACGCCACGCAACGCCCGGTGCTGGACGATGTGCTGCACTTTCTGCCCGCCACGCTGCAACTGGCGGGCGCGGCGCTGGTACTGATTTTACTCACCTCTGTTCCGCTCGGCATCTGGGCGGCGCGCCACCGCGACGGGTTGCCGGATTTTGCCGTGCGGGCAATCGCGTTCCTCGGGGTGTCGATGCCTAACTTCTGGCTGGCCTTCCTGCTGGTGATGTTTTTCTCGGTGCATTTGCAGTGGCTGCCCGCCCTGGGTTATGGCGGCTGGCAGCACGTGATCCTGCCCGCGCTCTCTATCGCGTTTATGTCGCTGGCGATTAACGCCCGTTTGCTGCGCGCCAGCATGCTGGAAGCCGCCGGGCAGCGCCATGTGACCTGGGCGCGGTTGCGGGGCTTAAGCGAAAGGCAAACCGAGCGGCGGCACATTCTGCGTAATGCATCGCTTCCGGTGATCACTGCGCTGGGGATGCACATTGGCGAGCTGATTGGCGGCACGATGATCATCGAAAGCATCTTCGCCTGGCCCGGTATCGGGCGCTATGCCGTGTCGGCGATTTTTAACCGCGACTACCCGGTGATCCAGTGCTTTACGCTGGTGATGGTCATGGTCTTTGTGCTGTGCAACCTGGCGGTGGATCTGCTGAGCGCTGCGCTGGATCCGCGTATTCGTCACCATGAAGGAGCGCACTGATGCACTTTCTGAACACGGCCCGCTGGCCGGTGCGTATTGCGTTACTGATCTTGTTCCTGCTGCTGGTCATTGCCCTGACCTGCCAGTGGTGGACGCCTTACGATCCGCAGGTCATTGATTTACCCGCCCGGCTCTTGCCGCCAGGCAGCCAGCACTGGCTCGGTACCGACCATCTCGGGCGCGACATTTTCTCGCGCTTAATGGCTGCCACGCGTGTTTCGCTGGGGTCGGTCATGCTGTGCCTGCTGCTTGTACTGGCGCTGGGCCTAACGGCGGGCGGCTGTGCCGGACTGCTGGGAGGCCGCGTTGACCAGGCGATAATGCGCGTGGCGGATATCTTTATGACCTTCCCCACCTCAATCCTCTCATTCTTTATGGTCGGCGTACTGGGCACCGGGCTGACCAATGTCATCATCGCCATCGCCCTTTCTCACTGGGCCTGGTACGCCCGCATGGTGCGCAGCCTGGTGATCTCGCTGCGCGGGCGCGAGTATGTGCTGGCGGCACGGCTAAGCGGCGCCCGTTCTCTCCATGTTTTTCGCGATCACCTGGCGGGCGCAGTGGTGCCGTCGCTGCTGGTGCTGGCGACGCTGGATATCGGTCATATGATGCTGCACGTGGCGGGCATGTCCTTTTTGGGCCTCGGCGTCACCGCGCCCACCGCCGAATGGGGTGTGATGATCAACGACGCACGGCAATACATCTGGACGCAGCCGCTGCAAATGCTGTGGCCGGGACTGGCGCTGTTTATCAGCGTGATGGCATTTAACCTGGTGGGCGACGCCCTGCGCGACCATCTCGATCCTCATCTGGAAACGGAGCACGCCCACTGATGCCTGCACAATTAAGTCTGGAGAGTATTACCCTGCATGCGGAACGCCCGCTGGTGCAGGACGTCTCGTTAACGCTGCAACGCGGGCGCGTGCTGGCACTGGTGGGCGGTAGCGGCAGTGGCAAATCGCTGACCTGCGCAGCGGCGCTCGGCGTCTTACCGCCTGGCGTGCGGCAAACCGCAGGCCGGGTACTGGCGGATGGCGCGATTGTCAGCCCGCAGGCGCTACGCGGCGTAACCGTGGCGACAGTAATGCAAAACCCGCGCAGCGCGTTTAATCCGTTGCGCACCATGGCGGAACATGCACGGGAAACCTGCCTGGCGCTGGGCAAACCCGCGGATGACGCAACACTGCTGGCGGCATTGCAGGATGTGGGGCTGGAAGAAGCGCAACGTGTGCTGTCGCTCTACCCCTTCGAGATGAGCGGCGGCATGCTGCAACGAATGATGATTGCCATGGCGTTGCTCAGCGATGCGGCCTATATCGTTGCCGATGAACCGACCACCGATCTGGATGCCGTGGCGCAGGCGCGCATTCTGGATTTACTGGAGAGCATCGTTCGCAAGCGCCAGCCCGGTATGCTGCTGGTGACCCACGATATGGGCGTCGTAGCGCGCCTGGCGGACGACGTTGCAGTCATGGATCAGGGACGCATTATTGAATATGGCGCGGTGGCGTCACTGTTTCACACGCCGCAGCATCCGGTGACCCGCCAGTTGGTGGCGGCGCATCTGGCGCTGTACGGGATGGAGTTAACCTCATGAATCTGCTGGATGTGAACGGCCTGTCTCATGGCTATCATCAGCAACGGATCCTCGACAATATTTCCCTGCAATTGAAGAGCGGTGAGACGGTTGCCTTACTGGGACGCAGCGGCTGCGGTAAAAGCACACTGGCGCGGCTGCTGGTCGGGCTGGAAACGCCCAACGAGGGCAATGTGGTCTGGCAGGGCACGCCGCTTTCCCGGCTTGACGCCCGCGCCCGCAAAGCCTTTCGCCGCGATATTCAGATGGTCTTTCAGGACCCAATAAGCGCGGTAAACCCGCGTAAAACCGTGCGCGACATTCTGCGCGAACCCTTGCGCCATCTGTTAACGCTGTCGAAAACGGAACAGCAGGCGCGCATTACGCAGTTGCTGGACGATGTCGAACTGGAGAGCACACTGCTGGACAAACGCCCGCCGCAGCTGAGCGGCGGTCAGTTGCAGCGCGTGTGTCTGGCGCGCGCGCTGGCGGTGGAACCCACGTTGCTGATTCTGGACGAAGCCGTCTCCAGCCTGGATTTGGTGCTCCAGGCCGGGGTGATTCGTCTGCTCAAACGCCTGCAAGAACGATCCGGCGTCGCCTGCCTGTTTATCACCCACGATTTACGCCTGGTGGAGCGCTTTTGCCAGCGGGTGATGGTAATGGAGAACGGCGCGATTGTTGAAACGCTGGACGTCGCCACACCGCTGCGTTTTACCTCTCTGGCCGGGCAAACACTGCAACAGGCGGTATTGCCCGCCTTCCCCCGCTCATTACAAAGGATCCTGCCATGCAACGCGTGACCATAACATTGGATGATGACCTGCTCGAAACGCTGGATAACCTCAGCGAGCGCCGTGGCTACAACAACCGCTCAGAAGCGCTGCGGGACATTCTGCGCGGCGCGCTGGCGCAGGAGTCCGCGCAGGACAATGAAAAGCAGGGCTACGCTGTACTCTCGTATGTGTATGAACATGAGAAACGCGATCTGGCGAGCCGCATCGTCGCCACGCAACATCATCATCACGATTTATCTGTCGCCACCTTGCATGTGCACATCAGCCACGACGACTGCCTGGAGATCGCCGTGCTGAAAGGCAAAATGGGCGAAGTGCAGCATTTTGCCGACGACGTTATTGCCCAGCGCGGCGTGCGCCACGGCCATTTGCAATGCCTGGCGGCAGAAGAGTAATGCTAGAGCGCATAGCGGGGAGTAAAAAATTGCTCCGTCAGGCGCAGCGCCCGTTCAATGCGCGCGGGCTCCAGCGAAAACGGTAAATGCTCCGCCGCCGCGCGAGGAAAGTTGATACTGCGCGCCACCGCCTGGATCACCGCCAGGCGGATCTCTTTCAGCGGCGCCAGCGTCAGCGGCATCTCGTACTGGCGCAGTAAGCTCAACAGCGCGGCGTCCGGCGTTTCACCGTCGCCTTCGAGGAACGACTGCACCAGCAAGCTGTAACCTACCCGCTCGCCATGCAGCCAGTCACGCAGCGCCGGTTCGTAGGTTAAACGGTTATGAATCGCGTGTGCGACGCCAGGCGTGGGGATCTCGCCGCGAATGCTGTTGGCCAGCCCGGCAATCGCAATATTGGCATCAATAACATTGATTAACGCCTCGCTGACAACCTGCGCTTTATTATCCTGTACCGCCTGCACACCGTGTTTTTCGTAAATATCCACGGCCAGCCGGGCGGTCTGCACTTTTAGTTGCAACGCCAGGTTATCCGGCGAATGTTGTAAATAGGGACGGAATTCGTACCATTTCGCCAACGCATCCACAATGCCCGCTTTTAAATAACGCACGTCGCTCTGAGCAATAATTTCGCTGTCCACCAGCACCAATCGCGGCAATGTTTTCAACGGCTGGCTGCGGATCTGCCCGCCTTCTTCGGTATAAAACACCGACAGTGGCGACCAGGCCGCGCAGGTAGAGGCGACCGTCGGGAGGGTGACAGACTCGCCGCCTTCAAGGGCATCCGCCACGGCTTTCGCGGTATCCAGTACACGACCACCGCCCACGCCAACAATCCACTGCACCCCCAGTTTGCGCGCGCGCCGGGCGTAATGGGCCACCCGCTCGTCGGTACAGTAGCCGGTCATGATTTCGGTCTGCCATTTCACGCCGCTGGCGCGCAAACTGCTTTCCAGCGCCGGGCTCACCCGCGCCCAGGCCTGCGCACTGGTGATAATTAAAATATGCTGTGACAGTGGCGAAATATATTCCCCTGCGTCATGACGAATACCTGACTGGTGGAACCAGGTTTGCGGCGTTTTTATCGCAAGCATTGAATTGTCCATTTAATTAATTAAATCGCATTATCAGCTCATGCTACAAAAATAAAAACAAAAAACAATCTTTCCTATTTTCTGTATTTTCATATCGATAGAAGAATATTAGATAAGGCGACAAATGCCTTGCCGCCGGTATATTCATGAATGAAGATGCAGAACAGAAAATAAAGTTAACCGGCATCTTTTTTTAATTTACGACAGGCACATAACATGTCATCGCATCCCATCGACTTTCTGATTATCGGCAATAACTTCGCCACACCGGAAATGCGCGCCATCTGGTCGGAAGAAAACCGCCTGCGCCAGCAAGCCGCCGTGGAAGTGGCGCTGGCGCGTGCGCAAGGTGAACTGGGCGTCATTCCGCCGAAGGCCGCACAGGAGATTGCCGACCGCGCGCAACCGCAGGCACTGCAACTGAGCGATATCGCCCAACTCGCCGCGCAAATGAAGCACTCTTTTATGCCCACGCTGACGGCACTGCAACAGCAGTGCGGCCCGGCGGGGGAGTACCTGCACTACGGCGCCACCACGCAGGATATCGTCGATACGGCCACCATTTTGCAACTGCGCGATGCGCTAGGCATTATCCGCCGCGATACCGTTGGCGTCGCCCGCGCCCTGCGCCAGCTTGCCGAACGCCACCAGCACACACTGATGGTCGGTCGTACTCACGGCATGCAGGCGTTGCCCACAACCTTTGGGTTTAAGGTCGCCGTCTGGCTGGATGAGTTTTTACGCCATTTAACGCGCATCAACGAAATCAGCCCGCGCGTGCTGACGGGCAACATCAACGGCGCTATCGGCACCAATGCGGCGCTGGGCGATCAGGGGCCGGAGGTGGAGCGTCGCGCACTGGCGCTGCTCGGGCTGGCCTGCCCGACGATTGGCTGGCAATCCGCCCGCGATCGTTTGAGCGAATTCGCCTCGCTGGCGGTGCTGATCAGCGGTTCGCTCGGCAAAATCGGCAATGAACTCTACAACCTGATGCGGACCGAAATCGGCGAAGTGGAAGAGCCCTTCAGCGCCGGGAAAATCGGTTCCACCACCATGCCGCACAAGCGCAACCCTGCCGCGATTGAAGGACTGGCAAGCCTGACTGCGCCCGTGCGCCACAGCGCCGGTCTGATTTTTGAGTCAATGCATGTTGAACACGAGCGCGATGCCATGAGCTGGCGCGCAGAGTGGCTGGCGCTCCCGGAAATCTGTCTCTATCTCTCTGCGCAACTGCAAAACGCGCAGGGGATCCTTAACGGCCTGACGGTTAATCGCGAAAAAATGCGCGCCAATCTGGATATCCAGGCCGGGCTGCTGCTGTCGGAGCGGGTGATGTTTGAAGCCGGGAAAACCCTCGGGAAACAGACGGCACACCACCTGGTGTACACCTGCGCGATGACGGCGTTTGAAAGCGGGCGCGATTTTAAAAGCGTGCTGGCGGAACAACCGGAAATCGCCGGTGCTATCAGCGGCGCCGATCTCGATAGCTGGCTGGATCCGGCGCGCTATTTAGGCAGCGCGGTAGAAAAAGTCAGTGATGTCTTGCGCGCCGCAGATGACTCGCAGTTGCTGGAGAGGGTATGAGCGAGCACTATCGCCAGCTGACCGCCGCCGACCGCGACATCTATCTGACGCTGATGCTGGAAGCCTACGCGCAGGTGCGTGAGATGGGCATTCATTTTGATGCGGCCACCACCACCACCGCGCAGGTGACGCAACACCTGCAACAGCACGGCGTCTGGGGGCTGTTTGTCGATGATGCGTTAGCCGCCTCCATTACGCTGCGCTACCCGTGGGGGCCGCTGCCGGGGCCGTTTGGCCTGCCGCATATCGGCTGGTTTGGCGCGCATCCGCGCCATCGCGGGGAGCAGCGCGGGCGGCAAATCTACGATTGGGTGGAGACCCATATTCTGCGCGGTGTATTACGCGCGCCTGCGGTGTCGCTTGGCACCGCCATCAGTCACCCGTGGCTGATCCCCTTTTACCAGCAGTATGGCTTTGTGCCTTCGCATGAGGCGGATCTGGGGAAAGGCCATATCACCCTGTTTATGAAAAAAATCCTTGATGACGCTGACCACACCGCGTGGCTGGCGCGTCGTTCACCCTGATGAGTAACGCTATGACCGACATCGCTGAATTACCGGCCTGGCTGACCGACTTTCGCCATGAATTGCATCGTTTCCCTGAACTCTCGAACCAGGAGTTCGCCACCACCGCCCGTCTTCGTGCTGCGTTGGAAACCTACCAGATCCGCATTCTGCCGTTAGATCTGCCGACCGGGCTGGTCGTTGAACTGGGCGGGCAACAACCGGGCCCGTTGATCGTCCTGCGCGCGGATATCGACGCACTGCCGATTGATGAAAAATCCGGCGTACCGTTCAGCTCAGAGCACCCCGGCGTGATGCATGCCTGCGGCCATGATTTCCACAGCGCCTCGGCGCTGGGCGCGGCGATTTTGCTCAAACAGCAGGAGAGCAGCCTGCCCGGGCGGGTGCGCATTCTGTTTCAGCCCGCGGAAGAGACCGGACAAGGCGCACCGGCGGTGATTGCCGCGGGTGCGCTGGAGGGAGCAACGGCGATTTTTGGCATTCATAACGATCCGGCGCTACCGGTGGGCGTCATGGGCAGTAAAGCTGGCGCGCTGACTGCGGGCGTTGACCGCTTCCGCATTGATATCACCGGCACCGGCAGCCATGCTGCGCGCCCGCATGAAGGCAACGATCCGGTGGTGATCGCCGGGCAACTGATCTCTGCCCTGCAAACCCTGATCAGCCGTAACGTCCCGTCCGATGAAAACGCCGTGCTCTCCCTGACTCAGGTGCACAGCGGCAGCACCTGGAACGTGATCCCGGATAGCGCCTGGCTGGAAGGCACCGTGCGTACCTTTAGTCAGACGGTACGTGAACAGATTGAGCAGCGCATGCGTGATGTGCTGACAGGGCTGGCCGCCGCGTTTAACGCGCACATCACGCTTGACTGGCAGCCCGGCCCGCCGTCGGTGGTGAACAGCGAAGAGTGGGTCGCGCTGGCGCTGGAAACTGGTCACGAGGCAGGTTTTGACGCCCGCCGTATCGCTGCGAATCCGATTGGCGAAGACTTCGCGTTTTACCAGCAACGTCTGCCCGGCGCTTTTATTATGATAGGCTCCGGCGGCCCGTATGCCCTGCACCATCCCCAGTTCCGCGTGGATGACGCCGCGCTGTTCCCCACCGCACAGTGGCTGGCGACGCTGGCGGTAGAAGCGCTGAAAAAGGCGGCAGCATGAGCGATATCACCCAGGCCGTCGCCCGGCTGATTGTCGACGCGCAGCCGGATGATGCCGCCCGTGAACAGGCGCGTCGTGGTGTGCTCGACTTTTTCGCTGTCGCCTTGCCGGTGGTGAACGGCGCGTTACCTGACGCCACCTTAGCGTCATTGCGCCAGATCTGGCCGGGGCAGGACGCGCAGTCCCGCGCGCTGCGTCTTGGCTACAGCGGACATGCGCTGGATTTCGATGATTTTCACCCGGACTTTCGCGGGCATGTCGGGACGGTCATCCTCCCGGCGTTGCTGGCGCTGTCGGCAGAGAGCGCCATCATTGAACCGACGCAGTTTCTTGATGCCTTTGCGCTGGGTGTGGAAATGGCAGGCCGCCTGGGTCTGGCGGTCGGCAGCGGTCATTATGTGCAGGGCTTTCACAACACCAGCACCCTCGGCGTGCTGGCAGCAGCAGCGGCCTGCGCCCGTCTGGTGAAGGCGGATCCTGCGCAAACCGCGAATATCCTCGCCATTGCCGCCACTCAGGCTGCCGGGTTACGCGTGCAGTTTGGTTCGGATATCAAACCGCTGCATGCCGGGCTGGCGGCTCGGGCGGCGGTCACCGCCGTACAACTGACGCAGCATGGCGTCAGCGCGCAAACAACCGGCGCGCTGGAGAGTTTTCTCGCCGCTTATAGCCCCACGACCGCCCGCCCGGCGTTGCTTACTGAATGCTGGGGCGCACCGTGGCGCATTGTTACGCCGGGACTGGAGTGTAAACCCTGGCCGACCTGTAGCGGCACGCACGGCGCTGCGCTGGCGGCACTGACGCTACGTGAGAAATGGCTGGCGGCAGGGTTTTCCATTGCGCAGTTACACCGCGATGTGGAGCGGATTGAGGTGGCGTTTCCGCCCGGCGGCGATGTGGCGGCATTTATTCATACCCCGGCCAATGGCGTCGAAGCCCGCTTTAGCCTTGAATATGTGATTGCCGAATGCTTACTGGACAATGATTTGCCGTTGAGCAGTTTCGCCCCCGGCAATGTCAAACCGGCTACCGCCGCGCTGGCGGCACGCGTCGTGCGTACGCCGGATCACAACGCGCCACCGGACGCGCTCAACCCGGCTGAGCGTTTTCATCGTCTTCGCGTAACCACCCGCGCCGGAGTAATACTGGAAACCGAAGCCACACGCCAGATGCTGCTGGCAAAAGGCGTGGATTTAGCGGAGAAACTGCGCCGCTGCCTGCCGCAAGCGGATGACGCCACCCGCAATGGCTGGCTTACGCTGACCCGTCTGGAGAGCGCCCAGGCGCTGCGTACCCTACAGGCGCTCTTGCTGGTTTAGGGGCACAAAAGCCTGCACCTCGCCGACATCGCCGGTAAACAGAGACACCTGAACGACAGTGATCTGCCCGCTGCACCCTTGCCCCAGCGAAGAGGTACCGATGTCGCGCGTCAGGACGTTGGGGTTACCATGACGACACAGTGGGCGCGCTGCCAGCGGGTCCACCGGATCGTACCAGGCGCCGGTCGGCAGTTGCACCACACCGGGCATGATATTCTCCGACAAGGTCACCGCCGCCAGCACAGCGCCACGCAGGTTATGCAACATAATCATCGCCCCTTCGGTAATACCGCGTGCAGCGGCGTCGGTCGGATGCATCATGCACACCTCTTTACCCTGTTGTTTATGCCGTGCACTGTGTCGCCCGTAGTCGAGCTGACTGTGCAGGCGGGTGGCGGGTTGATTGGCAATCAGCCACAGCGGATGCTGCGCGTCGGGTTGTTCGTCCGGCGTCAGCCACACCGGGTGACCGGGGCAATCGGCATAGTTGAAACTGGCGATGGTCGCCGAATAGATCTGGATTTTGCCATCCGGCGTCGGTAAGGGGTGCGCATCGGGATCATCACGAAAACGGCGCATCATGCGCCCGCCATCGTCCACCTGCGGCAACGTCAACATGCCCTGCTGCCAGAAGTTGTCGAAATCGGGCGTATTCACCCCTTCCTGCGCCAGTTTTTCCTGCATCTGCCCGTACAGATGTTGTAACCACTCACGCACCGTACGCCCTTCGGTGAACGCCTCTTCACGCCCCAACCGGGCGGCAATATCCCGGAAAATAGCAAAATCATCCCGCGCTTCGCCCCACGGCGCAGCCACCGGATGCATGGCGAACACATGTCTGTCAGTTGGCGCGCCACCCACGTCTTCGCGCTCCAGCGTCATGGTGGCGGGTAAGATCAGATCCGCATGACGCGCGGTCGCCGTCAGGCTGTGTTCATGAACAATCAGCGTATCCAGCTGACAAAACGCATGGCGCAACCGCGCCAGATCCTGGTGATGATGGAAGGGGTTACCGCCCGCCCACCACGCCAGCTTAATGTGCGGATAGCGGCGGCGCTGGCCGTTAAAATCAAAGGGCGCGCCAGGGTTGAGCAGCATATCGGCGATACGCGCGACCGGAATAAAATCGTCAACGCCATTGTTGCCCTGCGGCAGCGAGGGGAAAGAGACGCGGTTAAACGCTTTCCCGTAGTGGCCCAGCGCCCCCAGCGCATAGGCATAGCCGCCGCCGGGCAGACCAGGTTGCCCCAACGCCGCGGCCAGCACCATGCCCAGCCATACCGGCTGCTCGCCGTGCTGCGCACGCTGTAACGAATGGGCGACCGTGACCACCACGCGCTTACCGTGCAGGCGCTGCGCCAGCGCAACAATGTGTGCGGCAGGCACGCCGCAAATGGCTTCCGCCCAGGCGGCATCCCGCACCGTGCCATCCTGCGTACCATTGAGGGAGGCAACCAGCGTTGGCCAGCCGGTGCAGTAACGCGCCAGAAAATCTTCATCACTCAGCCCGTGTTGCCATAAGGTGTGCAAGAGCGACAGCATTAATGCCGCATCGGTACCCGGGCGCACCGGTATCCACTCCCCGGCGGCTTCGTCCGGCAAGTCATGGCGCAATGGGCTGATGGAGATAAATTGCGCGCCGCGTTCGGCAGCCTGGCGCATATACCCACGCTCGGTGTGTTCGCTCATGCCGCCGCTGGCGACCTGCGAGTTTTTCAGCGCCAGACCGCCGAAGGAGAGGACAATATCACTGTGTTCGGCAATCTCACGCCAGCTGACACCGCGCCGGGAAATCTCATCCTGCGAGGCGACAATATGCGGCAGGATCGCGCTGGCCGCCGCAGAACTGTAAGACCATACCGAGCGGACATAACCGCCGATGGTGGTGTTCAGAAACCGGTGCACCTGGCTCTGCGCATGGTGGAAGCGCCCGGCGCTGGACCAGCCATACGAGCCGCCAAACACCGCCTGCGGGCCGAAGCTATCCGCCACCCGCTGCAACTCCCTCGCCGCCAGATCCAACGCCTGCGCCCAGCTAATGGCAATGTACTCATCGGCCCCGCGCCGCGTGTCCGGGCCTGGCCCCTGCTCCAGCCAGCCTTTGCGCACCATCGGCCTGGTCACGCGTGCCGGGTGACGCAGCACATCGGTAAAATTGTCCAGCAACGGGCTGGGATCGGGATCGCCAGCAAAGGGTGTAATGTGCAGTTCATCCCCCGCCGGGGTGGCAGTAAACGCTCCCCAGTGGGAGCTGTGCGTCACGGGCGGCATATTAAAGCACCGTGGAGAGAAAGTGGCTGACGCGTGCGTTGGCGTTATTTTCCAGCACCTGGCGCGCCGGACCGGAGGCAATCACTTTTCCCGCTTCCATAAATACAATGTTGTCCGCCACTTCGCGGGCAAAGCCGATTTCATGGGTGACGATCACCATGGTGATGCCGGAGTGCGCCAGCGCTTTGATCACCTGCAACACTTCCCCCACCAGCTCCGGGTCAAGCGCCGAGGTCGGCTCATCAAACAGCATGACTTCTGGATCCATCGCCAGCGCGCGGGCAATCGCCACGCGCTGCTGCTGACCGCCGGAGAGCTGCTGCGGCCAGTCATTTTCCCGCCCGGAGAGCCCAACTTGTTGCAGAAGCAGGCGTGCTTTCGCCACCGCCTGCGCCCTGGGCTGCTTTTTCACCCGGATGGGCGCATCGATAATGTTTTGCAGCACCGTGCGGTGCGGGAAGAGATTAAATTGCTGGAACACCATGCCAATACGGCTGCGCTGGCGGGCGATTTTGCTGTCGCTCACTTCAAACAGCGCCTGGCCTTTTTGCTCATACCCCACCAGTTCGCCACCGATGCGGATTGTCCCGGCATCCAGTTTTTCCAGGTGGTTAATGCAGCGCAGCAGCGTCGATTTCCCCGAACCCGATGGGCCAAGGATCACCGTGACCGACCCGGCATCCACATCCACATCGACGCTATCGACCACCGTCTGCCCGGAGAAACGCTTGGTGATATTGCGTAATTCAATTGCCTCAGCCATTACTCACTCTCCTGGCGTTAAACAGATACACCGGCAACCTGCGGGCAAACCAGACTTTGGCTTCAACGCGCTTTACGCCCCGGGAGAAATAGCGTTCGACGTAGAACTGCCCGACAGACAGTACGGACGTCAGCAGCAGGTACCACAGCGTGGCGACCAGCAGCAGGGGGATCACTTCATAGGTGCGTTGATAGATAATTTGCGCCGAGTAGAGCACATCCTGTAATGAGATAACCGACACCACCGCCGTGGTCTTCAGTTGACCAATCACCTCGTTACCAGCGGGCGGCAGGATGGCGCGCATCGCCTGCGGCAAAACGGTATGGCGGAAAATCTGCCCGCGCGAATAGCCGAGCGCCCGCGCGGCTTCCAGTTGCCCATTCCCCACGCTCTGGATGCCCGCACGGATGATCTCCGCCGCATAGGCGGACTGGTGCATCACCAGCGCGATCACCGCTGCGCTAAAGGGGCTTATCAACGCGTTCGCCGGAGAACTGTAAAGCTCCCCCAGCCCCGGCAGGCTAATGGCGATGGTTGGATAAAGCGCCGCCACGTTGTACCAGAGGAAAAGCTGCACCAGCATCGGCACGCCGCGGAAAAACCACGTATACCCCCAACTTACTGCCACCAGCACCGGATTCGATGACAGGCGCATCAGCGCCAGCACGGTGCCGCCAGCAAAGCCGAGCACGACGGAAATGGCGGTCAGTTGCAGGGTCATCACCACGCCGCTGATGATGGAGTCTTCGGTGAAGCTTTGCGCCACCACGCCCCACTCAAAACGCGGGTTGTTGAAAATGGAATGCAGCAGCCCTGCCAGTAGCAGTAAAACGAACAGGGCGCTGAACCAGCGCCCGTAGTAGCGTTTACCGACAATGCGCAACGCGTCCTGCGAGGGTGAAGGTGTGGTGTGCGCCATCAGAAAATCTCTTCGTTACGTTTGGACTCTTTTACCGCGCCGAAACCAATCGACCAGTGGTCGAGGATCTTCTGGTAAGAGCCATCTTTGATCAGGGAGTTGAGGGCAGCCTGTACGGCCTCTTCCAGCCCGGAGCCTTTCGGGAAAGCGATAGACACCGGTGCGTCGTTAACGCTGATTTGCCCGCTCATGGTCAGCGGTTTCACTTTGCTGACCTGCCAGGTCAGGCCTTCATAGGGGCCAAAGAACATCGGTACGCGCCCGCTGACCACCGCCTGTACACCTGCCGGACGGTCCGGGAAGACGGCGACTTTAATCGGCGCTTTACCCTGTGCTTCACAGGCTTTGCTACCTTCGTTCAGACGGTTGATTTGCGTGGTGCCCGCACCTGCGCCAATCTCTTTGCCGCACACCTGCGTCAGTTCGGTAAAGGCGGGAATGTTTGCATCCTGACGAGAGATAATGCCAAGGCGGGACGCATCGTAATAGCTGACGAAATCCACCTGCTCCAGGCGCTTTTGGGTGGCATTAATATTGGCGAGCGCCACATCGTAGCGGCCGGATTTCAGCCCCGGAATAATATTGTCGAAACCGCCGGTATCGTGCCACTGCACTTTTACGCCGAGGCGTTCGGCAACCGCGGTCATAATATCGATTTCACGCCCGGCCAGCGTTTTATTATCTTCCTGATAAAACGTTGTCGGCGGCGTATTTGGGTTGGTGCCCGCAATAATATAACCGCGCTGGATGACCTCCTGCGGTAATTTCGCTTTTAGCGACGCATCTGCCGCAATAGTAAATGTGGTTTGCGCCGGAACGCTCTGTTCTGCGGCATTAACCTGTTGCACGCCACTTATTGCGAGGAGAATGGAGAATACGCCGTATTTATTCATATTGTGGTCTGTCCCCTGAAAAAGAAATAACTGCCAAATATATTGTGTGAATTCCATTCTGTTAGAGCACGGAAAACGAGGGAAGCAATAAAACCAGAAAAGCAATGCTGCAAATTGCATAAGCCAGTGCGCACGCGTAATCAGGCAACAATTGACAATGCGCGCTCTCGCTCAAGTGCTAGCCTTGATCCATTGGTTAAATCCCTCACATCAGGAGCAGACGATGAAGATTGATCTCAGCGGAAAAGTGGCGCTGGTGACGGCGTCGACGGGCGGTATTGGTTTTGCGATTGCCAAAGGGCTGGCGGAAAGCGGCGCCGCGGTGATCCTTAACGGGCGTAGCGAAGGTTCAACCCGTAAAGCGCAGGCCGCGCTGGCAACGCAGGTTCCGGGCGCAACATTGCGCACCGCTATCGCCGATCTGGGCTCTGCGCAGGGCGTGGAGGCGTTGCTCAACGCGGCGGGTGACGTGGACATTCTGGTGAATAACGCCGGGATTTACGGCCCGCAGGATTTTTACGCCACCGATGATGAGACCTGGGAAAACTACTGGCAGACCAATGTGATGTCTGGCGTGCGCCTCTCCCGCGCGTTACTCCCGGCGATGGTGAAAAAACAGTGGGGACGGGTGGTATTTATCTCGTCTGAATCGGCGCTGAATATCCCGGCGGACATGATCCACTACGGCGTGACCAAGACGGCGCAACTGTCGCTGGCACGCGGGCTGGCAAAATTTGTCGCCGGCAGCGGCGTGACCGTCAACAGCGTCTTGCCGGGGCCGACCATGTCCGACGGCTTTGCGGAGATGATGAAAGAGGAAATCGAAAAAACCGGCAAGCCGCTGGAGACGCTGGCGAAAGAGTTTGTGATGACCCATCGCCCGAGTTCAGTTATCCAGCGCGCCGCCACGGTTGAAGAGGTGGCGAATATGGTGGTGTATGTCTGCTCGCAACAGGCCTCCGCCACCTCCGGCGCGGCGCTGCGCGTGGACGGCGGCGTGGTGGACGATATTGTCTGACCCGGAGGAGTGCCCGCCGGAGGCATAAGCCGCCTCCGGCCGGTGTTTACACCAGTGGTTTCGTCAGGACTTCAAAGAACAGGCCGGGCCTTGTCGGTATGCCAAAGCGCGTGTCGTCGGTGGGAAACGGTTCTGTTTCACCCGTGCGGCGATAGCCACGGCGCAAATACCACGCCACCAGCGTATCCCGCGCCTGGAGCACCGTCATCTGCACAGTTTTACCGCCGCGCGCACGGCACCACTGTTCCGCCGCCGCCAGCAAGCGCCGACCGTACCGCCCATTTTGCAATGCAGGCGAAACTGCCAGTGACCCCAGATACCACACACCGTCTTCCACAGGTTCCAGCCAGACACAGCCGTTGATTGCGGCATCGATTTTCCAGACCAGTAAGCTGGCATGGGGTTTATCGGCCAGTTCCTGGCGAAGCGTTTGTTCACTGATACGGTCGCCATCCAGCAGACCGGCTTCGGTGGTCCAGCCCGCCTCCTCGCCGCCGCTGCGGTAGGCATGGTTCAATAACGCGACCACATCCGCCAGTTCATTCCCGGCCACCGGCTGGAGATCAAGACTGGCATAGCGCGCGCCACGATCCGACAGGGAGCGTTCCGCCAGCCGTTTCTCCAGCGCAGCGATTTGCTCGACAAAACTGCCAGACAACCCCGCCGTCAGTTCCTGAACCACGTTGTCCAGCAGTGGCCACGCCACCTGTTCTCCCTGGGCTATGGCGGTTTTTCCTGCATCCGTCAGCGTGATAAATGATTTTCGCCGATCCTCGCCTTCGCCCTGTCGGCTGACCAGCCCTGCGCGCACCAGCCGGCTGATGCTGCCCGTCATCGCAGGTTGACTCACGCGAGTGCAGCGCGCCATTTCGCTTACGGTCAAACCGGGCTTTTTATCGAGCAATACCAGCAGCGGATAGAGCCCTGTCGGGACATGGATCCCGCTATTTTCCACCAGCGTACTGGCTTGCGCCTGCATCTGCTCGGCGAGCCGTTTTAACCGGCTGCCAAGAAAGGTGTAGGGCATATCGGCAAGAATATCCATTAGTCACCTTATGAAATATATAACGTGTTATGTAGATCATAATATATACAGATGACAGGTGAATGAATGCAAGCCCCGGCAGTGAAAAGCAGGATTATCCTCAGGGCCAGTCGGGATAAAAATGCCCCATCAGGATCATAAACAGCGGCGTCGTTACCGTAGAAAGGAGAGTGGATAGCAGCATGCTGGTCGCGGTCGCGCCTTGCAGCACCTGGAATTTTTGCGCCATCAGATAGACGTTCACCCCCACCGCCATCGACCCCAGCAACACCACCACCTGACTTTCCGCCCGCGGCAGATGCAACAGGTATGCCGCCGCCCAGATAAGCCCCGGCATCAACAGCAGTTTGAGCAGACAAATGGCGCTGCTCTCACGCAGGCCTTTGCGAATCTGATAGCGCGAGAGGCTCATGCCAAGGGTGATCAGCGTTAACGGCGCGGCAACCTGCGCCACCATGCTGACCGGGCTGTCCAGAAACTGCGGCAACGGGCGGTGAAGCGCAAAACTCCAGAAAAACCCGGTGAAGATGCCAATAATGATCGGGTTACGCAGCACGCTTACCAGCGTCTTGCCGATGCCACGAGCCGAGAAACTGCCGTTCTGTGCCCACTCGACGGACACGGTCACCAGCGTCCATAAAATCAGGCTGTTAAACACCAGTACCAGCGCCACCGACGCCAGGCTCGCCTGACCCAGCAGAATGATAGCCACCGGAATACCGAGCATCACGTTGTTGGAAAATATGCCGCCCAGGCCAAACACCGAGCCGGAAATCGCATCCAGATGGAACAGGTTTTTCGCCACCACGCGGCCAATAACATAGATGACCAGGCAACTGCCGAAATAGGCGATCAGCAGCCGCATGTCCACTGGCGGACTTTGATAAAACTTACTCATGACTTTGAACAGCATGCAAGGAATCGCCACGTTAAAGCAGAAGCGATTTAACCCCTCGTTGACCGAATCCGGCCAACCGGCAAAGCGGCCTAAGCCATATCCCAGCGCGATCAGTAAAAAGAGCGGCGCAGAGAGGAGCAGTTGCTGCGCGAGTTGCCCGAAAAATTCCGCCGTATCCATCCCTTACCCTGTCTGTTTTAATGAAATAACTGATAACGTCTTGTTTTTCACAGTATATGGGGACGCAACCGCGCCGTCAGTCCCTGATGGCGGAGGATCCGCGCATTTTTGCGTTTTTCTTTTATTGAAAAGTTATTCGTTTCGCTAACTATATAGTTTCATTGGGTAAATATAACATTGCGCAACAATATTAGTAACAAGATATTTCTAATATATAACAAATATGTAATTTTATTCGTATAATTCTGCTATCTATTTTTTCAAGAAGGCCCACCTGCAACCTGAATTCACGCATTTATTACCACAGCAATTATTAGCCAAATAGTAAAAACAAATAATTATAGTTCGAGGTTAACTCCATGATAGCACTGAAAGCATCCGTTGTGGTTGCTGGCTGCGCACTGCTTTTATCAGGCTGCGCTTCCTATGACAACACAGCCTGTAATAATGCCTTCACCGCCGGGCAAAATGCCATTAATAATAAAAACTACGATGCCTATCTGAATAATCGTCAGTTAATGTTGCAACTTTGCTATTCCAGCCGGACGGAATATAAAGTCACCAATGCTGTTATGGATTACGACACCGGATTATTTAAAAAATTATATGACGATAAAGACTATGTGAATTTAATTAAATTCACCGAGCAGCAATTCGCCACCAGTGATACTAAAGATTATTTCTATCATCTTCTTACGCAATATCAATACTATAGCGGGCTGGCAAAACAACAGGCCAGCAATAATAAAACGCAGGCCATCAGCACCCTGACCAATTATGAGTCGCTGGTGACGCGTTATGCCCGTGAATTAGGCACTGCGCATGCGAATTACCTGTATGCATCCTCTTACAAAACCCACAGCGAAATTGGCGATGTCTCCAAAACGTTGCTGGATAAATTCGTCACCGCGCTCAACCTGACGCCGCTGGCAAGCAGTGATATGTATACCGCAGCGATGAACCTGGCGCGGGACCTGAAAAATAACAAACTGGCCAGCCGCCTGGGAACGCAGTGGTCCACGCTGAACGGCGCATGGGGCAGTGTTGATGAGGGCCACCGCGTTGTCGCCGACAGCAATAAACTGAGCGAAGTGGCGGCCATTCTGAAGAAGAAAGGCTTTGGCGATATGTCTGACGCCACCGCCGCACTGGCGGGCACGCGCCATAAAACGGAGGTAAGCAACCAGCAATACGCTGCGCAGCAGGCGCAGGCGGAAGCGGAGCGCGCTCAGGCAGCCCAGCAAGAAGCGCAGCAACCATCGCAGGCCGATATGCTGGTCAACGCGTTTACCAGCGTCGCCAGCAGCGCCATCGTAGCGCATGCCTCCGGCGGCAGTGTTTCGCAGGCTGTCGGTGCGTCGCTGAACCAGGCCGCGCTGGACGCGAATGCCAGCAGCAACAGCAGTTATTCGTCGTCCTCTTCCGGTTCCACCGCGACCGCGTCTTCTGCGGGCAGCAGCAGCGGAGCCAGACCGGCGCTGTCGTCAGAAGCGATGGCTATCGACCTGAGCGGTGATTGTGATACCGCCGAGCGCAAAGGCACTGAAGCGGCAGAGAAGATAGGCGCGCAGGCGCAATCGTCAGACGCGGGTATTTGTAGCTCCGGTAAAGGTGCCAAACTGCTGGGAGAAATTACGGTTCGCGTCGCGCAGGCCTGTAAAGTTCGCCCGACATGGCAACAGCTGGAAGATCAGGGGTATGAGATGATTAGCCAGGCTCAGCAAACCATTGACGGTTCCTGCTCGCCATAACACGCCGTTCCCCGCGCACCCGGCGCGGGGAAGGTTCACGATCGTTTTTTCTTTTGCTTCGGCGCCCAGGCGGAGTGGTCGCACACATAAATTTCATTCAGCGGTAGATCGAGCGGGATTTGCTGAATGACATCGGCGATTTCGTCATACGGCGCGGGCAGGGAAAACGACAGCCCGTAATCCCCATCTACAATCAGCGAACCATTAACAATGCGCAGATCTTTGGCATGCCGGATAAGCGCTTCCATCGTCATACCGGGGTATAACGTGCCGTTGTACTTTCCGCAGTAATCTTCGTTGCCACCCACCGACACGATAATATCGTCTGGTGTAGTCGAGATAATCAACGCGCCGTGATCGAGCGTATAACCATGCCTTTTTTCCTCTGACGGAAACGGCAGAGAATATTGTTTAATATCCACATCATAGCGGCTGAATATGTCATCAAGATAAAAATCGATCGACTGCCCTAAACAGACATTGCCCATTGATTTAAAACTGATGATATCTGCATTTATGTCGACCATGCGATCCCTCTCTACCCTGCAAATACCGCTAACGGAGCCTGTATTGACATTAGGCGATCTTTTTTAGCTGAGCAATTTCATCCGCACTATTGCTTCATTTTGAAGCATCGACAGGGAACAAAACCCGCAGAGTAGTGGCCGTGCAGATGATTAATAAATGTGTCTGTTTTTATTCTAACTATTTATTCTGATCATAATCACACCGATTTTGTATTATTTCGTGCCCATGCCCTGCGCGATTTTTAGGATAATTCATTCGAGTAGCGAAAACTGAACGGGGACTCAGGAATATCGGGGTTCTTTTGGTCGGATTCGCCAGCATCCTGTTCGTATCTCATCCAGGACAGAGCCTGACATCGTGCTCCCGTTCGGGATGCACGAAGCCGTTGCCGCATCGTCTGCGGAAAAATGCCAGGTCGGTATGTGCCCGTTGTTGTCGTACCTGTTTCCGCCAATCACTCTACCGAACATAAGGCAATCGCCTCAGTACCCCCAAACCGATGGATCCACCGCATAAGTATAGGTATCCTGTTCACTCAGTAACATTTTGGGATTCATCTGAGTATAGAAGCTGCTGTAGACGGTAGTTTAGGAGTAAGGAGTTCAGACCCAATAAACTATTCAAAAGCCTATTGAGTCCGGTGCTGGTAAGAGTATTATTTTATATAAACATTTTTCATGTACTTACCCCATCCAACTTGTTGAATGTCATTCTCTGTTGCAAAATAAGAAAGGATCTCATGCCCTAAGAAAATAGAGTTACTAGCCCCAATATCATTTTCATTAAACCACGATGAGTCACACTCATCGCAATTGAAGAACAAGCGCCCATTCAGCTCCGATCGTCTAATAACCAAACGTCCCTGCCCGTAGCATTTTGGACATACACAAAACCAAAACATCCTTCCTCCTTACTTTACTTAACAGGAAAGCCGGTAATAATCTTTTTCGTATTTCTCTTAACAACGATAAAAACTTTATTTAACTCCTTCCCAGTATCTCTGTATTATCCGATAGGATGTTTCATATCAATAATAAATGTATCTGATACTGCATCAGATGAGTCCGGGAATGGATTAGACTTCATTCTTTTTTCCATGCCCTTTCATTACATGCTGAACTCGGATTTCTCCATCTGAAGAAACAACAGCTTTCCAGCTCAAATGCCCACATGGCCTTAACCCCAACGGATCCACAACATGAGTATAGGTATTCAGCCCACCCTGCAGCCCGATGGGGTCCATCTGGGTGTAGCAGCCGCCGGTGGGGTCATAGTAGCGGAAGGTGTTGTAGTGCAGTCCCGTTTCGCGGTCGAGGTACTGACCCTGGAAACGCAGGTTCTGCGGCACGTCCCACTCCGCATGCACGCTTTCGCGCTGGCTGCGTCCCCTGGCGGTGGAAGTACCGTGCCACACGATTTCACCGCGGCTGTCGGTCACCTTTTCAGGCAGGCCGTTGATTTCCGTGTGATACCAGTATATCTCCGCATGCTGCTGACGGCTGTCGATGTGGGCTGCCCAAAATTGATAAACTAGAGCATATTTACCGCGTATGACAGATAAACCGAAATAGTTTTATAAGGCAAACTAGTAATTCTGCTTAATCATAGATGTCGTGGAATAATAACTCGCGAGGATTAAATACACCCCAAATCCCTTTTGTAGTAAATACATCCAAGAAAATATTACAATGTCGCCGAGTATTGCTCAGCAAGTTCAACAACCTCCTCATCAACATTTCTCATACCAATATTAACATGACGAATTAACAGATCATGCGCATTTATCAGAACAAGAAAATCTCCAATATCTTTATATGAATAATAATCAAGATCTTGGGAGTGAAAATCCGCTATAATTGCCTTAATCATTTCTGTGTAATGTATTAACCATCCTCGATAAATGATGAGATCTTTCGCTACTTTTTTTTCTTCTTCATTACCAATGATGAACGAATAGATTAAATTCTTGACAAAATTAGCCGAAGAAGATAAATCCAAAAAACCATCACGAACTACTTTTAGTGTAACTAACCTGGTTTCAGCATCATCAGAGCAGATAAGCAGTTCCCAATCAGGGTGGTATTTAATTATAAGACGCTGCACATTATAATGATATTCATTTATAACCATTTCCTGCTTTTCATATAACGACCAACTAATCCCTTCCTGTTGAACCGTCAGAAGGAAATCTCTAGCTTTTCTGTTAAGAATACCCTCAATAGAAAAAAACTCTTCAAGTAATTTATTCATACTTTACCTCCATATTCCCATGGCAATGCATTAAATAGATCGTTAAATTCATCGACAGTCATATCTCTTGTTGGATATATAGTTGAATGTCCCGGAGACATGTATCCTCCTGGCATATCTCGGCCATCATGTTTAATACCCAATCCATCAGGCATTTTCACATCCTCGGGCAAAGAATGATAGTGACCTTGTAATCCTGACTCGGTGGGTGTTCTTGTTACTGACTTACCTTGAGGGCGAGTTTTTCCTGCTTGTGATGGAAGCATTCCATGTTCGTTTGGAGCTAAATCTCTCTCACGAATACCTTTTGGACCACTTTTGTTACCGAAAGCACACAGGCTCTGCAAACCCAACGGATCCACCCATCCCAGCGGATCCACAACATAAGTATAGGTATTCAGCCCGCCCTGCAGCCCGATGGGGTCCATCTGGGTGTAGCAGCCCCCGGTGGGGTCATAGTAGCGGAAGGTGTTGTAGTGCAGTCCCGTTTCGCGGTCCAGGTACTGACCCTGGAAACGCAGGTTCTGCGGCACGTCCCACTCCGCATGCACGCTTTCGCGCTGGCTGCGTCCCCAGGCGGTGGAGGTGCCGTGCCACACGATTTCACCGTGGCTGTCGGTCACTTTCTCCGGCAGACCGTTGATTTCCGTGTGATACCAGTACATCTCCGCGTGCTGCTGACGGCTGTCGATGCGCGCCAGCGGCTCGTAGCTGTTTTCCGTGTAGACATACTGCACGGCTGCGTCCGGGTCGCTGTCGCTGCGCTCACCCACTATCTGTAAACCCGACCATGCGTACTGCGTGCGTTCCGGTTTACGGGCATGGCGTCGCCACACCTGTTTCTCCGTGCGGCGGCCCAGGGCGTCGTAGCGATACTCTGCCCGGGTGAACACCGGGTCACCCTCAATCACCACCGCGCTGATGCGCTGCTCATCGTCGTAGCTGAAACGCTGTGTGATGCCGCGATGGCTGTCGTGACGCTCCGTCATCCGGCCAAAGCCGTCATACTCCCGGCGCACACCGTCCAGCCGTTTTAACAGGTTGTCCCACACCGGCTGTAAATCCGGCGTCGTGCGGTTATCTGCTGCGTCATACCAGAAACGCTCTTCCCCGCCCGGCTGAAGGCTCTGCGTCATGCGTCCTGCCGCATCGTAACCCCACAGCGACTGACGGTATTTCTCCGCCGGGGTCGCCGGTGCACCGTCGGTGTACATCTGGCGGATAATCTGGTCGGCGCGGTCCCACTGGTAACGCCGCTCAAACACCAGCCGGTCACGCACATTGTCCATGCAGCGGCGCTGCGCGATGCGCCCGGCAACGTCATACTCCGTATCCAGTGCCAGCGACCCCAGTGTGCGCTGCGTCTCCCGGTGCAGTTTATCGCGCTGATAACCCGTCACCGGCAGCGTTTTACCGCCGAACGAAAGCTGCATCTCCAGCAGGTGCCCGGTGCCAGCGGTTTGCAGTGATCCTTAATATTCAGGTGGTTTTAAAGTTATTTTTGCTTTCAATAAATAATACCAAACCAATATTGTTCAGCGAGGTACCATAAACTCAAAAAGAGGATCTTCCTGTGTAGTAATAATATACTCTGGCAAGATATTTTCCGTTACAGGAACAATAATTAAAGGAATTATTAGATCATATTTCTCTATCGGCCCCCTAAGAAAATCCAATAAATCCATTTTTGCAGCCTCTACCACATTCCCTGTAAAAAAAATACGTTTCCCCTTTCGTCTGGGATCATTATTCATCACTAAATAGTGATTATCAGATAACACACTGTCTAGCTGATTAAATTCAAAAAGACCTTTTAATTTATACCCTTTCTTTATTTCAAAATACTTCATGAAAATTTCGCGGGCGTGCTCCCGCTCTATAACATCTGATTTCCTCAAACTCGAAAAATCATAATCCATATATCCAAGCGATTCATTCATACTCTAACCTCTGTTAATGCGGGACATCATAGAATACATGACCATCTGCACCATTGTTGTACCATTTCACATGATACAAATCTAAAATGCTACCCTCATCCTGCATATGCTGCTCATATCCTTTCGTATATTTTTCGTTTCCAGACGAGCGACTATAGGTGTTTTCTTTATATCGATTCATATTTCCTTGGGCTTCTTTTAAAAGTTTTTTTGCATCTGAACTAGATTCAACTCTAACTTGAAACTTGCGCCCATCTCCTGAACCGTTTACAACCTCTTGCATCTCTTTAATAGCCTGCTTCCATGCCTTTGTTCCCGGTTTGATCACTTCCATTTGTGACGCAGAGAATGGATGATCTTTTGCAAATTTACCTTTAAAGAAAGCAGGAGCGCACATCAAACCCAACGGATCCACCCATCCCAGCGGATCCACGACATAAGTATACGTGTTCAGCCCGCCCTGCAGCCCGATGGGGTCCATCTGGGTGTAGCAGCCGCCGGTGGGGTCATAGTAGCGGAAGGTGTTGTAGTGCAGTCCCGTTTCGCGGTCCAGGTACTGACCCTGGAAACGCAGGTTCTGCGGCACGTCCCACTCCGCATGCACGCTTTCGCGCTGGCTGCGTCCCCAGGCGGTGGAGGTGCCGTGCCACACGATTTCACCGCGGCTGTCGGTCACTTTCTCCGGCAGGCCGTTGATTTCCGTGTGATACCAGTACACCTCCGCGTGCTGCTGACGGCTGTCGATGCGCGCCAGCGGCTCGTAGCTGTTTTCCGTGTAGACATACTGCACGGCTGCGTCCGGGTCGCTGTCGCTGCGCTCACCCACCATCTGTAAACCCGACCATGCGTACTGCGTGCGTTCCGGTTTACGGGTATGGCGTCGCCACACCTGTTTCTCCGTGCGGCGACCCAGGGCGTCGTAGCGATACTCCGCCCGGGTGAACGCCGGGTCACCCTCAATCACCACCGCGCTGATGCGCTGCTCATCGTCGTAGCTGAAACGCTGCGTGATGCCCCGGTGGCTGTCGTGGCGCTCCGTCATCCGGCCAAAGCCGTCATACTCCCGGCGCACTCCGTCCAGCCGTTTTAACAGGTTGTCCCACACCGGCTGTAAATCCGGTGTCGTGCGGTTATCCGCCGCGTCATACCAGAAACGCTCTTCCCCGCCCGGCTGAAGGCTCTGCGTCATGCGTCCTGCCGCATCGTAGCCCCACAGCGACTGACGGTATTTCTCCGCCGGGGTCGCCGGTGCACCGTCGGTGTACATCTGGCGGATAATCTGGTCGGCACGGTCCCACTGATAACGCCGCTCAAACACCAGCCGGTTACGCACATTGTCCATGCAGCGCCGCTGCGTGATGCGCCCGGCAACGTCATACTCCGTATCCAGCGCCAGCGACCCCAGCGTGCGCTGCGTCTCCCGGTGCAGTTTGTCGCGCTGATAACCGGTCACCGGCAGCGTTTTACCGCCGAACGAAAGCTGCATCTCCAGCAGGTGCCCGTTGCCGTAACGCAGGTACTGCATCTGCCGCCCGTCCGGGAAAGTTGTCGCACTCAGATTGCTTAATGCATCGTACTGATGCTCATATTTGCCGGACGCGTTCTCTTCACTGACCAGGTCGCCGAGCTTGTTGCGCGTAAGGATGATGGCATCGGTACTCTGCGGCTCGCGCATATCGATAACCGACTGACGCCACTCGCCGTAGGCATAACGGCGGATTTCCGTCGCCAGCGCACTGTAGCGGTACTCGGTGCGGTGCTGTTCGGTTTCCCGCGCCACCATGCGCCCGAGCGCGTCATATTCGTAATTCACCACCTGCGGCGGCAGCGCACTGCCGCGGGCAGGGTGACGGGTCATCGTCGCCACCTGCTGCGCGGCGTTGTACTGGTATTCGGTCTGCCGCCCGGCGTAATCCTGCTGGCGGGTCAGCAGCCCGGTGGCGGTGTAATCAAAACGCCACTGCTGATTGTTGGCATTGGTCAGCGTGACCAGGCGGCCAGCGCGGTTAAAGGCAAAACGGGTGACTTGCCCGGCAGAATCCACCGCTTCGGTGACCTGGCCGCGCGCATTCAGCGTGACGTTGCGCTCCAGCATGCCGTCGATGTTCTGCCCACACAGCAGCCCGGCTTTGTTGTACTTAAACAGCGTCTCGCGGCCGTCGGCACGCACAAAGGTTTGCAGGCGCGATGCCGCGCTCCAGCGGTAACGCTCCGTGTTGCCCAATGGATCGGTCACAGCCGCAAGTCGGCCTGCGGCATCGTACTGGCGGCGGCTCTGGTGACCCGAGCAATCTTCTTCACGGATCAGTTGCCCCAGTTCATCCCACCAGAACCGGTGGCTGTTCTCCAGCGCATCGATGCGGCGGGTTAAATCGCCCTGATCGTTCCACTCAAAGCGGGTTACGCCGCCTTCCGGATCGGTCAGCGCCACCACATCCCCCGCCAGGTTGTACTCATAGCGCCAGGTCGCGCCGTCGGGTAACACTTCAATCGCCGGGAAATCGTACAGCGGGTGCCAGGTGGTCATCCTTGCACGATCCAGCGGATCGCGCTCCAGCGTCAGGTTGCCGCGCTCGTCCCAGGTGTATTCCCAGCGGCCGCCGTCCGGTTGAAGAGCAGAACGCAACTGTTCGGCATTCCCCGCCCAGTTAAATTGCCAGTGACCGCCGTGCACATCGGTATAGTCGGTGATGCGATACAGCGTATCCCAGTGATGTTCGCTGACCACGCCTTCGTCATTGCTGACACGGGCGTAGCGCTTTTGCTCGTCGGCGTCGATACGCCAGTTCTCCAGCACCGCGCCTTGTTCATCGTGAACCTGGTAGCCGCTCACGCGCCAGTGTTCAGAGCCCGTCTCCGGACGCCACTGGTAGTGCACCGTTAAGCCGGTCGAAAAACTGTGCCAGGCCAGCATGTCGCTGGCACGATCCCAGCCAAACTGGCGGGTGACCACACCGTCGGCGTCCGTCACTGTAATCAGTTGCCCTTGATCGTTATAGCGATAAGAGACCAGCAGACGGCGCTCGCCTGCGCAAATCTGGTACACCGCGCTCAGTTGCCCGAAGCGGGATTCATACTCCAGTTCCACGTCCAGCGCTTCGTTATCACTGGAGATGCGCGTCAGTTGGCCCTTTTCGTTCCAGCTGTAGTAGTGGGCGTTCTCATGGCGGTCATAAATGCGCTGGATACGCCACTCACCCGATCGCGTCGGATCCGGTTCATAGATCTGGTGCTCGCCGTCGCCGGTTTGCATGGCGATGATCCCGTTCGGGCTGGCGAAGATCCGCATGCCATCTTCCGGGTAGAAGATCATATCGCCGACCAGCACTTCGCCCAGCCCCAGTTCGCGCCCGCTCATGTCGCGGAAGATCATCTGGTTATCCGCCAGGCGCAGGAAGCGGGTTTCAAACGGCATCATCCAGCCGGTTCCGAGGATGCCGGTGGCGCGATTGCGGCTGTGGTAGATACGCTGCCAGTAGAGTGGCATGCGATCCGGCAGCACAAAGTCGAGATCCTCTTCTTTGGCGAGAATTTTGCTGCCAAGCGGAATATGGACCGGGAAAAAAGTGTGCGCTGCACTGATTAGCGCGGCTGAAAGGGTATCGGAGACGGCAACGCCACCGAGCAGACAGAGAAACTCTTTTGCCAGCCCGCGCAGCAACTGGCGTTCACAGGCGAGCTTCGCCAGGCGCGACAGCGCGCCAAGGCCGACGCTGCCCATCAGGTTGCCCAGCAGGTAAGCCAGCTGATTTTTGCCGCTGTGAATATCGCGCACCGTAATGGTATCGCCACCGATCCGCACGCGCGGGTCGTCACTGACTTTAATTTCAGCTTCGCAGGTGCTTTTCTCACCGTTACGGGCGGCTGGCTGGTTGTTAATTAAGACTTTTTTTGAACCCTGCGCGACGAAGTTGCTGCTGGTGACCATGTGGCCTTTTTTACAGTCAACGTTGTCTTTCGGCATGGGAGTCGCATGAGGGTTCGCGCTTTCCACCACCGGTTGTGTGAGGGTTTCCCAAAAGCTGGTGCCCCACTTTTTCAGGTCGTCGAGAGTGATATCTTTGGCGCGTTCGGCAACCGCCATCATCACACCGCCAGGGGTGAGGATCGTTTTCGCTGCCGTGGCCGCGACGGCAAGCGCAACCATACCGACAGCGGCCCAGTCGATGCCTTCATCGGCAGCCGCGGGGCTGTTCAGGTAATCGCGATCCACCGTTCCGGCAGCGCGGGCGGCTTTTTTGCCCTTGATATGGACATTGTCCGAACCGGAAACAATGATCGCGTCCGGTGGCCCGGGGTCGATGAGCGCATCCACTACTTTGCCCGCGGCATTGCCGATCTCCTCCAGTTTGCCGCTAAAAATCAGTGCAGCAAGCCCGGCAAGCGCCACACCGGCAACCAGGAGGCCAACCCCCGTGCCGACAAAAGCGATAACGCCCCACACGATCGCCCCTTCCACCATCCCGCCAACAAAATCCGCCAGCGCAGAACTGTGAATAAGCGGATCGTCAATACGGGCAGCGATGTAATCCGTCATCCTTACGCCCTCAGCTGTAAACCCGTTCTGATAGACGCCCAGAATGCATCGGCATCGGCATCAAAAGGCGCAGTACGGCTGAGCGTCAGCACCAGCAGATGGTCTTCTACGCGGGTGATCGCGAGTTTTTCATACACCATCGTGCTCTGGTTTAAGAAACGCAGCGCCACCTCGCGAGCAGGCTGACCGGCGATGGTGCTGTCTTCCACTTCGCCCATCGTCACCTTTTTCATGCTGCGCTGCACTTTCGCCAGTTGCTGCTTAATAAAGGTTTCTTCTGCACCAGGCTGAATATCCCATGCTCGGGTGATCGCCAGCGTTGCGTCATACTCTGTGAATTTCAATAAGTTGATACTGCGATCCTGGTACGCACCCGGCAGGTTAAGCTCACCTTCGGACAGTGCAAACTGCGTTGTCGTCATTATTTATCCGTCCCTTGATTAAATGCTTGTTTCACTGCAGCCTGGATTTCTGCCGGCGTGGGCGACGCCTGGGTCGCGGGTTTGGCTTCAGAGAGATTCAGATCCAGCAGACCGCCGGTGTTAATAACGCCGTGCCCACCCGCTTCGATAAGAAAGTCATTGCACTTGAGCTCCACCGTACCGTTGGCGTTCAGCGTGAGCGACGAATAGCCGCTGACTAATGTGATGCTGGTGTCCGAGGCCTGTAGCAACCCGCCCTGAACTTTCTGTGTAAAGCCGCCGCCCACCAGTTCCCCGTGTGCAAACTGCGTCGCCTGGGTGTGCGAGCCCGCCACCGAACCGGTGTAATCCTGCGCAACGCTGACCGTCCGTGAGCCGCCAACGCTGTGGGTCTCATCGTTTTTAACGTGGGTATCCAGGTTGCGTTCGGCCTGGATCCACACCTGCTCTTCACCCGCTTTATCTTCAAAACGCAGGGCGTTGGCGTTATCAACGGAGCCATCTTTCGAACGGCTGAGGAAGCCCATCTGCGTGGCGGCGGCCGGTAATGCCCACGGCGGCATACTGGCTTCGTTATATACGCGCCCGGTGATAATCGGCCTGTCCGGATCGCCGTTGATAAAGTCGATCACTACTTCATCGCCCACACGTGGGATCTGTACTCCACCGAAGCCCTGCCCGGCCCATGCGCTGGAGACGCGCACCCAGCAGGAGCTGGTGTCATCGCCTTTTGCCAGCCTGTCCCAGTGGAACTTCACTTTTACCCGACCATAGCGGTCAGTCCAGATGCTCTCGCCCTGCGGCCCCACCACTTTTGCCGTCTGCGGGCCATAGGTGCGCGGCCATGCGGTTTGCTGCGCCGGGCGGAAAACGACCGAAGAGGGGATCACGCCAAAATCGATGCGGTGGATGGTTTCGCTGTCCGCGCCGCTGGCGTAACGGTTCTCTTCGAAGTTGTACCAGGCGGCGGTGACCAGGTACTCGCCGTTGTCGTTAAAAAACGCGGCATTGGTCAACTGGAATGTACTGCCCGGCGCAATACCGATAGCCGTAGCGGTGCCTTCGATCTGCTGATGCTCAACCTGCCAGCGTTCCTGGCGAATACGGGCGTAAAACTCACCGTGCCCGTGTTCAACAAAACGGCCAGGCCAGTCATAAACATCAATGGCGCCAGGGGACGGCGAATTGGGGTTTTGCCGCGCCTGGAAAAGCCAGGCATTCGGCTTGCGGAAATCGTAATCGTCCAGGCTGTACAGCCCCGGCGTGACGCTGTCTTCCAGCGCCCACTGGCTGATGCCCTCTTCGTCGGTGCTGCCGCCGGACGGCGTCTGATGGTAAGGAATGGATTCGTAACCGCTGAACGGTTGATGCTGGGTCGCGGCATCCGTCAACACCAGCGTATGTTTGTCCGCCTCGTGGCGGAAGTGATAGGTAATCCCTTCCAGCTCCATCAGGCGGCTGATGAAATCAAAGCTGCTCTCCTGGTACTGTACGCAGTATTCCCAACTGCGGTAGCTGCCGCTCAGCTTGTCTTCGATATTGACCTGATACTCGCCAAGCAACGTTTTCACGATCTGCGGTACCGTTTGTTCCTGGAAGATGCGCAGGTTGCGGTCGCGCTTCATCGGCCAGAGATCCGGCTCAACAGTAAGCTGATAAACCGCATAGCGCGTACCGCTTAGTTCAACGGCGCTCACCGCCACGCGGGTAATTTTGCCATTAAGATAGCGGGAGCCAGTCAGCCCCTGCGTGGGAATGGTGACGGTAACCGGTTTGCCGAGCAGTGTGCTGCGGTCCATTCGCGCGTCAGTGCCAAGCAGTTGCAGGTTAAAAGCAAATGACTCGGATAACGCTTCCCGACCAGAAAGTTTCCAAAAAAGCAGTCCTTCGACAGGTAACTGAACAGCAATACGATTACTCATAAATCGAATCCTGACATAAAGACGGATGCCGCTCCGGGCTCCGTTCTTGAGTTTAATGTTGCGATATCCGGGTAAAGCTACCGCACGAAATCCGTAAATCAAAAGATCATTATTGTCTGTTTTCTCCACTAAATAAATGCCAGGAATAATCCTAATCCAGGGTGACGAAACTGAAAAAAATTCACGTTTTTAGTGGGTTAAGCACAATGAATAGTCAAAAACATCAACATAAGAGAAATTTTAACCAGAAAAAAGAGGGTTTTGGATAAGGTCAGTAAGATGCCAAAACCCCGGCTCTGCGTCCTGACGCATTGTTTCGCGAGTATTATCGCAATTTCATCGCAAATATTAGACGGCACGGCGGAAAGGCAGTATAAGTTTTTTATACGTGTTCGCATTTATTATTACCCTGGCTATATGCACGCTCTTTTTATATATCCATCGCATAAGCCCTACTGATAGTTAATAACCATTTAATTACGTTTAAGCGAAATTAAATTGGTCATTTATGGAGGGAGTCATGGAAAGTTATAACCAGTTTGGGCAAAGAATTGGCCCGGAATTGCCCGAATGGACAACCCGGGAAATGCCGGAAAAAGTCAGCCTTCGCGGGCTTTACTGCAACGTCATACCCTTAGCCATCGACCATGCTGAAGACTTGTTTCCTGAGTGGCACAGCATCGAAGATGAACGGGACTGGACCTACCTTGAAGGAGACAGACCAAAAGATAAAGCCGCCTGTTATGCCTGGTTAAGAGAGTTAATTGCACATAAAGAAAGATATTATTTTTCGGTACAGGATAAAATTGACGATCAAGTAAAAGGTATTTTTTATATCGGGAAAGTGGATCCGGACAACGGCTCTTTCGATATATCCGAAATTAACTGGACACCGTTAATGAAACGCACGCGTTTCAGCACCGAATCGCTTTATCTTATCCTTGCTTACTTTTTCGATAAACTGAAGTACCGCAGATGCGAATGGCGCACCAGTATCTATAACACTGAGGGTACCCGCTCGGCGGAAAGGATCGGCTTTGTCAAAGAAGGCGTATTGCGGGATAAAAAAGTCCGCAAAGGGCATTCGACAGATATCGTCGTTTTTTCCATCACCCGGAAAGAGTGGCCGGGGATCTCTTCAATGATCACCGCCTGGTTGCGGGAAGAGAACTTTGACGGTCTCGGCCACCAGTTGCAGAAATTAAGCTCCTTACGTCGCTATTAATCGTCATCGCCGCCATGCGTTGAGTCAGGTCCACCATCAACGCATGGCATATTATGGCTATTGCGGTCGTTGCTGCGTGCGGAAATCGTCCATAAATTGCGTCAGTGTCTCTACCGCTTCCAGCGTTAACCCGTTGTAAATTGACGCGCGGACCCCGCCCAGTGCGCGATGCCCACCGAGACCAGAAAAACCGGCCTCAGCGGCCTGATCAAGGAACGCCGTTTCCAACGCTTTGGTCGGCAACGTGAAAGCCACGTTCATGTCTGAACGGAAAGCCGTATCGCCCCAGTTGCGATAAAAATCGTCGCTGCCATCAATCATGCGGTAAAGCAGTTGTGATTTTTGCCGGTTAATCTGCGCCATATTCTCCAGTCCTCCGATATCGCGCAGCAGCCAGCGCGTGACCAGCAGTACCACGTAGATAGCAAAAACCGGCGGCGTATTGAGATTAGAGTGCGTCTCAACCTGGCGACGATAATCCAGAAATGCTGGCAGGTTGCGCGGCGCGTTCTGCACCACTTCATCGCGGATAAGCACAATAGTGACCCCGGCGGGGCCGATATTCTTCTGGGCGTGGGCGTAGATCAACGAGAATTTCCCGGCATCGCAAGGTCTGGATAAAAAATCCGACGACATATCGCACACGCGCGGTACGTCATCGCGCCCCGGAATACGATCAAACTGCAAACCTTCCACCGTCTCATTCGAAACATAGTGGATGTAGGGCGCATGCGGTGAAAAGTCTAACTCCTCGTCGGTCGGCAGGCGGCGGTAACCCGCTTTCTCACCACTCCAGATCACGCGCACCGGCCCTTCACGCATCGCTTCGGTGATGACTTTACGGCTCCAGTAACCGGTATCAAAATACTCTGCCGGGTGTTTTTTCCCGCGCAGCATCGTCATCGGCACCATGGAGAACTGCTGCGTAGCGCCGCCCTGCAAAAACAGAACGTGGTAATCCGCAGGTAAGCCAAGCAAGGTACGGATGTTGTTTTCGGTTTCCCGCACCACGTTCTCAAACCACGCGGAACGATGGCTGATGCCAAGAATGGAGAGTCCCACCTCCGGGACATTGATGATGGCCTGCTGCACCTGGTTTAAAACGACGTCCGGAAGCGCACCCGGCCCGCCCGAAAAATTGAGTGTGTTTTTTGGATTTGTAGACATTTTTTTCCCTGCGTCACTTAGAGTGGTTTTACGCGCTTTTACCCGCACGCTGTAACAACATTTCCCGCATCGCCTGCTTCACTTTGTGCATGTGAACCTGCTTATTGGGGAACATGATTTCATCGTCCATCGCATGAACGACCATTGCCGGGTCGATTTCAAAAACCAGCAACCTGCCATCCCGGGTTTCGGCGCAATCGATGCCGATATATTCAAGGCCCGTACGCCGGGAAATCGCAGCCAGCGCGTCATGATGCCGTGCGGCGAACTCAGGGAACGTATTGAGGAAATGCGCTTCCTGCGCACGTTTGCCGGCGTCTTCGTACATACCGGCATTGACATAGTGGATCATCCAGTGTGCGGAGACGCCCATATGGCAGGCAAAGGGTTTGCCGTCGATCAGTACCAGCCGCATTTTGCGAAACAAACCGTCTTCGCCGCGATAATCCACAAAGCGCGAGAGGAAGAATTCCGACGCTGTGCTTTGCGTCAGGTAAACCGCCAGATCCGCTGTGCTATCCATTTTTTGCAGCCCGTGGCCACCGTGACTGCCCACCGGGCGCACAATCACCGGAAAGTCGCGTTCGTCGCAAATATCCGCCAGCGTTTTCTGCCCGCTGGCCACCGCCTGTAACGCGTCGCGCGGGGCATGCAGTGCAGGGCAAATCACCAGACCTGGCACGTTTTGTAACAGCAGACTGGCGTTATGGCGCTCGGAAGTCGGAACATGTTTAGGGGGATTGAGCACCGGTTTTGGCCAGCCGCGCAGCGCATATTCCAGACGCAGCAGCACGCTCTCCTGCTCATCACTGGCACCAATCGCCACCATCACCACATCATGTGCAGGAACAGGCTCGGTTAACGGGTTGTCGTGTTCGGGATCGACATAGTAGTAAATAAGCTCGATGTCGCTCTCTTCCAGCAGGCAATCGAGGGGGATATTGGCAGACAGATTCCCCGGCACCATCAACATCAACAACCGCAGCGTTGGCGGCTGCCGGGAAGGCCAGTGATAAACGCGTTGCATCGCCAGCGCCTGCTGCTGAATTTGCAGCCCCAAGGCTTCGTGCTTCAGGCTCATCATGGCGGTGGCGAGGTTCATCCACAGAACGGCGTCATGGGGAGCATTTTCCGCCTGCACGATCATGCCCTGCGTCTCTGCGGAGAAATCAATGCCGGCGATACTCATGCGCAAAAAAGGCGCCATCCCAAGAAATGACGCAGACGAAACATCTGCTTCGTGCGTGATTAACATAGTTATTCTTCCTGTTTGTGCTGTGCATATGACTTATGATGCGACAAACAACTAACAGGCAATGAGGGGAATAACGGCATTAATTATCAGGATAACTAAACGTAACTTACTGAAATTAATAGAGCTGTTAACGAAGATGCGTCAACAGGCAGCTCACGCGCACAAGGAGTATGAGCGCAAAATATAGAGAAATTATGGAGGAAAATTCCGCAGCGAAAAAAACGGGGAATAGCCATGTCTATGAAAGTCACGCTACGCTCTGAGAACGTCATACGCGGGACAGTTAGCGGATAAAGGGTCAATAGAGATGAAAGTGGTGCTTGTACGACACGCAGAAACAGAATGGAACCAACGCGGCATTATTCAGGGGCACAGGGATAGTCCACTGACGGCGCGCGGCGCGCTGGAAACATCGGCACTACTGGCAGCGTTAACTGATTATCCCATCGCGTGTGTCTATGCATCCCCCCTGGGCCGTGCATGGCAGATGGGACAAGCACTGGCGGGACATTTTCACTGTCCACTGGTGGCGAACACTGCGTTGAAAGAGCAGGCATTCGGTCGTTACGAAGGGATGCCATCAGCGCAATTGCGCGACCAACATCCCTATGAGGCAGCGGCGTTATTTGCACAAGACGCCGCGTTTTGCCCGCCCGGCGGCGAGTCTCTGGCGCAGGCTTCTCAACGAATTATCGATTTTTTACAGCAGCAACAAAAGACGGCAGCGCACCAGACACTCTGTATTGTCACGCACGGGCAGGTCAGCCAGGGCGTTCTTGCTCTGCTTAAGGAAGGGAAAATCGATAATTTTTCCCGCTATGCTCAGCCAAACGCGAGCTATTCCGTGCTCGACATGATGGAAGGTAAATGTATTACGCTCCGCTGGGGGATCGCCACGCATTTACGTCATCTTGCGTCCATAAATAAGTAAATGTATTTCCTCGCAAACCATCCCGCAGAAAACACTTTGAGATTTTCCTGATGAGGGCCAAACCCGTTACAAAGCGTAAAATATGTAACGGGGTATGAACTGATGTATCAGATCGCTTTTTTATCAACAGCATTCTTACAATTTCATGCTGAGGATTGTCCGAATAGAGAACACCGTCCCGGACGTAAGCGATATATCCACAGAGACCGTTACTCACCTGAAATGTTTGCCGCTAAGCGATTCAAACATGCCTTTTCAGGAACGTTATATCTGCCAGAACGATGCCAATAAATACGCCGTCGCGGTCATGGCGCGACGTCATTATTTGCTGAGAAGACCCTATTAATGGGCAACCAGAACGGCAGTGATGCGCAGATCCCCCTTACATAAGGGGGATGTATTTCTTTTATGGCCACACTTCGCAGGCTTTCGAGCCTGTTATCCAGAGAAAACATACATTAACAGCCTCTATTCGCGCGGCATATCTGCCTGAATACGGGGAAATAAAACAATAAAAACGCAGGCGTGATGAGGTACTCCATCACGTCATTTGGAATGGTGTAATACAACATGAGGTGCCCTTGATGAAAGGCGGAACCATTGAACAACATGTGAGAGATCATCTCAAATCACTGAAACGAACAATGACCAACCTGCATAAGAAATGGAAATATCGAAATAGTTTTAGTTCGGAAGTAAGTTGGATCTCATTGGGTGAAAATTGTCTTCCTGACGATATTCTCCGGCGACATAACAGAAAATCATTCAGCTCTGTTTTTTCCTCCGGACGTTCAAATATAGAATATATTATTCAGATGGAAAAAGATAATTACCGGAATCTGCTGAAGAAAGAATGTCTTCAACATTTTCCGGATGGTCAGCATTCTGTTGTGCGCTCGACGTTTTACAAAAATTGTGCAGACCAATACAGCGAAAGGCATATGTTGGGTTTTGAATTCACGCATCATGACCCGCTCAGAATTAAAGAAGATAACCGCGCTTTCCAACGACGAATCAGCCGTCAGTTACAATACCGGGGAAATAAAAACTTTGTTTTTCTTTATCATCACCGAATAACAGAGAACTCAGATCTTGCCCTTTTACGGGCGCATTTAAATGAATTCCTTACCTTCTACAATACGCCAGGCCGCGACTGTAAAATGGTGCTTTTTTATCAACATATCATCGCGGAGAACGAGACCAGGCGTATCGATTTCACGCCGCACGACACGGGGTTACTTGAATTTACCTGTCATACCCATGAGATATGGGGAGGGGATGATCTGGAAACGTTCTGGGCGAAAAAAGATGATGGCCTGTTCGCAGAAATGTTCGACACAGTTGATAAATACAATCTGAGTGCGGATAAACCTTACCCTGGCAGGCCCCTGGTCCCGGCAGGCACAGTATAAGTCACCTGCGCTGTCGCCTGGCTCTTCTCTGAGAGTTTCTAACACGCTCAGAGAAGAGCATGCTTTTTTATCCTTCCACAGCCGCCAGTGCCTGTGCGCATGCGGCGGCGCTGGACCACGCCCACTGGAAGTTATAGCCTCCCAGCCAGCCGGTGACGTCCATCACTTCGCCAATAAAATAGAGACCCGGTACATTGCGGGCTTCCATGGTGCGTGACGACAATTCGTTGGTGTCCACCCCGCCGAGCGTCACTTCCGCCGTGCGGTAACCTTCGGTGCCGTTTGGCTGTACGTGCCAGCCGGTAAGCGTATCAACCAGCGTTGTCTGCTCACGGGCATTGAGCTGCTTTAACGTCACATCCGGGATCTGCCCAAGCTGTTGCAGGCACTCCACCAACCGTTTCGGCAACTGCATGGCAAGGGTATTTTTCAGGCTTTGATTCGGGTGCGCATCACGTTGCTGATCGAGGAAGCTTGCCAGATCGCACTCCGGCAGCAGATTAATGCTGACGAACTCACCCGGCTGCCAGTAGCTGGAAATTTGCAGGATCGCCGGGCCCGACAGACCGCGATGCGTAAACAGCAGGTTTTCGCGAAAAACCGTCCCGTCTTCGGCGGTGATCACCGATGGCACCGATACGCCGGAGAGCGTCTGCATCTGCTCAAGGAGCGGTTTGTGCAGGGTAAACGGCACCAGACCCGCACGGGTGGGTAACACCGTTAAACCGAACTGTTCGGCGATTTTATAACCAAACGGTGACGCACCCAGTCCCGGCATCGACAAACCACCGGACGCGATCACCAGTTTCGCCGCCTGCACGCTTGCGCCATTCAGTTGCAGCGTATAGCCATTATCGTTGCGCTCCACGCTTAGCACTTCGCTGCGCAGGCGCTGCGTGACGTTGCCTTTCTCACACTCGGCCACCAGCATATCGACGATCTGCTGCGCAGAGTCGTCGCAGAACAGCTGCCCGAGCGTCTTCTCATGCCAGGCAATACCGTGTTTGCCCACCAGGTCGATAAAATCCCACTGGGTATAGCGCGCCAGCGCAGATTTGCAAAAATGCGGGTTCTGGCTCAAATAGGCTGCGGGTTCCACATAAAGGTTGGTAAAGTTGCAGCGCCCGCCGCCGGACATCAGGATTTTACGGCCCGGTTTTTTGCCGTTATCCAGTAGCAACACGCGGCAGCCCGCCTGCCCTGCCAGAGCCGCACAGAACATTCCCGCCGCACCGGCGCCGATAACAATGGCATCAAACCTTTCCACACCCGTTTCCTCATTTAAAGATCGTGGCGGATTGTAAAGAGATCGTGCTGGTCGCACCAGCGCGAATACGCACAGCAAGATGATGACATTGAAAAATATAAGATATTTTAAAGATTTAAGGGCTTTGTAAGAAATAATGTCAAAAAAAATACATATTTCACTTTGCCCGCACTGGCAATGTCCCTGATAATGCGCCGCGTTCATGTCCTCAAAATGGCGTAACGGCTTATGTTACATTTGTTTGCCGGCCTGGATCTTCATACCGGGCTGTTACTCTTGCTTGCTCTGGTTTTTGTTCTGTTTTACGAAGCAATTAACGGCTTCCACGACACAGCAAACGCCGTGGCAACAGTGATTTATACACGCGCTATGCGCTCTCAGCTGGCGGTGGTGATGGCAGCGGTGTTTAACTTCTTCGGCGTTTTGCTGGGCGGGTTAAGCGTCGCGTATGCAATTGTGCATATGCTGCCAACCGATCTGCTGCTGAATGTCAGCTCTGCGCACGGCCTGGCGATGGTCTTCTCCATGCTGCTGGCCGCGATTATCTGGAACCTGGGCACCTGGTATTTCGGTCTGCCTGCTTCCAGCTCCCACACCCTGATTGGCGCGATTATCGGTATTGGGTTAACCAATGCATTGATGACCGGCACGTCAGTCGTTGATGCATTAAACATCCCGAAAGTGCTGAATATCTTCGCGTCGCTGATCGTTTCCCCGATCGTCGGCCTGGTGTTCGCCGGTGGGCTGGTATATATACTGCGTCGCTACTGGAGCAGCACCAAAAAACGTGCGCGCATCCATATGACCCCGGCTGAACGTGAGAAAATCGACGGCAAAAGAAAGCCGCCGTTCTGGACGCGTATTGCGCTGATCCTCTCCGCCATTGGCGTGAGTTTCTCCCACGGCGCTAACGACGGTCAGAAAGGCATTGGCCTGATTATGCTGGTGCTGATTGGCGTCGCCCCTGCGGGTTTTGTGGTGAACATGAACGCATCCGGTTATGACATCACCCGTACCCGTGATGCGGTCAACAACGTGGAAACATACTTCCAGCAACACCCGGCGCTGCTGCAAAAAGCGACAGGTGTGGATCCGTTGCTCCCAACGCCGGAAGAGGTGACCACGCAGCCAGGCGAGTTCCATTGCCATCCTGGTCGCGCCATTATCGCGCTGGATCGTGCGAAGTCGATGCTGACGAATGTTGAAAGCTACGACAAACTGCCGGTTGAACAGCGCAGCCAACTGCGTCGCATTATGCTCTGCCTCTCCGATATTACGGATAAAGTGGCGAAGCAGCCGGAAGTCAACGTTGACGACCAGCGCCTGCTGAAGAAACTGAAGAACGACATGCTGAGCACCATTGAATACGCGCCAATCTGGATCATTATGGCGGTAGCGCTGGCGCTGGGTCTGGGCACCATGATTGGCTGGCGTCGTGTGGCAACGACGATCGGTGAAAAAATCGGTAAAAAAGGCATGACCTACGCCCAGGGGATGTCCGCGCAGATGACGGCAGCGGTCTCCATCGGTCTGGCGAGTTATACCGGGATGCCGGTCTCCACCACGCATGTGCTGTCATCGTCCGTCGCCGGGACAATGATTGTCGACGGCGGCGGTCTGCAACGCAAAACCGTCACCAGTATTCTGATGGCCTGGGTCTTTACCCTCCCGGCATCGATTATTCTGTCCGGCGGGTTGTACTGGCTTGCGCTGCATCTGATTTAACAGATTACGCGCAGGACAAAACGGGTCAGGAAACTGACCCGTTTTTTTATGGCTCAATAATGGCAATGCCACGGTCGCTTATCGGGCTTCTGCAACCCGGATAAGGCATAGCCGCCAGCCAGCACGGCCTTCAGTGCCAAATCATCAGCGCAATCAAACTCACCACCACCAGCCCGCATAACGAACTGGTCAGGATGAACTGACGGCGCACGCGTTCGCAGCGGCGAATAAACTCTTCGTCATGATGATCGCGGTAACGCTGAGCGTAGATGTACCACACCAACCGCATCTGCTTGCCCGGCTGACCGTGCGAAGTGAAAAAGCCTCCGCCGTCCACATATTGATAGAGTAAGGGGTCACAACCTCGAAGTACCACTAACAGTGCGCGCAACGATGAGTAATAACGCACCATGTTAACCACACACACGACACACAAGGCCCAAAACAGCGCAACAGTGCTGATCACCATATCCCCTCCCCGGCGATTCGCCCACGAAGACCCGCTTCGCAACGACCGCTCCTGGATACTCAACCAAGTCAGACAATGAAGAGTGTTACCAACGCCGAACGGGGCGACAGCACAGGCGGTGTCCCGCAATTGACCGCGCATCCATGCCGGGACAACTGTGGGACACCGTCTGTTTTCCGTACGGTTTATTAATAGTGTAGGAGAAAGGATTCTTTTTTTGCCACAAGGTTATCATCATCAATGCATATGGTTGTAAATATGGCTTAAGTGAATCGTGATCCAGGTTAATTGACGGTGCAGTAAGAGAGTTATAAGGTAGAAATATCTTCTACAATGAGATCCTTAAGGCCGGGCGCTACCCGCTTATGTGATACGCAGGACGCGGGTGCAGTGCACACACATCAGGGCTTTGTCCCGATGGTCATCGACAACTTATGGAAGGAGTAACACTATGGCTTACAAACACATCCTCATCGCAGTTGATCTCTCCCCTGAAAGCAAATTGCTGGTTGAGAAAGCAGTGTCCATGGCACGTCCTTACAACGCGAAGGTTTCCCTGATTCATGTCGATGTAAATTACTCCGATCTGTACACAGGCCTGATCGACGTTAACCTCGGCGATATGCAAAAACGCATCTCCGACGAAACGCACCAGGCGCTGACCGATCTCTCCACCAATGCAGGCTATCCGATTACCGAAACCCTGAGCGGCAGCGGTGATCTCGGGCAGGTGCTGGTAGACGCGATCAAAAAATACGATATGGACCTGGTGGTCTGTGGTCATCATCAGGACTTCTGGAGCAAGCTGATGTCTTCCGCGCGTCAGTTGATCAACACCGTTCACGTGGATATGCTGATTGTCCCGCTGCGGGACGAAGAAGAGGATTAATGCCTCGCTAACGTACTGTCGTTAGAGCGAATACCGCCCGGCCCGCGCAATGCGGCCGGGCTTTTTTATTCCCCGGAACCGGGGTAGATGTCAAAGCGATGACTTTTGGTCACCACCGCCGATTGCGTCGCGATACCCGCCAGCGGCGGCGCGTAATCCGGGCGTTTCACCACCACCCGCTTAACGGCAAGCTGACGCGCGGGCTCCAGCAAACCGTCGGCATCCAGATCCGGGCCAACCAGTGACTGAAACACGCGCATCTCTTTCTTCACCAGCGCGCTTTTTTGCTTATGCGGGAACATCGGATCGAGATAGACCACCTGCGGGCGCGGAGTGATGTCTGCAAGCCCAGTCAGGCTGGAAGCGTGGATCAACTGCAAACGCTCGCGCAGCCATGGGCCAATTTCCGCATCCGCATAGCCGCGATTGAGGCCATCTTCCAGTAATGCCGCCACCACCGGATTTCGCTCCAGCATGCGCACACGACAGCCGACAGACGCCAGGACAAAGGCATCCCGGCCCAGCCCGGCGGTGGCATCCACCACGTCCGGCAAATAACTGCCTTTGATACCCACGGCTTTGGCAACCGCTTCACCGCGACCGCCGCCGAACTTACGCCGGTGCGCCATACCGCCGCCAACAAAATCGACAAAAATACCGCCAAGCTTAGGCTCATCGCGCTTACGCAGTTCCAGATGCTCAGGCGTCAGCACCAGCGCCATCAGGTTGTCATCGTCCTGTTCCAGCCCAAAGCGGGCCGCAAGAACAGATAAGGCGCCGTCTCCGGCGCCTGTTTCATCCAGCAAACAGATTTTCAATGCATTAGCCTTCGATACCGTAATGCTCAAGCATCGCGTCGATCTGCGGCTCACGACCGCGGAAGCGTTTGAACAGATCCATCGGCTCTTCCGAACCGCCACGGGTAAGGATGTTATCCAGGAAGGATTGCCCGGTCTCGCGGTTGAAAATCCCCTCTTCTTCGAAGCGGGAATACGCGTCCGCCGCCAGCACATCGGCCCACAGGTAGCTGTAGTAACCCGCCGCGTAACCCCCGGCGAAAATGTGGCTGAAGGCATGCGGGAAACGGCCCCACGACGGCCCCGGCACCACAGCGACCTGGCGTTTGATTTCCGCCAGCGTTTCAAGGATTTTCGCCCCTTGTTCCGGGCTGAACTCCGCATGCAGGCGGAAGTCGAACAGACCAAACTCAAGCTGACGCAGAATAAACATCGCCGCCTGGTAGTTTTTCGCCGCCAGCATTTTATCCAGCAATTCCTGCGGTAACGGTTCACCGGTTTCATAATGACCGGAGATAAACGCCAGCGCTTCCGGCTCCCAGCACCAGTTTTCCATAAACTGGCTCGGTAATTCGACCGCATCCCACGGCACGCCGCTGATGCCCGCCACACCGGCGGTTTCAATGCGCGTCAGCATATGGTGCAAACCGTGCCCAAACTCATGGAACAACGTGATCACTTCATCATGGGTGAACAGTGCAGGTTTGCCGTTAACCGGGCGGTTAAAGTTACAGGTGAGATAGGCCACCGGCTTTTGCAGTGAGCCGTCGGCTCTGCGTAACTGACCCACACAGTCATCCATCCACGCGCCGCCGCGTTTGTGTTCACGGGCGTACAGATCGAGATAGAAGCTGCCGCGCAGTTCATTGCTTTCGTCATACAGCTCGAAGAAACGCACATCCGGATGCCAGACATCGATATCTTTGCGCTCTTTGGCGGTGATGCCGTAAATGCGTTTCACCACTTCAAACAGACCATTAACCGCGCGTTCTTCCGGGAAGTACGGACGCAGTTGCTCATCGCTGATGCTGTAGAGGTGTTGTTTCTGTTTTTCGCTGTAGTAGCCAATGTCCCACGGTTGCAGTTCATCGACGCCGAATTCCGCTTTGGCGAACGCGCGCAGTTGCGCCAGCTCTTTTTCCCCCTGCGGACGGGCGCGTTTGGCGAGATCGGTTAAGAACTCCAGCACCTGCGCCGGGTTTTCCGCCATTTTGGTGGCCAGCGATTTAAAGGCATAACTTTCAAAGCCCAGCAGTTGCGCCAGCTCATGACGCAGCGCGAGGATCTCCGCCATGACCGGGCTGTTATCCCACTTACCGGCGTTCGGCCCCTGGTCAGAAGCGCGGGTGCTGTAAGCGCGGTACATCTCTTCACGCAGCGCGCTGTTGTCGCAGTAAGTCATCACCGGCAAATAGCTCGGGATATCCAGCGTCAGCAACCAGCCCTGCTGCTCTTTGGCTTCCGCCTGCGCTTTCGCCGCCGCTAATGCGCTTTCCGGCATGCCCGCCAGTTCGGTTTCGTCCGTAACCAGTTTGCTCCAGCCCATGGTGGCGTCCAGCACGTTGTTGCTGTAGATGTTGCCCAGTTCAGACAAGCGCGCTGCGATTTCGCCATAGCGCTGCTGTTTCTCTTTCGGCAGACCGATGCCCGATAAGGTAAAGTCGCGCAGCGCGTTATCCACGGCCTTTTTCTCTGCGGTGCTCAGGCCGGCGTAATTCTCGCCATCGCGCAGATCGCGATACGCGTTATACAACCCTTCGTGCTGCCCGACCCAGGTGCTGTATTCAGACAGCAGCGGCAGCGTCTGCTCATAGGCTTCACGCAGCTCCGGGCTGTTTTTCACCGAATTCAGATGGCTGACCGGCGAGAAAAGACGCCCCAAGTGGTCGTCCACTTCCGCCAGCGGCTGGCAGAGGTTATCCCAGTTGTAGGGCGCGCCCTGCGCGACAACGCTTTCTACCGCAGCCCGGCACTCTTCCAGCGCCTTCGTGACGGCGGGAACAACATGTTCAGGGAGGATTTGGGAAAAGGGCGGTAATACGAAAGGCGTCAATAATGGATTGGTCATATGCGCAGTCCTTGGAATGAGGTAGTTGTTTAGCATGGGGTTAAGTGTAGGAGATTTCAATGCCAGGCGGTGCGCTTAACGGGGTATTGCTGCAATAAGCAGCAACCATCAAAACGCCCGGCGGCATTGCGCTCACCGGGCGGAATACAACATCACCCTTAACGGGTTTTATGCGCCGTGTCGTAAGCTGCCGACAAATTCAGACGCTGCCAGAAGTTCTGTTCATCGGTCGCGCCGGAAAGCGGGTAACCCGCCGGAAGCGCGGTTTTCACCATCAACGCGCGGCGCTGACTGGCGGAGAGTTTTGGCAAGGCCGCCTCCAGCAACACGTCAGCCCCCTCCGGTACGCTCACTGCCTTCGCCGCCCCTTTCTGCTGCGGCAGGTTGTAGGTCATGGTGAAGCGGTAAACGTCACGCATCGCCGGGTCGCGATAAGGATCGTCTTTGCCTGCGGTCTGCGCGCATTGCGCCAGCGTCGTGCCGCACTCTTTTTCCAGCGCAGCGCGGAGCTGATCGCGCGCTTCGTTGAACATTGCGCGGTACTGCGCATCGTTGAGGTAATGAGCAACATTACGCTCGGCCACCATCCGCGAGCCGATAACATCCAGCGGATAGTGCACGCCCAGTACCACACGGGAATAACCGTAACGCGCACCGCGCGCCAGCAGCGCGTCAAAACGTTCCGGGATCATCTCCGCCATCAGCAAGGCATCGGTATAGCCGGTGTTGGTATGGCCGCTCGGAAAAGAGCCGCCGTCTGCGGTGTAGGGTTTGTTATCTTTGACCACCACGTCGTCCGGCACCAGGTGGATGCTGTTTCCTGGTATCAAAAACGGGCGCTTGTAATCGAAATGTTTTTTCGCCGCGCCAGTACTGACTTCGCTGGCTTTAATCAGCGCCGCAGCTTTGCCTAACTCACCTTTGTCGTAAGCTGCAAGAAAGGCTTTCCCCAGCTTCGGCCCCAGCGCATCGGCCAGAAAATAGAGGTAGCTAATGCCTTCGGCATCCGCCAGCGCCTGACGACGCAGACCTCGCGTGGCATCGCGGTTGATGGCTTCAACGGTTTGCAGGCTGGCATCCAGCACCGGTTTCGGCAGCGCGCTAAACCCCGACAGCAGTTCAATGCCCGCCTGCTGGTTCTCTTTGGTGCGGAAGTCATAACCCCGCGCTTTCAGCCACGCGCTATCGGCTTGTTTTGCCGTTTGGGCAGCGTGCTCAAGCTGTGCACGACTGAGTTGAGACGCATCGCCCTGCAATGACTGGCGCAGCGCTGCCAGCGACTGCGCTTCGAGCGCAACAAAGGGCTGGCTATCCGCTGCCGGTGTCGTGGTGTTGGCGATATCGCGCACCTGCGTCAGCGGAATATCTTTTGCCATCGCCTGATGAGCCAGCAGCAGCGCGGCAGTTAACAGCGTGAGACGGATTTTCATTTTTTATCCTTTTATTCAAACAATTACCTTGCCTGCAGCCGACGCTAGCGCCGCAATTTGACCGTTTTATGACACGGTTATGTTTTGAAACCTTTTCCGACGGCCTGAAACAAGCGCGGCGCGCCTGCGGTAATCCGGGGCAATCTGCGGTAAACTGTGGCAAACCTCGTTTATTTTCCGGAATCCCAGTATCCATGCTCAGTTATCGCCACAGCTTCCACGCTGGCAACCATGCCGACGTCCTTAAACACACCGTTCAGAGCCTGATCATTGAAGCGCTGAAAGAGAAAGAGAAACCGTTTCTCTATCTCGACACGCACGCAGGCGCAGGGCGTTATCTGCTCTCCGGCGAGCATGCGGAACGCACCGGGGAATATCTGGAAGGCATCGCGCGTATCTGGCAGCAGGATGATTTGCCTGCGGAGCTGGAGCCTTACATGAGCGCAGTGCGCCATTTCAACCGTAACGAGCAGTTGCGCTATTACCCGGGTTCGCCGCTGATTGCCCGCCAGTTGCTGCGCGAGCAGGACACTCTGCAACTGACCGAACTGCACCCGAGCGACTTCCCGCTGCTGCGCCAGGAGTTCCAGAAAGACAGCCGCGCCCGTGTTGAACGCGCTGACGGTTACCAGCAACTGAAGGCCAAACTGCCGCCGGTCTCCCGCCGTGGTTTGATCCTTATCGACCCGCCGTATGAGATTAAAACCGATTATCAGGCCGTCGTGAGCGGTATCAGCGAAGGGCACAAACGTTTCGCCACAGGCGTGTTCGCGCTCTGGTATCCGGTGGTGTTGCGCCAGCAGATAAAACGCATGCTGCGCGATCTGGAAGCCACCGGCATCCGCAATATCCTGCAAATCGAGCTGGGCGTACGCCCGGACAGCGACCAGCGCGGGATGACCGCCTCCGGCATGATTGTGATTAACCCGCCGTGGAAACTGGAAGCGCAAATGAACACTGTGCTGCCGTGGCTGCACAGTAAACTGGTGCCAGCGGGCACCGGGCATACGCTGATTCACCAGGTAGTACCGGAGTAATCGCAGCCATTGGTGGAACCTTTCGGGCTGCGCGTTACAATCGCGACACTTTTCGACCTCGTTCAGGATTAAGGAATCAACCATGAGCAAACATTACGACTATATCGCTATTGGCGGCGGCAGCGGCGGTATCGCATCGATTAACCGTGCGGCGATGTACGGTCAGAAATGCGCGCTGATCGAAGCGAAAGCACTTGGCGGCACCTGTGTGAACGTCGGTTGTGTTCCGAAAAAGGTTATGTGGCACGCGGCGCAAATCGCGGAAGCCATTCATCTCTATGGCCCGGATTACGGGTTCGACACCACGGTCAACCACTTCGACTGGGGCAAACTGATCGCCAGCCGTACGGCCTATATCGACCGAATCCACACCTCGTATGACAACGTGCTGGGTAAAAATAATGTCGATGTGATCCGCGGCTTTGCGCGTTTTGTGGATGCAAAAACCCTCGAAGTGAACGGTGAAACCCTCACCGCCGATCATATTCTGATCGCCACCGGCGGCCGTCCGAGCCACCCGAACATTCCGGGAGTGGAGTACGGTATTGATTCCGACGGCTTCTTTGAACTGCCTGCGCTGCCAAAACGCGTGGCGGTGGTGGGTGCGGGTTATATCGCCGTTGAACTGGCGGGAGTGATTAATGGCCTCGGTGCTGAAACGCACCTGTTTGTGCGCAAGCACGCGCCGCTGCGCAATTTTGATCCGCTGATCACCGAAACGCTGGTGGAAGTGATGGCCGCAGAAGGCCCGACGCTGCACACCCATGCAGTGCCGAAAGCGGTGGTGAAAAACGCCGATGGCAGCCTGAACCTGACGCTGGAAGATGGCCGTTCACAGACCGTGGACAGCCTGATTTGGGCGATTGGCCGCGAACCCGCGACCGACAATTTCAACCTTGCAGCCACCGGTGTGAAAACCAACGCCAAAGGCTATATCGAGGTGGATAAATACCAGAACACCAGCGTGCCGGGCATCTATGCGGTGGGCGATAACACCGGTGCGGTGGAACTGACGCCGGTGGCGGTCGCCGCGGGCCGCCGTTTGTCTGAGCGTTTGTTTAACAACAAGCCGGACGAACATCTGGATTACAACAACATCCCGACCGTGGTGTTCAGCCACCCGCCGATCGGCACCGTAGGGTTAACCGAGCCGCAGGCGCGCGAACAGTTCGGCGATGAGTTAGTCAAAGTGTATAAATCGTCGTTTACCGCCATGTATACCGCAGTGACGACCCACCGCCAGCCGTGTCGTATGAAGCTGGTGTGCGTAGGCCCGGAGGAGCGCATTGTCGGTATCCACGGTATCGGTTCCGGTATGGATGAAATGCTGCAAGGTTTTGCCGTCGCGCTGAAAATGGGCGCAACCAAGAAAGACTTCGATAACACCGTGGCCATTCACCCCACCGCGGCGGAAGAGTTTGTGACCATGCGATAACCACGCGCCCGAATCACAACCTCCTGCTGTCCTCCCCTCAAACCGAAGAGAAGCCTGCATTGTGCTTCTCTTCGGTCACTTTCTTTGTCTTAGTTTGCGCCTTGCCGCTTCTTCACTCAGCCGCAAATGCCGTTGTATTCAACGAAGCGACATAACAAACGCCATCACAGGTTATTTTCTGAATTCTTATTCATTATTTTTAATTAATTAACACCTCTATTTATTTAATTTATTTGTCTTAGCTAATTTATTTTTCCGGGTTTTAAAAAATCACCACGAATATTAATTTTAACAAAAATAACAAATAATAAACATTGCAGTGCGTTATCTCGCAATATGCATAAAACGCGACTAATTATTTCTGGGATGATCTGTTTTTATTGATCAGAGTCACACAAAATGGCTTTTTCCTGGATAAAATACCCTCACCTTACATTTACCCAGGAAAGGTGATGAAAATGGAAAATAATAACCGTGCAATGCCACATATAAGGCGAACAACACATATTATGATGTTTGCCAACCGTAATAGCTTCGACTTTCACTTCTTTAATGCCCGATAGTCATTTGACTACGGGCACTCCAGCATACAGGTCTTTCTGACCCTCTGTAATACAGGCTGAACGCCTGTATCTCGCGGTGCTCGCTCCAATAAACCCCTGAATTACTTGTGACCGGACTGGTTAGGGTTTATTGCATCTGAATAAAACCAACTTACTGATTTTTATTTATCAGTGGGAAGCCTTTATTCACTCCGGAGATATCAATTTCCTGTTCAGGAAATTGAGGACCTGCTATTACCTGAAATAAAGAGTTGAAAATGTCTGAATTAAAAATTGCAATCAGTCGTTCTTGCCCTGACTGTTTTTCCACGCATCGCAATCTTGTGAATGTTGATGAAAGTAAATTTATCGACGTCGCTGCTATCGTGTTATCCGTCAATGATATTGAACGAGGCAAACTCGATGAAATCGACGCGACCGGCTACGGAATTCCGGTCTTTGTCGCAACAGAAGAGGAAGAACGCGTTCCGGCTGAACATCTGCCACGCATTTCTGGCGTCTTTGAGTTTAACGAAAACCGCAGCGACTATTATGGTCGCCAGTTGGAAACTGCAGCCCATCACTATGAAACGCAACTGCGTCCACCGTTCTTTCGTGCATTGGTTGACTATGTCGGTCAGGGCAATAGCGCGTTTGACTGCCCCGGGCATCAGGGCGGTGAGTTTTTTCGCCGCCATCCGGCCGGAAATCAGTTTGTTGAATATTTTGGCGAAACGCTCTTTCGTTCCGATTTGTGTAATGCCGATGTCGCCATGGGCGACTTGTTGATTCATGAAGGCGCACCGTGCATTGCGCAGCAACACGCCGCCAAAGTCTTTAACGCCGACAAAACGTACTTTGTGCTCAACGGCACTTCATCGTCCAACAAAGTGGTGCTTAACGCCCTGCTGACGCCGGGAGACCTGGTGCTGTTTGATCGCAACAACCACAAATCAAACCACCACGGTGCGCTCTTGCAGGCTGGCGCGACACCGGTATATCTGGAAACAGCGCGTAACCCGTACGGTTTTATCGGTGGCATCGACGCCCACTGTTTTGAAGAAGCGTACCTGCGCCAGCTTATTGAAGAAGTCGCGCCGCAGCGGGCGAAAGAGACACGCCCCTTCCGCCTGGCGGTGATCCAGTTAGGGACTTACGACGGCACAATCTATAACGCCCGCCAGGTGGTGGATAAGATTGGCCACCTGTGCGACTACATCCTGTTTGACTCCGCCTGGGTGGGTTACGAGCAATTTATTCCGATGATGGCCGATTGCTCGCCCCTGCTGCTGGATCTGAATGAAAACGATCCGGGCATCCTGGTGACACAATCGGTGCACAAACAGCAGGCAGGTTTCTCCCAGACGTCGCAGATCCACAAAAAAGACCGCCATATCAAAGGGCAACCTCGCTATGTACCGCATAAGCGCATGAATAACGCCTTTATGATGCACGCCTCCACCAGCCCCTTCTACCCGCTGTTTGCCGCGCTGGATATCAACGCCAAAATGCATGAAGGTGTGAGCGGCCGCAACATGTGGATGGATTGCGTCGCCAACGGCATTGATGCCCGCAAACTGATCCTCGATAACTGCCGTTATATCCGCCCGTTTGTGCCGGAAACCGTCGATGGTAAGCCATGGCAGTCTTACGACACGGCTGAGATCTCCGGCGATCTGCGCTTTTTCCATTTTGTTCCGGGCGCACAGTGGCATGCGTTCGAAGGCTATGCCGAACACCAGTACTTTGTTGACCCATGCAAACTGCTGCTCACCACACCCGGTATCAATGCCGCGAATGGCGAATATGAAGACTTTGGCGTTCCGGCAACCATCCTCGCCAACTTCCTGCGTGAAAATGGCGTAGTACCGGAAAAATGCGACCTTAACTCGATCCTGTTCCTGCTGACCCCGGCGGAAGATATGGCCAAGCTGCAACAGCTTATCGCCCTGCTGGTGCGTTTCGAAAAACTGCTCGAATCCGACGCGCCACTGGCTGACGTTCTGCCTTCACTCTACCGCCAGCATCAGGCGCGTTACGACGGTTACAGCCTGCGCCAGCTGTGCCAGGAGATGCACGACCTTTACGCCCGCCACAATGTGAAACAGTTGCAGAAAGAGATGTTCCGCAAATCGCACTTCCCACGCGTCAGCCTCTCACCACAAGAAGCCAACTACGCCTACCTGCGCGGTGAGGTGGAACTGGTTCGTCTGCCGAATGCAGAAGGTCGCATTGCGGCGGAAGGCGCGCTGCCTTACCCGCCAGGGGTACTGTGCGTGGTTCCGGGTGAGATTTGGGGCGGCTCGGTACTGCGTTATTTCAGTGCGCTGGAAGAGGGGATCAACCTGCTTCCAGGCTTTGCGCCTGAGTTACAGGGTGTGTACGTCGAAGAACACGACGGTCGCAAACAGGTGTGGTGTTACGTCATCAAACAGCAGGAAAAGCAGCATAGCCTGCTGAAAGGAGAAAAATTATGAGTGCTAAAAAATCCAATAAGATGGGCGTTCTCCAGCTCACCATTCTGACCATGGTCAATATGATGGGCTCCGGGATTATTATGCTGCCCACCAAGCTGGCGGAAGTCGGTACCATCTCGATAATCTCCTGGCTGGTGACCGCCGTAGGTTCGATGGCGCTGGCATGGGCATTCGCCAAGTGCGGTATGTTCAGCCGCAAATCCGGCGGCATGGGCGGCTATGCGGAGTATGCGTTCGGCAAATCCGGCAACTTTATGGCGAACTACACCTATGGCATGTCGCTGCTGATTGCCAACGTGGCCATTGCGATTTCCGCGGTGGGTTACGGTACCGAACTGTTCGGTGCATCGCTGTCGCCGGTACAGATTGGCCTAGCGACGATTGGCGTATTGTGGATTTGCACCGTGGCTAACTTCGGCGGTGCGCGCATTACCGGGCAGATCAGCAGTATCACCGTCTGGGGGGTAATTATTCCGGTGGTAGGCCTGTGCATCATCGGCTGGTTCTGGTTTAGCCCGAGTCTGTATGTCGCCTCATGGAACCCACACAACGTTCCGTTCTTCAGTGCGGTCGGTTCGTCTATCGCCATGACATTGTGGGCATTCCTCGGTCTGGAGTCGGCCTGTGCAAACGCAGAAGTGGTGGAAAACCCGGAACGTAACGTGCCGATTGCAGTACTGGGCGGCACACTGGGCGCAGCGGTGATTTACATCGTCTCCACCAACGTGATTGCCGGGATTGTCCCGAATATGGACCTGGCGAACTCCACCGCGCCGTTTGGGCTGGCTTTCGCGCAAATGTTTACCCCGGAAGTCGGGAAAGTGATCATGGCGCTGATGATCATGTCCTGTTGCGGTTCGCTGCTGGGCTGGCAGTTCACCATTGCACAGGTCTTTAAATCTTCTGCCGACGAAGGTTATTTCCCGAAAATCTTCTCACGCGTGACGAAAGTGGATGCGCCAGTGCAGGGGATGCTGACCATTGTGGTCATCCAGAGTGGATTATCGCTGATGACCATCAGCCCGTCGCTGAACAGCCAGTTTAACGTGCTGGTCAATCTGGCGGTGGTCACTAACATCATCCCGTACATTCTGTCGATGGCTGCGCTGGTTATCATTCAGAAAATGGCCAACGTTAACCCGTCGAAAGCCAAAGTCGCTAACGCTGTCGCCTTTATCGGTGCGCTGTACAGCTTCTACGCGCTTTACTCCTCCGGTGAAGAAGCCATGCTCTACGGCTCGATTGTGACCTTCCTCGGCTGGACGCTGTACGGACTGGTTTCGCCACGCTTTGAACTGACCAACAAACACAGTTGAGTCTGCCCCCCGGAAGCCTGGCTTCCGGGGTTCAAACGCTCTCTGTCAGCACAGTTCGACGCTGTTTGGGCAGGGATAAAACGGGCGTAATTTTTTTCTTATCCGGGCGTGAACTGGCAGCGTGTTTCCCGCCTTTTTCCTGACACAAGGGTGTCACGCTATCCGCACCGTTTTTAACTCATTAATCAGCCACTGGACCGCAGGCTGGTAGTCATACAACCGGTGGGTAAGGAGCAATAAATCGTACGATGGCGCGCCGTCCGGCAGATCCAGAATTCGCAGCGGCAACATTTTCGCCAGCTCCAGCGCGATGCGAAAAGGCACGCACATCAAATAACCAGATGCCACCGCCACACGCCCACCGACGGCATAACTCTGCACCACCGTCGCCAGCGGGCGATAAAGATGCTGCGACAACAGCCAACCGTCAATGTGATCCGCGCCGGAACTGACCGCCGGTAAGTGAATTTGCGGTTCGCTGACCAGGTGTTTCATCGTCAGTTGTTCAGGTAAATCGTGGCGATCGACAGAGGCAATGGCCACAAAATGGTCGGAAATAAGCGGATGTTTATTAAAATAGTGCGGAATATGCTGCACATTATCCACGCCGATAAACGCATCCAGTTGCCCCTTCTCCACCCGTTCAACTTTTATCGTCTCCGAGAGAATATCGACAGACAACCGCACATTGGGCGCGATGGTTTTAAAGCGCGCCGTCAGCACCGGCATAAACATAAATTCGAAGTAATCCACCGCGCCAATATAAAAGGTGTGCGCATCACGCAGCGGATCGAAGTGGCTCGGCCCGCGCGTGGCGGTATCCAGCTTGCTGAGCGCATTCTCAATCACCGGGATCATCATCGCTGCATAGGGCGTGGGCTCCATACCGTTGCGGGTGCGGATAAACATCTCATCGTTTAACTGCTCGCGCAGGCGGTTCAGCGCATGGCTAAACGCTGACTGGGAAAGGTTCGCTTTTTGCGCCGCGCGGGTGACATTTTTCTCTTTCGCCAGAATCGGCACCAGCCGCAGCAAGTTCAGGTCGATAGCCACTATGCATCCTGTTCATGTTTTCATGATAACAATACATTTTATGCATAACGGTTTTCGTTGCTATAGTTTGCAGCAAAATAAGTGCTGATGCTCTGCACTGCCTGAACTGAGAACCACGGGAGATTTTTTATGAGAAATGTCACAGTCGCCGCAACGCAAATGGCCTGTAGCTGGGATCTGGAAAAAAACATTCAGAACGCTGAACGCCTGGTCCGTGAAGCCCACAGCAAAGGCGCGCAGATCATCCTGATTCAGGAGCTGTTCGCGGCGCCCTATTTCTGCATCGACCAAAGCCCGGAACACTACGCGCTGGCGCAGGAAGTCGCCACCAGCCCGCTGATTAAACACTTCTCTGCGCTGGCAAAAGAGCTGGAAGTGGTGCTGCCGCTGAGCCTGTTTGAAAAGAGCAATAACGCCTACTACAACTCGCTGGTGATGATCGACGCCGACGGCAGCGTGCTGGACACCTACCGTAAAACCCATATTCCGAACGGCCCGGCGTACCAGGAAAAACAGTTCTTTATCCCTGGCGATACCGGCTTCAAAGTGTGGAACACCCGCTATGCCAAAGTCGGCGTTGGCATCTGCTGGGATCAGTGGTTCCCGGAAACCGCACGTTGCCTGGCGCTGCAGGGCGCAGAAGTGATCTTCTACCCGACGGCAATCGGCTCGGAACCTGCCTACCCGGACATCGACAGCCAGCCGCACTGGACCCGCGTCCAGCAGGGTCACGCTGCCGCTAACGTCATTCCGGTGATTGCATCTAACCGTATTGGCACCGAAGCCAGCAAATACATTGAAGGCCTGGAAATGACCTTCTACGGCTCCTCTTTCATTGCCGATCAGACCGGTGCACTGGTGGAGCAGGCGAATAAAACCGACGAAGCGGTGCTGGTGCACACTTTCGATCTGGATGCCGTTGCCGCGCAGCGCGCCGCCTGGGGTTTGTTCCGCGATCGTCGCCCGAACATGTATGGCGCCATCGCCACTTCTGATGGCAGCGTAAGGAGCTAACCGATGTCACAGCTGACCACGCCGGTGAAAGATGGGTTCGCCATGCCCGCAGAGTGGGCGCCGCACCAGGCGGTATGGATGATTTGGCCTTACCGCACGGATAACTGGCGCGCAGATGCCGCCCCCGCGCAGCAGGCTTTTGCCGCCGTGGCAAAGGCTATTTCGCGCAGTACCCCGGTTATTATGGGCGTCCCGGCCGTTGAGATGACCAAAGCGCGCGCCACCCTGCCCGCAGAAGTGACGCTGGTGGAGATGGAGAGCGATGACGCCTGGATGCGCGATACCGGACCCACCGTGGTGCTGAATGCGGCGGGCGAACGGCGTGGCATTAGCTGGACGTTTAACGCCTGGGGCGGCTTCAACGGTGGGTTGTACGCGCCGTGGGACCGCGATCAGCAGGTCGCGGCTCAGGTGGCAAACTACCACCAGATGCCTTGTTACCACACAGATTTGATTCTGGAAGGCGGCTCGATCCACGTCGACGGCGAAGGCACATTGCTGACCACGGCCGAATGCCTGCTGAACCCGAACCGCAACCCGGGGTTAAGCAAAGATCAGATTGAGCAGCAGTTGCGCGACTATCTTGGCGTATCGCAGATAATCTGGCTGCCGGACGGTGTGTTTAACGACGAAACCGATGGCCACATCGACAATATGTGCTGCTTCGTGCGTCCTGGCGAAGTGGCGCTGCACTGGACCGACGACCAGAACGATCCGCAGTACGCCCGCTCCGTTGCCGCCCTCAACGTGCTGGAAAACGTGAAGGATGCGCAGGGTCGCACGCTGAAAGTCTGGAAAATGCCCTCTCCGCAACCGCTGTACGCCAGCGCGGAAGAGACCATTGGTGTGGAAAAAGGCACGGCGATTGAGCGCCATGAAGGCAACCGCCTGGCCGGTTCCTACGTCAACTATCTGATCAGCAATCAGCAGATTATTTTCCCGCTGCTGGATGCGGCAACCGATGCCAAAGCGCTGGCGCTGTTTGAAGAGATGTACCCGGGCTTTGTTATTACCGGTGTCCCGGCGCGCGAAATTTTGCTCGGCGGCGGCAACATCCACTGCATTACCCAGCAGATCCCGCGTTAACCCTCCTCCCGGCGGCAGCCATGTCGCCGGGCGTTTTATAACCCGCGTGACATGCGAATGTACTCCACCCCTTTTTTACAGAACGGCGTCCCTTCGGCAATAAAACCAAAGCGGGTATAAAACGATACTGCCGATGTTCTGGCGTCCAGTTGTACCGACGCCATGCCCATTTGCACTAACCGTTCGAGCACCGAGCGCAACAAAAAACCGCCAAACCCACGCTGCTGCTGGTCCTGCACGGTGGCGAATTTGCGGATCTGGCAGTGACGATCGCCGAGCAAAAACACCGATAAACAACTGACGACCTGCTGCTGCACCAGCACGCCATAATGCCAGGCGTGCTCATCGCCTTCCACGCGCGAGGCGTCGCGCTCAAGCTGCGGCCACAGTACCGCATGGCGGATATCGAGACATTGCTCTAACGTAATAGTGGCGAGTTCCAACGGCGCTTCCTCTTTATGACGGGCAATCCCCCTACTCTACCCTGCGTGAATGTGCAGCGGGGGGATTATTCACAAATCGTTGCAAAACGAATGCTCCGAATTTCGCCGCTACGCCAGCCGTTGGGTTACCCGTTTTGTTTATGAATAAACAACAGGTTATGAAAAATCCGCAGACTGTTTCCCGATAAAGAAACGTGATCAAACGCACAGTTTGTCTTTCAGAGACCGAAGCGAATGTCTACGCTTAGTAGAAAACCGGGCAACACCCGTCATCTTTTTTACGACGACATCCGGAGGCCAGAGTCACTATGTTCAACCAGAAACAACAAAGCGCAGAACCTATCGAATTCGTGATTGCCGAAGAAACCGTCTACGAAACCGATCCGTGCGAGTTAAAACTGGATGAAATGATCGAGGCGGAGCCGGAGCCGGAAATGATCGAAGGGCTACCCGCATCCGATGCGCTTACCCCTGCCGATCGTTACCTTGAACTGTTTGAACACGTGCAGTCATCGCGCATCTTCGCCGACAGCAAAACGTTTCCCGATTGTGCGCCGAAAATGGATCCGCTCGATATTCTGATTCGCTATCGTAAAATCAAACGCAAACCGGAATTCGACCTGCGTCAGTTTGTCGCGGCGCATTTCTGGATGCCGGAAAGCTATGCCAAAGAGTATATCTCCGACCCCAGCCGCTCGCTGAAAGAGCATATTGACCACCTGTGGCCGGTACTGACCCGCGAGCCGCAGGATCATATTCCGTGGTCTTCCTTGCTGGCGCTGCCGCAAGCCTATATTGTGCCTGGCGGTCGATTCCGCGAAACCTACTACTGGGACTCCTATTTCACCATGCTTGGGCTGGCGGAAAGCGGCCGTGACGATCTGCTGCGCTGTATGGCGGATAACTTTGCGTGGATGATTGAACGCTACGGCCATATCCCGAACGGCAACCGTACCTACTATCTGAGCCGCTCGCAGCCGCCCGTCTTTGCGCTGATGGTGGAACTGTTCGAAGAGGATGGCGTACGCGGTGCGCGGCGCTACCTTGAACACCTGCTGATGGAGTACGCCTTCTGGATGGATGGCGCAGAGTCGCTGGCGCTCAACCAGGCCTACCGCCACGTGGTGCGCATGCCTGACGGTTCACTGCTTAATCGCTACTGGGATGACCGGGATACGCCACGCGACGAATCCTGGATTGAAGACGTGGAGACGGCGCGTAACTCCGGGCGACCGGCCAACGAAGTCTACCGCGATCTGCGCGCCGGTGCGGCGTCCGGCTGGGATTACTCGTCACGCTGGCTGCGCGACGCCCATCGTCTGGCAAGTATCCGCACCACGCAGTTTATTCCTGTCGATTTGAATGCGTTCCTGTTTAAGCTGGAAAGCGCCATCGCCAACATTTCCGGTCTGAAGGGCGACCGCGAACGGGAAGCACTGTTCCGCCAGAAAGCCAGCGATCGCCGGGCAGCGGTTAACCGTTACATGTGGGATGATGAGCATGGCTGCTATCGCGACTATGACTGGCGTCGTGAAGAGATGGCGCTGTTTTCCGCCGCCAGCATCGTCCCATTATATGTTGGTATGGCGACGCATGAGCAGGCTGACCGGCTGGCGGAAGCTGTCACGGCGCGCCTGCTGACGCCGGGTGGCATTCTGGCAACCGAGTATGAGACCGGTGAACAGTGGGATAAACCCAACGGCTGGGCGCCGCTACAGTGGATGGCCATTCAGGGCTTCAAACTGTATGGCAATGATTCACTGGGCAACGAAATCGCGCACAGTTGGCTACAGACGGTGAATCATTATTACCAGCATCACCATAAGCTGATTGAGAAGTACCACATTGCCAGCAGCACCCCAAGCGAAGGGGGCGGTGGGGAGTACCCGCTACAGGATGGCTTTGGCTGGACAAACGGTGTGGTGCGCAGACTGATTGGTTTATACGGCGAGCCGTAATGACAATGCCCGGCAAGCATCGCGCTACCGGGCAGATTTGATTAATCAATGACATCATAAATGGCGGACTGAATATCCGCCAGTTTGCGGTTCTCGTCGGACGGGTCAGCGTTATAACGCAGTTGCGCCTGTTCCATCTCATAGCGCTGGCGCTCCACCACTGGATCCAGAGTACAGAACGCCCTCAGGTAATTTTTTGCGGTTGAGGTGAGCTTTTTACCCGCCAGCATTTCATGCGATAACGTGGTGATAAACCGCCGACAGGGCCGGTTTTCATCCATTTGCAGCCGGTAGCGGAGCAGCATGTCCAGCACCTCGTGGTAATCCGACTCCATTGCCTGTTCCGTCCATGAGAGCTTCCAGTTCATGCCCGTGCGTAAAAACATCGACACCACTTTGGTGTCATTCCGATCGATCGCCGAACGGAAGTTGTTCTCATCGCGCGGAATACCCATATTGCTCAGTTCTTCCTTCGGCGATGTCCGATGACGATCTTCGGCAATCGGAACGGTAATACCGCTTCCACGGGTATTCGGCACGGAGAGCCCGCTGGTAAACATCCAGAACGCGCCAATCACCATCAACAGCACCATCACGCCCACCGCCCCCCACAACGCGCCGGAGAGCATCACCTCCCGCTCCTCGCGGTTGCGCGCCGCACGTTTTGCGGGCGGTTCGATATTGTCACGTATCGGCATTGCATCACCTCCGGCTGCGCGATCTTTCTTCCGCGCTTGTTCCCAGAAAGCGTCCAACCCCGTTCCCGCTTCTTTCAGTAATGCGGCGGGGTTTGTTTTCGTGCGCCCCTCTTCCCATGCCCGCTGTACCGGCCCGGTGATTTGCGGGTAATAACTCGCCAGCAGACTCAGTTGGTTCGACGTCAGCGGCTGGTTCGCAATCGCCGCCGCACGTATCTGGCGGATATCATCCAGAAACGTCTGTAGCGTTTTACGCGTTTCCAGAAACAGAGTTAATACCGACGAGTCATTGAAGATCCGCGCATAGTGCTGGCTGAACTCCTTCTTATCGATCAGCATCAGCGCCAGTTCGCTAAACCGCATACCGCTTAACACATCGTTACGATCGCCAACGCGTAGCCAGCGCCGCACGCGGTCTGCGCCAAACTGCACTTTCAGATGGTTACGCAGCCGGTCAGGGTCAGACCATGCTTGCGTCACCAGCGAGGTGATCATCATCTCCAGCGCCCGCAACTGCTCCAGGCCGTGCTTCTGCTGCGCATCGCTCACTTTTGTCAACGTGTTGTAGCTCAGCAACGGCTGCTTCGCGCGCAGATTCTCTAACGCCGCCACAAACCGCAACGCAGCAATAAGCTGATTTTCCGTCACGCTTTGCCCGCTCTCATAGTGCGGAACGAGCTGCTGCAAATGGCGAAGTTGTAAAGTGAACTGTGTTAATTCCGCATCGTTGAGTTTAAGTCGTTTAGCCACTGCGCCCCATCCACCCATACTGAGGCGCGCAATATCCAGTTGTTCCAGAAACCAGCGGGGATCTTTTCCCTCATCGAAATGTGCATTGAGCAACAACAGAATTTCGATGGATGCCTCGCGAATAACGGCAATACACTTTTCAAACTGTTCACCCGTACTAGCTGGGGCAGTATGTGTCATTATTTTCCTTTAAGTACAACTGTAGAAATAATTAACTGGCCAACATCAGCGCTTAATTTTTTCTTTATTTATGAGTCATTAAAAGATAGCTCAGATACTGCGTATTATCAGTGACAGCCGTTTGAACCCGTAAAAAAACCGCCGGAGACATTCACGATGTTAATGCTTCGTACCCCAAGACTGGTCTGCTCGCCGATCGTTGAAAGCGACTGGGCATTTTTTCTATCGCTGCAACAGCAACCGGATGTGATGCGCTACGTTGCGGATCCCCGCTCCAGTGAGGAAATCCGCGAGCAATTCGTAGCACGACTGCCGGAATGGTCCCCGGGAAGCCGACACTGGCTCTGCCTGGTCGTCCGCGACAATGCGACGCACATGCCGCTGGGGGTGACGGGATATATTCACCGCGAAGATGACTGTGCCGAAGTGGGCTTCCTGTTCTCCCCCCAGGCGCAGGGCAAAGGCTACGGTCGGGAATCCCTAAAGGCGCTGTGCGATTACGCATTCAACGAGGGCGGTATCCGGCGGTTGGTTGCCACGGTCACGTCAGGGAATCTCGCGTCCCGGCGCTTACTGGAAAAAACCGGTTTTATACTGGAAGGGGAATTGCGTGAAGCCTGGTGGCTGGCGGGGAGCTGGCAAAACGACTGGCTATTTGGTTTATTGCGACATGAATATGGGAATAATGGCTAATTCGCCAGCATACCTTTCCAACCTCTGCCAGGCTTAGGAGTGTGTTCTGGTCCTGTTCAGGAGAAGTGATGAAGAAAATGATGCTGACCGCCTGTCTGGCCGCGCTGTTCTCCATGACAGCATTCGCAGACGATCAACCCGGCCTGAAAGCGGATAAAGCCCCGCCGCCGCCGCATAAAATGGATGACGGCTATCGCGGCATGGAAGATGCCCGCACCATGACAATCCAGCAAGCCAAAGCCCTGCATGACGGCGCATCGGTCTCGCTGCGCGGTAATCTGGTGGAAAGAGAAGGCAAAGATGTCTATCTGTTCCGCGATAAAACCGATCAAATACAGCTTGATATTCCCATGGCGGTTTTTGACGGGAAATCCATCTCGCCCGATGAACTGGTGGGCGTCAGCGGCTCGCTGGATAAAAAGCAACAGCCGGTTCGCGTCAGAGTCACGCACTTTCAGAAGCAATAATCGCCGAACGCCCGGCGGCACTCCACCTGCCGGGCGTCGCGTTTTACAGGAACATGCCCCCGGAAACTTCAATACGTTGCGCATTCATCCAGTGCAACTCATCGCTAAGCAGGGCGGCAATCGCATCGCCAATGTCATCTGGCAGGCCCACACGCCCGAGCGCAGTCTGCGCGGCAATGTGCTGATTAATCTGCTCATTATCACGCACCATGCCGCCGCCGAAGTCGGTCTCGATCGCCCCCGGTGCAATGATATTGACTGAAATGCCGCGTGTACCAAGCTCTTTCGCCTGATAGCGCGTCAGCACTTCCATCGCGCCTTTCATGGCGGCATAAGCGGCGTAACCCGGCTGGCAAAAACGTGCCAGGCCGCTGGAGACATTGAGAATACGCCCGCCGTTTTTCATTAGCGGCAGCAGGCTCTGCGTCAGGAAGAACGGTCCCTTAAAGTGGATGTTCACCAACTGGTCAAACTGCGCTTCCGTGGTGTCGGCAAACGACGCATTAATGCCAATGCCGGCATTGTTCAATAAATAATCAAACGTCTCCCGCTGCCATACCGTTCTCAGTCGTTCCTGCACCTCACGGGTAAAGGCGGGAAAACTCGCGCTATCGCCGACATTCAATTGTAATGCCGTTGCTTTTACGCCTTTTTGCTCAATTTCGCGCACAACCTGTTGCGCATCCTCGGCGTTATTGTTGTAGGTCAGGATAATGCCGATTCCTTTCGCCGCCAGCTTCAGCGCCGCGTTTTTACCTAATCCACGGCTACCGCCAGTCACTACTGCAATATGTTGTGTCATAAGAACCTCGTTTTTGCTGAATCAGGGGAGTGAGAAAAGCTTATTAGCTGACCTGAAAACAATAAAGGTGCTAAATTACGCTTCACTGTTTCACTGAAGATAACAATAGCGTGCCGCGATGGATAAAATTTACGCAATGCAACTGTTCATCCGCGTAGCGGAACTGGAGAGCTTCTCCCGGGCGGCAGACTCAATGGGACTTCCTAAAGGTAGCGTATCGCGGCAGATCCAGGCGCTGGAGACCCACCTCGGTACACAGTTGCTGCACCGCACCACACGACGCGTACAGCTCACGCAAGATGGGATGGTCTATTACGAGCGGGCAAAAGACCTGTTGGCGAACATGGACGAGCTGGATGGTCTTTTTTTGCACGATCCTTCCAGCATCAGCGGTCGTTTACGGGTGGATATGCCCGTTGGCGTCGCGAAAAACCTGGTGATTCCGCGGCTACCTGCGTTTTTGCAACAGTATCCCGGCATTGAACTGGAGCTGAGCAGCAGCGACCGGCTGGTGGACATTATCCGCGAAGGGTTTGACTGCGTGGTGCGCGTGGGAACGCTGAAAGATTCCGGCCTGATTGCCCGCCAACTGGGCCGCCTGTCGATCATCAACTGCGCCAGCCCGGATTACCTGGCGCGTTTTGGCTATCCGGAAACACCTGAGGACTTATCTTCCCATGCGCTGGTGCACTACGCCGTCAATCTCGGCACGCGGCCGCAAGGCTTTGAGCTGTGGCAGGATAATCAGACCCGTTGGGTGAAAACCGGCGGCATTCTGACGGTTAACAGCACCGAAACTTACCAGGCCGCTTGCCTCGCCGGGCTGGGGATTATCCAGGTGCCGCGCATTGGCGTACGCGATGCGTTACGCAGCGGAAAACTGGTGGAGATCCTGCCGCAATACCGCGCAGAGCCGATGCCGGTGTCGCTGATTTACCCCCATCGCCGCAATCTTTCCCGCCGGGTACATCTGTTTATGGAGTGGCTGGCAGGCGCGTTAAGAGATTATGTCGATTAACCCCCCAGGCTATAATTTTCACAATGACCCATTCAGGAGAAGGAAAACGCACCTGATGACGCCGGAAAACCACGAAAAACGCCCGACGCACGATCTCGACTACCACCCCGTCAGGAAGATGGCGGAGCAGTCCCCCGAAAAGAAACGTCCCGCCAGCGGTAAGCTCAACAGTACGCTGAGCACGGTGACCAGCACCGCGAAAAAAATCCAGCGACGCCCGATGATTGCGCACCTGATCCGCGCGACAGAACGCTTTAACGATCGTATGGGAAATCAGTTTGGCGCTGCCATCACCTATTTCTCGTTTCTGTCGATGATCCCGATACTGATGGTCTCTTTCGCCGCCGCCGGTTTTGTTCTCGCCTCGCACCCCACGCTGTTGCAGGATATTTTCGACAAGATCCTGATGAGCGTCAGCGATCCGACAATGGCCATGACCCTGAAGAACACCATCAATATTGCGGTGCAACAACGTACCACCGTCGGCATTGTTGGGCTGGCAATCGCCCTCTATTCCGGCATCAACTGGATGGGCAACCTGCGTGAAGCGATCCGCGCCCAGTCGCGAGATGTCTGGGAGCGCAATGCCCAGGACAAAGAGAAACTCTGGGTGAAATATTTCCGCGATTTCATCTCGCTGATAGGTCTGCTGGTGGCGCTGATTATCACGCTGTCGATCACGTCGATTGCCGGCGCGGCGCAGCAGATGATCATCTCGGCGCTGTACCTTGATTACATTGAGTGGCTGAAACCGGCCTGGCGGCTGATTGGTCTGGCGATATCTATTTTTGCCAACTATCTGCTGTTCTTCTGGATCTTCTGGCGCTTGCCTCGTCATCGCCCGCGCAGAAAAGCGTTGATTCGTGGGACGTTGATTGCCGCCATCGGCTTTGAAGTCATTAAAATCGTCATGACCTGGACACTGCCTTCGCTGGTGAAATCCCCTTCCGGCGCAGCATTTGGCTCCGTGCTCGGGCTGATGGCCTTTTTCTATTTCTTTGCCCGCCTGACCCTGTTCTGCGCCGCCTGGATTGCCACCGCGCACTATAAAGATGACCCGCGCATGCCGGGCAGAACACCCCGCTAAGCGGCTATCGGGCTGAACGTAAACGCAATATATCAGCCCGATCGATGATTTCAGCATGAAAATCCAGACCGTAACTTTTATTTAACCAAAAACCAGTTTTATCCACCAATCTTTAAAAATTGTGAAGCATTTCATAGAAGATAAATCGCGAGCCTGAAAATTATTCGCTTTTTGCTCAATTTTCAGGCTATCCGCGATTTTGTTACAGATTGAAATGTCTCTTTTGCTGTGACTAATATGGCTGTTCGTTCGCCCAAAATAAGAAAATTTTATGCAAGCTACAGCCACAACATTAGACAACGAACAGGAACACGCACCGGTAAACTCCCGTAATAAAGTCGTCATCGCGTCTCTGATCGGCACCGCCATCGAATTCTTCGACTTCTATATTTACGCCACCGCTGCGGTCATTGTTTTTCCACATATCTTCTTCCCGCAGGGTGATCCGACAGCGGCCACGCTGCAATCGCTGGCAACCTTCGCCATTGCCTTTATTGCCCGTCCAATCGGCTCTGCGGTATTTGGTCACTTCGGCGATCGCGTCGGCCGGAAAGTTACGCTCGTCGCCTCGCTGCTGACCATGGGCATTTCCACGGTCGTGATCGGCCTGCTGCCAGGCTACGAAACCATTGGCGTGATGGCGCCCTTGCTGCTGGCGCTGGCGCGTTTTGGTCAGGGTCTGGGCCTGGGCGGTGAATGGGGTGGCGCAGCGCTGCTGGCGACGGAGAACGCACCGCCGCGTAAACGTGCGCTGTATGGCTCCTTCCCGCAGCTTGGCGCGCCGATCGGTTTCTTCTTTGCCAACGGCACCTTCCTGCTGCTCTCCTGGCTGCTGACCGATGAACAGTTTATGAGCTGGGGCTGGCGCGTGCCGTTTATCTTCTCCGCCGTGCTGGTCATTATCGGCCTGTATGTTCGCGTGTCGCTGCATGAAACCCCGGTGTTTGCCAAAGTCGCTGCGGCAAAGAAACAGGTCAAAATCCCGTTGGGAACGCTGCTGACCAAACACGTGCGCGTGACGGTGCTGGGCACGTTTATCATGCTGGCAACCTACACGCTGTTTTACATCATGACGGTCTACTCAATGACCTACAGCACCTCGCCGCAGGGGTTGGGCCTGCCGCGTAACGAAGTGCTGTGGATGCTGATGCTGGCAGTGATCGGTTTTGGCGTGATGGTTCCGGTGGCGGGCTTGCTGGCGGATGCGTTCGGCCGTCGCAAAAGCATGGTGGTGATCACCTCGCTGATTATTCTGTTCGCGCTGTGCATCTTCCCGCCGCTGCTCGGTTCCGGTAACCCGGTGCTGGTGATGGCGTATCTGTTGATTGGTTTGAGCCTGATGGGGCTGACCTTTGGCCCGATGGGCGCGCTGCTGCCGGAGCTGTTCCCGACGGAAGTTCGCTATACCGGCGCGTCGTTCTCCTACAACGTGTCGTCGATTCTGGGCGCATCCGTGGCACCCTATATCGCAACCTGGTTGCAGGCGAACTACGGTCTGTTTTACGTTGGGATTTACCTGGCGGCGATGGCGTCATTGACGTTGATCGCTCTGCTGCTGACGCACGAGACGAAGCACCAGTCACTGTAATATTTACCCTCACCCCGCCCTCTCCCTAAAAGGGAGAGGGAGAACCCCCCTCACCCCTGGGAAGAAAATCCCAACCTTCAGGAACAGGCAGAACATTCACTCGCCGGTGACGGAAGCCAGAAACCCCACTTTCTCCTTTAGCGCTTCATCTGTGACAAAATTGCCTGACACTGATTTTGCTTACCTTCAGAAGGCGAAACCAGCGCCAGTAAGGCCGCCGCTGGCGTGACTAACGTTGCCAGCGCCGCCGCGACCGCACCGCGGGCAATCAATGGCCCGGCTTTGACGCCCGCCTGCGGGTTTTTGAAACTGCCGCGCACGTACAACGGCGAGCGCAGTGTCACAATGCGAATGCCTTTACTTTCCGGATCGATGGTTAAATCTAACTGCTCTGACGCAAAACTGGCGCTGCCCGTGACGTTAATCAACGCGTTCTCCGTATCAAAAGCAAAGATCTGCGGGCGCGCCACGCCATTCACCAGATTGAGATTCGCCGCCGCGCAGTTGACCCGGACTTCATCATCGCCAAAGATCTGCCCGACAAGGTAATTACCGACATTAAGACCGAGGATCTCCATCAGGTTACGGCTTACCAGACCGTCGTTCATCAGCAACTTCAGATCGCCGTTGCTGGTGCCGAGCAGTGCGGCGACGGAATTGCCCACGCCACGAATGTTGGCATCGCCGTTCATCTCCCCGAGCGTCTTCTGCATCAGTTCCACATTGGGCATCAGTTCTTTGAGCTTCAGGCGACGCGCCTGAATATCCGCCTGCCCCTGCATTGGCTTCTTATCGCCTTCGAGGTGGAGCGTTGCCGAAATCGTACCGCCCGCCAGGCCGAACGTCAGCGGTTGCAGATGTAAATCGGCATTATTCAGCAATACGTGGGTCGAGAGGTCGCTGATTGGCAGCGTTGAACCGTGTTCAATCCGGCGACCTTTAAAGCGGACATCGGCATCCATCACGTTCCATTTGCCGGTCTCGAAACGATCGTACGGCAGCACCTTACCGGCCGGTTGCGTTGACGCCTCCTCTTTTTTCCCCACGGTGCCTTTGCCGGAATTGACGCCAATCAGCGGCCCTAAATCCGCCAGACGAAGCTGGCGCGACTCGACGTCGCCTTCCAGTTTGGGGCGTGGTTTGCCGGTGGTGTACTTGAGCGTACCGTGAATATCGCTGTCGCCGATATGACCATTAAAGCCGCGGTAATCATAGGTCTGGCCCTTAGCATCATGGATCTTCGCCACTAAGTGACCATCCGTTTCAAAGGGGGGCGTATCCGGCAACAATACGCCGGTGAGATCGTACAGATCGCCAAGCGAGTCACCGCCGAATTTCAGTTGCAGATCGATGCCGCCCAGATTCAGAGGATCATTAACGGTGCCGACAAACGCCACGCGGGTATTGCCTGAACGGAAATCCGCCTGCACCGGAAAGGGCGTCCCTTCGCTGCGCAGCGCCAGCATGCCACCGATTTTCCCCGTGCCGGAGAGCGGCTGACCGTTGTAGCGCCCTTTCGCCGTCAGGCCAAAAACATAATCACCAGCGTGGGTTTTGTTGTCGTTTTTGCCCGTGACTTCGCTAAACGGCAACGGCTTGCCGAGCGGGTCGACCAGAATGTCGATATCGGCGCGGGTTACGCTGTCGTCAATAGCGATGCGCCCGCGATCGAAAAGGATCGTATCGAGGCGGAAAGACCAGTCGGAGGGTGGCGTATCGGTCTTTTTCGTGCTGTCACTGGCGAGATTGAAGGTCCAGTTATTCAGCGTATCGGAGCGGCGAATCAGCCTGGCATCGGGCTGCTGGAGTTTAATCCACGGCAGATAGACGGTTTTGGTTAGCAGCGCGAGCGGGGCCAGAGTGGCTTCCACGCGGGGCAGATGCACCATGGTGATTTCGGGAATGTCCGGCGGGTTGCCCAGCAGGACGTCATCGGCATGCACATGCGGCCAGGGTACCCAGCTTCGCCAGCCGGTTTCCTCTTTTTGCCGCTCCCAGACCACACCAAGATCGCCGCGAATGGCAAAAGGGCGGTTCAGTTCAGCTGAGACTTTCTCGTTAATCGTCGGTTTGAGGCGGTTCCAGTCGAATGTGGCGACGACAATGATGGCAACCACAATCAGTAACAGCAGCGTCGCAATGACGGCAATAATCGCTTTACTCGTTTTTGTCATTGAACCTTTCCTTTACAGCCTGACTTTCATAAAGATAGTTGAGGCTCAGGGAAAGGGCGGCGATTACAGTTCGAGTATCACGTGTTCAAGCCGGGCTAAAGGAACCGGGCGCGAAAGAAAATAGCCCTGTGCAGCAAACGCCGGCGAGTCCTGCACATCGCGCCACTCTTCCAGGGTTTCGACCCCTTCAACAATCACGCCCTGGCAATAACGGTTCATCAACTGCAGCAGTAGCGTGAACAGATTTTGCCCTTCCGGGGTTTTACGCAACATGATAAACAGGTCGCGCGCGACTTTGATGTAGTCGTAACGCACTTCGCTCAGCGCCGAGAAATTCGCCATGCCGGTGCCAAAATCGTCCAGCCAGAGCGGGCCGATTTCGCTGATTGACGCGAAAGTGGAGTCTTGCGGTAAACGGATATGTTCAACCAGCTCGAAGCGGATCCACGGCAGCGATTGCACCAGTGACATCAGTTCTTCGTTCTGGCGCATCGCCAGCAGCGTTGGACCGTCGACGTTCACCGACGCCAGCACCTCATTCTCCTCGAAGAATGCCTTTTGCTCCGCCAGTAGCGCCACCTGCTCGTACACCACGTCCACACGCTGGCGCACAGCCACTTCAGAAAAGTAGCGATCCGGCGCGATACGCTGATCCGGCTGCAACGGATGGGTCACAATGGTCAATACTTCAATAGCCATCAGGCGGCCATCTGTTCTGTAGATGGGCTGATAAGTATAAGCACGCTCGCATTGCAGCCAGTAACGACGTTCCTGCAAGCTTTCAATGTCTGCCTCAGGAATATTAAGTCGCTGGATGACCTGCTTTAACTTCATTTCTACTGTCCTGTCGATGGGATGACCTGGAGGAACTCGTCAAAGGGTTATCGGCGCTCGGTCTGATAACTTTATGTTCACGCTGGCGGCAAAAATCAAAAAGCGGGACACCGGAATCTGCACAGAACACGCTTTAGCTCAAAAAAATACTGGAACGTTGTTTTAATATAGTTGACCACGAATCACCCACAACGCACACTACCGTTAATTCATCTGATTCAGGTTCACGACTATGTCCAGGAAAATTGCCGTCATTGGCGAATGCATGATCGAGCTGTCACAAAAAGGCGCAGAAGTTAATCGTGGCTTTGGTGGCGATACCCTTAATACGTCAGTTTACATCGCGCGCCAGGTCGATCCTGCGGCGTTGTCCGTGCACTATGTCACCGCGCTGGGCACGGATAACTTCAGCCAGCAGATGCTGGAATCGTGGCAGAGCGAGAGCGTGGATACCCGCCTGACTCAGCGTATGGAAAACCGCCTGCCGGGCTTGTACTACATCGAAACCGATGCGACCGGCGAACGCACCTTCTACTATTGGCGCAACGAAGCCGCAGCCAAATTCTGGCTGGAGAGCGATCAATCCGACGCGATCTGTGAAGAGCTGGCTACGTTCGATTATCTCTATCTGAGCGGCATCAGCCTGGCAATCCTGAGCCCGACCAGCCGTCATAAGCTGCTGTCACTGCTGCAGGAGTGCCGCGCCAACGGCGGTAAAGTCATTTTCGATAACAACTACCGCCCGCGCCTGTGGGCCAGCAAAGAAGAGACGCGCCTGGTCTATCAGCAGATGCTGGCCTGCACCGATATCGCTTTCCTGACGCTGGATGATGAAGACCTGCTGTGGGGCGAAAAGCCGGTAGAAGAGGTGATTGCACGCACCCAGCAAGCCGGTGTGAAAGAAGTGGTCATCAAACGCGGCGCGGACGCATGCCTGGTGGCGATTGCGGGCGAAGCGGTTGTGGAAGTCCCGGCAGTGAAATTGCCGAAAGAGAAAGTGATCGATACCACTGCGGCGGGTGACTCGTTCAGCGCAGGCTACCTGGCCGTACGTCTGACCGGCGGCGATGCGGTTGCGGCAGCAAAACGCGGCCATTTAACCGCCAGCACGGTAATTCAGTATCGCGGCGCGATCATTCCGCGCGACGCCATGCCGAACTGAGTGAATGTTGATGCCTCTCCCGATGGGGAGAGGCGTCGTTTTCATTATTGCCGTGGCGGAATATCCGACACATCGGAACGCACATCATCATTGCTTGCCGGCGCAGTTGCGGCTTCGGCTGGCGCCATCACCTCTTCCCACGTCGCCTGCAAATCCTTCATGTTGTATTCCGGCTCGCCTTTTGGCTGCAGCAGTATCAGCGACATATCCTGCGACAGCTGCTGGTGCAGATCCTGGTTCAGCATTTCCGGCGTAAGGCTGTTAAGGAAGCCCTGACGCAGTTTCTGATACTGCTCCGGGGCAATGTCCACGACCTGGTTTTGCAACGAGCGCATCCGCTGGCTAATCAGAATATCGGTGCCGGTGCGGGCATAGGTCGCAAACAGTTTCTGCAACTCAAGGTTCTTCTGCGCGATCAGCGCTTTGAACTCCTCTTCCGGCAAACCTTTTTGCCGCACTTTCCCCAGTTCACGCGCGATCAGGCCCGCATTGGCATTGAGCTTGTCGTTCGGCGAATCAACATTAATGGCGCATTGTGCACGCTGGAACAGCACCCGGCACTCGAAGCTCAGGCCAATATCTTTGGCGTTGTTGCGGGTCAGATTCTGCTGGATGTGCCAGAACAGCGCTTCGCGCGCCAAATCCGCACGCCAGTACCGCTCCAGCGCCGACGATTCACGGATCGGCTGCCAGGCGGAATCCCACATGATTGACAGGCGATCCTGCGTGACCGCGTCGGTCATCAGGCTTACCGGCTGCGGCGGCAAAGGCGACAGCGTCGGCACAGGGGCCGGCGTATGGCGTTTCCCCTTCAGCTCACCAAAGGTTTTATTGATTTGCTCGGCAATCGCGCGGCTGTCCACATTGCCGACCACAATCAGCGTCATGGCGTCCGGCGTATACCATTTTTCGTAGAACGCTTTGACCTGCGCGGCATCGATCGGCTCTTTTGGCATTACCGAGGGATCGTGAGCCAGCAGCGCGGAACCTTTCAGGCGATAACGCCATGCGTTGTCTGTCGTATCGCCAGGCCAGGTGACGACCATATCGTTGCTGGCAAGCGCATGACTCACCGTCTCGGGCGTAATGGCTAAGTTCCCGGCGGCATCCGCCAGCCAGACCAGCGCCTCTTTCAGCAAGTCGCCACGATTATTCGGCAGACTCAGGCTGTACTGCGTAAAGTCGTACGACACCACCGCTGGCGGCAACGGACGTTTCGGATCGATTCCTTGCTGCCAGAGCGAACGCACCTGCGCAGGATCCAGCGGACCACTATGGGTCAGCGCGATACGAGGAATAAAATGGTTGAAACCGCTCTGTTGCGTGCTTTCGGTGAGCGAACCGGTATTAATAGACAGGCGAATTTCAATGCGATCGCTGGGACGCTGCGGCGTGGCTAAAACCTGCCACTGAAAACCATTTCCCAGTGTCCCTTGTTGCCAGGCCGGGTCGGGCTGGAGCGCATCTGCCTGCACATAACCGACAGCCGCCAGCATCAGCAAACCGCCTGTTAACAACCGAATTTTTGTGCCCTGCATGAGAACCCCTAATCAACATTCCTGGTTAAAAAGTCAGCCCTCCAGGAGGAGGCCGAAAGATACGTAAAAACACTTCGCTTTTAGACCGCAGGAAAAGCAAAACGTCACACCGTGAAGTGAATAATCCCGAAAATTCATCGTGAATTGTGACGGTAATAGGGGGAATTATGCGCAGAAGCCCGCAGTCCGACAAGGGACTGCGGTCATAAGCCATGAAATTATGAGGAAATTTCGCGAGTTTTTCCGCTTTCAGCTCGATTATTGAGCGTGTCGGACAACTGTTTCTGATCCAGTTCCTTAACCCACTTCGCCACCACAATGGTCGCCACGCCGTTACCCACGAGGTTGGTTAACGCACGGGCTTCCGACATAAAGCGGTCAATCCCCAGAATCAGCGCCAGGCCCGCCACCGGCAGATGGCCCACCGCAGAGAGCGTCGCGGCCAGCACAATAAAGCCACTCCCGGTCACCCCGGCAGCACCTTTCGAGGAGAGCAGCAACACCACCAGCAGCGTAATTTGATGGAAGATATCCATATGGCTATTGGTGGCCTGGGCGATAAACACCGCCGCCATCGTCAGGTAGATTGAGGTACCGTCGAGGTTAAAGGAGTACCCCGTCGGAATAACCAGCCCGACCACCGATTTGCGGCAGCCCAGCCGTTCCATCTTCTCCAGCATACGCGGCAGCGCCGACTCCGACGACGATGTCCCCAGCACGATCAGCAGCTCTTCACGGATATAGCGAATAAACTTGAAGATGCTGAACCCGGTCGCCCGGGCAATCGCGCCGAGTACCACCACCACAAACAGAATACAGGTCACATAGAAGCAGATAATCAACTGGCCGAGCTGCACCAGCGTGCCGACGCCGTATTTGCCAATGGTGAACGCCATTGCGCCGAATGCGCCAATCGGCGCAAGACGCATAATGAAGTTGATGATGCCGAAAATCACCTGCGAGAAGCTTTCGATAACGTTGAAAATCAGCTGGCCTTTATGACCGAGACGATGCAACGCAAAGCCAAACAGCACGGCGAACAACAGCACCTGAAGGATATTGCCGCTGGCGAACGCGCCAATGACGCTGGCGGGTATCACATCCAGCAGGAAGGCGATAATCCCCTGTTGTTGCGCCTGTTCGGCATAAACCGCCACCGCTTTCGCGTCCAGCGTCGCGGGGTCGACATTCATTCCCGCACCGGGTTGCACCACGTTAACAATGACCAGGCCGATAATCAGCGCCAGGGTACTGACGACCTCAAAATAGAGCAGTGCAACCGCACCGGTGCGACCGACCGCCTTCATGCTTTCCATACCAGCGATACCGGTGACAACCGTACAGAAAATGACGGGCGCGATGATCATCTTGATAAGCTTAACGAAGCCATCACCAAGCGGCTTCATCTGCGCACCTAATTCAGGGTAGTAATGGCCAAGCAGAATACCGATGGCTATCGCTGTCAGAACCTGAAAGTAGAGACTTTTAAACAGAGAGGTTTTCATAAGGTGTCCTTGGATTAAACCTCAGGCTTTGTGGGGTTTTCAATTAGCCTGCGGTTTAAAAATAACACCCGTCAAACACGACAGAAATAAACTTACATCAAATCTGAAACAACAATGTTAAAAAGTTTGAACTGACTCGCACAACCTCGTAACAATTTACCGATTTTCAGCCCTGTCCGAAGCGGCAAACCAGCGCTGTTCAAACGCCTCTGGTGACGAAGCGTGGGCAAAAAGGAAGCCTTGCGCCACATTTACGCCTGCTTGCGCCAGCCAGGTGCGCTGGTTTTCCCGCTCCACCCCTTCAGCAATAATGTCCAGCTCAAGGCTGCGCGCCATCTGAATAATGGCCGAAACCATGCTGTTGTCATCCGGTAACCCGTCAACAAAGGTCTTGTCGATTTTCAGCACATCCACAGGCAGCGACTTCATATGTTGTAACTGACGTAACCCGGCGTAGCCCATACCGAAGTCATCCAGCGCAATGCGAACCCCGGCCTCGCGCAGCGGGCGCAGAATAGCCACCGCCGCTTGCGGGTCATCAATACGACGGCTTTCCGTGATTTCCAGAATCAGCGTAGCTGGCGCAATACGGTAGCGATGCAGCAGTTCAAGCATATCGGGCACCATATTGTGATGGAGAAGCTGCAAGGCAGAGAGGTTGACCGACAGCGGCAACATAATCCCCCGCGATTGCCATGCCGCCAGTAAGCGACAGGACTCTTCAAGCACCCAGTAACCGACGTTGATCATCAACCCGCTGGATTCAATACGTTCGATCAATCCTTCAGGTAAATCCCAGCGCTCATCCTGCTGTTGCATACGCAACAGCACTTCCGCGCTCTTGAGTTCGCCGCTGGCGAGATCCACCTGCGGTTGCAGCCAAATCGCAAATTTATCCTGCTCGAGCGCGGTGAGAATATCGCTTTCAAGCGCCAGACGCTGCTGCGCCAGCGCCATGTGTTGCGGGTCGAAGAACTGGATCTGATTTTTCCCTTTGTGCCGCGCACTGCTGGCGGCGGATACCGCGCGGCGGTAAAGCTGCTCAGCGGAAAGGTCGCCATAAAACATCGCCACGCCGATGCTGGCAGTCGGGCGTAGCTGGATCCCCTGAAGCGGGATCCGCTCGTTAATCGCAGTGAGCACTTGCTGACCTAAAGTCATGGCCTGCCACGGCGCCTTTACGCCGTGAGCAATAATCGCGAAGTCATTACCGCTGACCTGTGCAAGCGTCATGCGCGGTGACAGCACCGACTTCAGCTTCTCTACCAGCGTCAGCAGCAGCATTTCTCGCTGATTTTCCTGCAACACACCCGCGGTATCACGCAGCGTGTCGCAGGCAATCACCATCAGCGCCGTGGTCTTTTTCCGCGCAACCGTCTGCTCCAGCAACGCCATCAGAAAAGCTTTGTTCGGCAGTTCAGATACCGGGAACTGCGTCGATTGCAGGTTTAACGCATCATATTCGCGCAGCAATTGCTGCTGGTGTCGGTTGTAGCTGCGCACCAGCATGCCTATTTCATCGTCATGGTGATGGGAAGGCAAAACCAACTGGTGCCCAAGGCGATCCTCTGCCGGGAGGTCATTCAACTCGCGGGCGATTTTCCGCAGCGGGTGCACCAGTAACCGGTTCATGCACCAGGAGATCGCCACGGTCAGCATCAGCCAAAGAAGCAAGTAAGCAGTCACTAACGTAGAGAGCGTGCTGATGACGAATTTATAGACGCGGTACGAATCGGCCTGCAATACCAGATACGCCAATGGTTGAGGGTTGGCCGGGCGCTCCAGCGAATAAATCGGCAGCGAGATCTGGATCGGTAATTCAAATATCCGGGTGATCATCACCGGCACCGGGCGCTCCGGAATAAAGCGCATGCGCAGTGCCTGAAATTGATTAGGCAGCACGACATCCGCCCGGCTCACCACCCCGGCAGGTTTAATTTGCTTCAGGATAGATTCCGCTTCCGGAATATCGGCTTTCAGAATCGCCGCCGAGAGCGGTTCACGAACGGAGCGGGCAATGCTTTCCAGTTGCGTAGCCGTGTTATAGCGATTCTGCTGTAAGAAATGAAACAGCAGAATGACGCAAAAAATGAAAATAAACACCATGGACACGGCAGACACCATGGCCATCTGTTTAATGGTTAAAGAACGGCTAACACGCAAAATCACTCTCCAGAGGTACGATAAGCGCAGAGGAAATCAACAGCGACTCTGCCGCCAGATTATACTCGATCGTGACGCTCTTGAGACAAACGACCAGCCAGATTGCAACGCGAAAGAGGATAGCGGCAATCATCATGGGTAACAGATTGAATCACTGGCGTTTAATCACTATACGCCCGCCATGGCGCACAGCGATTCACCGCCAGGAATTGTCCTTTTTTTACCAGTCAGCGTAAGGCGTGAGCGTTTGCGGCGGCATATCCATATCGCCCTGCCACCCGGCGCCGGAATAACGCACATAAATCAACGCATGGCTTGGGGTGTAATCCTTCGCTTGCTGAATATCGACACCCGCGCCAATAAACCAGTGGGACGTCACCCGGCGTTCCACCAGCGCACGTGCGGTATAACCAAAACCGTTCGAACTGCTGCTCGCACTGCCATTGTCCTTATCCGAGTACATCGGGTCGCCATTGGCAAAGAACTGGTTATCCGGGATCAGGTTCTGCAACGGATAGCGTTTGATGCCGTCGGTTTTTGAGTGCGACCACGAGCCAGACGCGCCCAGCTCCCACGACCAGTTTGCCGTGCGTTTCCGCCAGACAACCGGCACCGCGAACGAGATATACTGCTGCGGACTGTAATAGCCGCCCTGTCCCAGCGTGTACTCGCTCAGATCCTTGTCGTAATGCCACAACATATTGTTGAGGCCAACGGTCAGACGCTCATTATCTTTGTTGATCAGCTTGTAGTAATAGCCGGTCATCCAGCGGACACGCCAGTTATCCGCCACGTTCTTACCGGTGATGGAATCCGCATTCAAACTCGACCAGACGCCATTTGCTTCCCCTTTGTCGTAACTCAGGCTAACGCCGCCACCGGTGGCGCGGACGCCGCCCCATGTCACGCCGGTATTCGGATCTTTTTGCCCGCCGAACGCCAGTAATGAGCTGGAAATCGGCCGACGATGGACGTTAACGGTGTACCCCAGCGGCCCCAAATCGCTGCTGTAGCTTAGGCCACCCACCACGTCCACCACATCAAACCCCATCGGCGTGGTGCCGATGTCCCCCGACCAGGTGCCATTTTGCCAGCCGACCGCGAGACTTGCGCCGTTGGCTTTCTGGCTGGTGTTGCCGCTACATGGCGTTGCGGAACAGGTACCCCAATTGGGGTCGTAAACACCATTTGTGGTGGCGAAACTGCCCACATTCATATTCACCACATCGGTGCGGAAGAACATCCGTCCGTCCGCCAGCGGCGCATCTGCCTGCAACATGGTGGTATGGGCTTTCAGATCGGAATAACCGCCGGTACCGCTGGAACCCCAATAATCATGCTGCAGCGTGACATTGATATCCTGCTGCCGGTAGAGATCGGCCGCATCGCTGCGGATGCCGCGCTTCAGCCAGTCATCTTTCGCGTTATTGCGCGTTAAACGCGTAAAGGTGTCGTTATCCGCAGGCGGTGTGGTGGTCACGCCGGACGCCACCATGGCATCTTTCCAGGTTTCCAGTGCCTGCTGCGGCTCGCCCTGCTGCGCCTGAAAACGGGCAGCATCGCGCAACACCAACGCGCTCTCCATCGACGGCGGCTGCGCTTTGGCCTGCGGCGTAATGCGGCTAAAGGTTTGCCGGGCACTGTCGGTATCGCCAAGCGCGGCCTGCACCAGCGCCAGACGCCGCTGGGTATTGATGGATTGCGGCTGCGCCGCCGTCGGAGCGGGCAACTTCGCCAGTTGCGCGCGTGCTGCCATTTTATTGCCATCGGCAGCGTACAACTCCGCCAGACCAAGCCGCGCGTCCTGGTTATTTGTATCCCGCTCCAGCACCCGGTTGAAATAGTGCTGCGCAGACGCGCTATCGCCACCCTGCTGCGCCCAGTCGGCCAGCGTCAAATCAATACGCGTCGACGCAGGCTGCTGCGCCAGTAGCGCCCGCGCCTGCTCTTCATGGCCGCTGTCGCGCAGCCGGTTGGCGTTTTCCAGCAGGCGATTGGTTTGCAGCCGCTCCGCCAGTTCCTGGATATTGCTGTTCCACTGCGCTTTCGGCAGCCCATTAAGATGGTTCAGCGCCGCCATTTCCTGATTATTGCCGGAGAGATACAGGCCATAGGCGTACACCTGCTCCGGATCGCCAGCTTTGAGTGCGGCGAGACGCTGCATTTGTGCATCGGCTTCGTGCTGCTGTCCGGCCTGGCGCAGGTCGCTCGCCAGACGGTAAGTCACCCACACGCTACCAGGATCGAGCGCCAGCCGCTGGCGTTGCAACTCCGCTGCCTGTGCCCACTGACCGCTGTTTTCCAGCGCTTCCGCCTGCTGCGCCAGCCGATCGTTTTTCAACCCGCGCTCAATGTCATCAATGCTGCGACGCTGGCTGGCGGAAAGCGACTGAATAAACGTGTCGGCTTCTTGCGGCGAGCGTGCGCGATAAATATTCGCCAGACCGCGCACCGCATTGCTGTTGCCTCTGTCCATACGCAGCGCCTGACGGTAAAACCCTTCCGCTGCGTTGCTGTCCTTGCGGGCCATCGCCGCATCGCCAAGGCCAAGCACCGCATAGCTGTCGGTGTTATCAATACGCCGCGCCTGCGAATAGAGACGCTCCGCCTCAGCAGGGTTGTTTGCTTTTAACGCCGCATCACCTTGTTGGATCAGCAGCCAGTAGCGGTTGGTTTTTAACAAACTGTCCCACTTACTGCGGTTACCACTGGTGGGATCCATGGCGATGGCTTTTTCGAATTGCGCCACCGCACGGACGCGATCGCCGCTTTGCGAATAGGCTTGCCCGAGCGCGCCAACGGCTTCACTGTCCGTTCGGTTAGCAGTGACGGCCTGGCGCAACTCACCCACCGCTTTTGCCCCCTGTCCGGCATCCACCGCCGCCAGGCCGGTGGCCCGGGCGCGAAACGCAGGATCGGCAAGCTGTTTTTGCTGCGTGGCGAGCTGCGTACGGGCGCTGTCCACGGTATCGCCCGAGCTGAATACGGTCAGGAAACGTTGTAGCGCTTTCACACTGGCGTCACTCACCGGCATGCGTTGGATCTGCTGATACCAGAGCCCTGCCGCCGCGTCACGACCCGCGCTGGATTTCGCCATCTGCTCCAGCACCGCATACCCTTCGGCATCGCGACCGTCGCCAAACAGCAATTGCGCCAGCGAATTTTGCAGCGCCTCGTTACCCGGATTGCGCGCGTTCAGTGCTTTCAGTTGCGTGATTGCCTCACTGCGACGCGCCGGAACTTTCGCGACCAACGCCCAGTACTCCACCGCCAGATCGCCCTCCGGTGGATTGCCTTTAAACAACGCGTCATAGGCAGCAAGCGCTTCCGGAACATGCCCTGTCGTGGCCTGTAAGCGTGCCTGTTGCAATGCCTGGCGTCCCTCTGCGCCAGAGAGCGTCATCGTCGTCACGGAGGATTTATACGCTGAGGAATCCGGCGCCAGTTGCTTCATGCGATCGAGCTGCTTTTGCGCCCCGGCGTTATCGCCCTGACGCAGTAAATAGCGAAAACGTGCGGCAATCACTTCCGGGTTGTCCGGATCGATAAGTTCGAGACGGTACAACGACTGACGCACCAGGTCCTCTCGTTTGGTGGCTTCACCCAGCCGCACCTGCGACAGCAACTGCTGCTGAGCGGTAGGCTCATCCGCCTGCGTGGCTGGCGTCAGCGCAAGCGCGAGTGAGAGACAAAGTAAGCTTACTGTGAACTTGCGCATGCCTGGCCCCAGTCAGGTTGTAACTCACCGCGAGAGGTGAAACGAAAACGGTGCTCATCCCAGCCTTGACCGAACAGGGTAAGAACATAACTGTAATAAGCATCATCGCCCGGGAAATGGTCGGCGACGTTTTGCCGTTGCACGGCCTGCGCATCACGATCCTGTAAGAAGGGCAACAGCGCAGCGGCAAAGCCAACCGGGCCATTACCGCGCGGCTGCGCAGTGGCGACATCCACTTTTTCCGGCACCACGCCATTTTTCGCCGTCACCGCTGCCATCGGTTTTAACCGTTCGAGCAGAGGCGCTTTTTGCGCATCACGGTCGTTCATCATTCCCACCCACAGATAGACGCGGATGGCATCGTAGCCGCTAATCAACGTCTTATCGGGGGCCAGTTGCCAGCCTTTACTTTTTTCATAACGCACCCAGTCCGGCGAAAATCCCTTCGGCGCCGTCTCCAGCAACAACCGGTGATGGGTCTCCTGCAGTGCCGTCCAGGGCTCGCCAAAACGGGTCAAATAACGGGCAAGCTGCGGCGGCAGGTAGCTGGGGTTAAACCGCCAGACCGTCTCCTCGGCAAAGCCGACTTTTCCCGGTAGCAGCATTGGCCCCAGTCCTGGTACGGTCACCACTTCCTCTTTGGCGATGTGGTTTAACAACGCTTTGCCCAGGGTGGTATAGCGCTCTTCTTTCCATAAGCGTCCGGCTTCCAGCAGCGACCAGGCTATCCAGATATCCGCATCCGACGCGGAGTTACTATCCAGCACGGTCCAGTTGCTTTCGTCCTTTTTCCCCCACAACCAGGCCGGAAGGTGTTCGCCGGGATCCCCCTGCGCCAGATTGTCTTTCGTCCATTCCAGCACGTTATCGAACATCGGGCGGTCATTCGCCGCCAGCGCGAAGAACAAGGCATAGCTTTGCCCTTCCGAGGTGGTTATCTTGCGCGCATCGCTGGGGTCAATCACCCGACCGCCATCGCTGATATACGCCTGTTTGAAGTGCTCCCAGGCGGGCCATGTGCAGGCGGCGCGCACATTCACCGCCGCCATCATCAGCGCCATTACAACCCAACGTAACGCCTTCATCGCCGTTACTCGTGATCCGGGTCAAGACGACGGCGGCTGATGATCCGCAACAGACGCCACAGCACCCACGCCAGCAGCACAATACTCACCGCCGCCAGCACCGCCAGCAGCACAGGATGGTTCGCCAGCGCATACCAGACACGCTCAAACCACGGCAAGTGGCCCACATAATAGATGTCGCCAACGCGTAAACCGTTCACCCCGGACTCGCGGATCACCGATACCGAACCGAAAATCGTTGCGCGTTTACCGCTGTCATTGATTGCCTGATTGAGCAAGGTGTAACCGCGCGGGCTATCCGCCAGCAGTGCGACCACGCTACGTTGATCGTTAAACGGTGACTGGAAGCCGACAATGGCTGCCATCGGGCCGTCTGAGGTGATGGCGGTCTGCGTCTCCGCCTGGCGATCGGCTTCATCCGGCAGGTTCGACGCGAACGGGGTCTGGCGCTGCGGTGTTTTCACCCAGCTTTGCGCCGCCTCCACCAGCAGGTCGATTTTCTTATCATCTTTGAGCGCGGGCGGAATCGCGCCGACGATCATGATATCCGCATCTTTGTCCTGGATTTTGCTGGCATCGTCGGTCAACTGCACGTTGATAGCCGGGAAGCCCGTCTGCGCGCCAACGGTGCCCAACGCATCGAGCAGCGTAGTCAGTTGCGCAGGCGCGGGTTTAGGCGGCATCACCACCAGCGTTTGCGACAAATCCGCCATCCGGCTGAACGGGAAGCCCGCATTGGCGAAAGCACGCAGATCCGGCATGGCGATAAAGTGGTAATACTTCGAGAAATCGATGGTGGAATCGTCGCCAATCACCACGCGGTTATCCACCTGCTGGAAGGTCACGCAGTTATCAATGGTGCCGCCCGGCATCGGGTTCATGTACTGGAAATCAAAGCGCAACTGGTTGACCGCACCCAGTTTCAGCGCCGGAATGGAGACATCCGTTTTACCGTCCAGCAACCCCTGAAGCACCGGCAGACGCAGCAGCAACTTATTGCTGTCCTGGTTACTCAACAGGCTGAAATATTGCAGGAACTGGTTGTTCAGGCTGATATCCATGCGCGAATTATCTTTCGTCGGCGGCGCGGTATAACGGTAATTGAGGTTCATATCAATGCCGTTACTGCGCAGCAGATAGAGATCCGGCGGCAGGTTCAGCGCCACGTTGATCGACGCAGGTTGCAACCCGGTTGATTGCAGCTGCTCTTCATAGGTTTTCAGTTCGCCAAAACTGACCGGACGATCGGTACGGATCCAGTTCGGCGCATCGTAGGGCTGACGCGCCAGCAACGGTTTCACGTCATTAACGGTGACGCTATCGCCACGGAACAGCACATTGCCCTGCGCAATCCCTTTCGCCGCCTGCAACAGATCGTTATCGTCACGGCCCATCACCACCAGCAACTTCACATACGGATTATCCGGATGCGCAATCATGCTGATGGTCGGCCCTTTCACCGCCGGGGCATCACGCAGGAAATCCGGGCGCTTACCATTGGTGGCGAACACAATGGCGTTACTGTCCGGCAGGGTGTTGTAACTGACCGGGAATGTCTGCCCGCGCCAGCCGGAGCGGGAACCAAACCAGGACGCGATAACGGCCGCCGCCTGCTGTTGCCCCAGGCCCGGCGCATCGGCAAAGACCATCGGCAGCGTTAAGGCACGGTTATCACGCGCGTCAAAGAACGGAACAGGGAAGTGAGACAGATCGTTTTGCAGCGCCAGCTTCTGGTAGGTCAGATCCAGCGAACTGCTGCGCCCGATATCCAGCCACAGCGTGTTACTGGCCGGGTTTTCGCAGACATCACGGTAGTGCCCGACAAACTCCAGACGCACACGGTTAAAATCGGCGATAAAAAGCGGGTTAATCGGCACCTGAGCCAGCGTTTTTTTGCCCAGTTGCTCTTTGGTGACCGGCAGCACGCCCATCAATTCATCGTTCAGGTAAACCTTCAACTGCGATTGCACGGGCAGCAGCGACGGTGACGGCGTGTACTCAAGGTTCAGCACCGCTTTTGACACCAGCTCATCGCTACGCATGCCAAACTCGACACCGCCATTCGGATTGACGCCGCGCAGCACCATACTGCCCGGCGGCGGCGCAATCTGAGCAAACGTCAGCTTTACATCGCGGGACGGGGCGTTTTCCGCCACCACCGGCGCATTCGCGCCCTGTACACCAGGCATAACCTGACCCACCACCTCCGCACCATTGGCGGCAGGCAGCATCTGCCCGGTGGCCAGCGCAGCGGGGTTCGCAGGCGCCGCAAGGGTCGTCATCGGGGGCAGCGCGCTCATCCCCACTGCCACTGCACAAATCCAGGAGAATTTTCTTTTCATCGCGTTTTCATCATTGTTGAGCCATAACCGGATTCGGTTGCTGTGCCGTCAGGTTCCGTGCTGGCCTGCGAGGGATGAACGACACCCCCCATGAGACCAGGCCGGTGAGCACACGGAAAATCACCTTCACTGACGACGGAGCGAATTCCGCGAGATGGCGATAGCCGCGGAAACCCAATTTCAAAATATCGAACAGGCTTTCCAGTGGTTTATCTTCCGGAAAACTGTCCTGCCACAACGCCCATGTGTCGGCACGGGCAAACGTACACTGCACAAAATCGATATGCTGTTTGGTGGTCAGCGGCATCAGTTGCAGACCGACCTCATTGCCGGAGACGCGCGCCACGGTCGTGGGAAAGACGTACTCTTGCCGACCGCGCTTCAGCAACAGGTTCACGCGTTGCCCTTCAAGCACCTGCGCCTGGCCGTTGATCTTGATGCCCAGACCGCCGTCAGAGAAGTCATGCACGGTACAGGAGAAAAGATGGCCATCTTCGCGGGCAATTGCCGCGGGCATGGACATTTCCACCCTGTGCGCCCGGCGAACCTGCTTGCTCTCCACCGATACCGCCACCGCGCCGCCGAGAATAACCATGTTGTAGAACACCCACGCCATACTGACGAAGACCGTCAGGATTTCGTTTTCCGGCCCGTAGAAGTAGCGCCATACGCCAACCGCCAGACCGAGCACGTTAATCAGCACCAGGTAGATATAGGGACGGGAAATCACCCAATCCACATACTCTTCTTCCACCAGGCCGCCTTTCGCCGTGACGTTAAACTTGCCTTTATGCGGGTTAAAGAGCGCCACCATCGTTGGCGGTGCGATATACCAGGCCAGCACCGTTTCATAAATCTCGCTCCAGAAGGAGTGACGGTATTTGCCCTGAATTTTCGAGTTGGTCAGGCTGGCGTGGATCATATGCGGCAGAACGAACAGCGCGATCATCAGCGCCGGGGCATAAATGATGTAGGCATGCAGCAGCAAAAACGCCAGCGGCGCGGTCAGGAAGATCAGTCGAGGAATGCCGGACAAGAAGTGAAACATAGCATTGACATAGCACAGTCTCTGCCCGAGCTTTAGCCCTTTGCCGAACAGCGGGTTATCGAGGCGGAAGATCTGCACCATGCCGCGCGCCCAGCGAATACGCTGACCAATATGCGCAGACAAACTCTCCGTCGCCAGCCCTGCCGCCTGCGGAATTCGCATATACGCGGAGGTGTAGCCCAGGCGGTGTAAACGCAGGGAGGTGTGCGCATCTTCGGTGACGGTTTCTACCGCAATACCGCCGATTTGATCCAACGCTTCACGACGGATCACCGCACAAGAACCGCAGAAGAAGGTGGCGTCCCACATGTCGTTGCCGTCCTGCACCAGGCCATAGAACAGCGTGCCTTCGTTCGGCGTTTTACGAAAACGCCCAAGGTTACGTTCAAACGGATCCGGCGAGAAAAAATGGTGCGGCGTCTGCATCATCGCCAGTTTTTTCTCTTTCAGGAACCAGCCCATGGTCATTTGCAGAAACGAGCGCGTGGGCACATGGTCGCAGTCGAAAATCGACACAAACTCGCCCTTCGCATACTTCAGGGCATTGTTGATATTCCCGGCTTTGGCGTGTTCGTGAGTGGTGCGCGCGATGTACTCCACCCCAACGGTGTTGGCGAAGACGCGAAACTCGTCGCGGCCGCCATCGTCGAGGATCCAGATTTTGAGTTTATCTTTCGGCCAGTCAATGCCCAATGACGCGTAAATGGTGTTTTTCACCACGCTTAAATCTTCGTTATAGGTGGGCACGAAGATATCCACCGAGGGCCACAGCGCCATCTCTTTCGGCAGCGGCACCGGCTGGCGATTGAGCGGCCACACCACCTGGAAATAACCGAGGATCAGCACAATCCAGGCGTAGGTTTCCGCAAACAGCAGTATCAGACCGCATACCAGACTGACCGGATCGTTCCAGTTCAGCGTCGAGGTATAACGCCACCAGATATAACGACAGGAAACGGTGAGCGACAGAACAATCAACATTAACGCCGAGAAGCGCCCCGGAATGCGCCGCACCAGCAAGGCCACACCCCATAGCAGCATCAGGAACACAAACTGCGAAAGCGGGTTAAAGGGCTGTGTAATACACAAAATTGCCAAAACCAGCGAGAAGACAACCACCACGCCAAGAATGAAACGCCGGACGCGCGGATGAATATGCGCCAGCTCTTTTTTGTGGTCGAGGTGACCGGTACGTTGCGTTACCCGTGCCGGCAGACTATCCAGCCAGTGATACCAGCGCCCACGCAACGCGCGAGCCCGGGCAAAACGCTGACGACGCGCGGATTTCGGCGGTCCCCAGGGCAAGGTGACTAACAGCCAAAGGGTTTGCACCAGATAGCGCGCCGGGTCGAGAGGGCGGGGTTTGTCAGGATCGATATGCGGAAATAACTGATGTTGCTGCGCACGCAACAGCTGCCAGCGCGGATGCTCCAGCGGAATAAACATCCATGCGAGTATCGCCCAGAAGCAGCCGGAGGCCGCGCTGAACCCGGAGGCGCCATGACGGCGATAGTGCTGATAGCGCTCGCTTAAACGCGCGCTAACCGGTGGGATCAGCAACCAGGCGGACAGACGACTCATTGCGGGCTCCTTGCGGGCTCCCCGCTGTCCGCACGCGTTTGCGCACAATGCAGCAGGCACCAGTTCGCCAGCGTTAACACCTCTTCCGCCGCCAGCGCATCGGCACGGTATTCGCCCAGCGGCTGTTTTGACGCCATGCATTCCGCCATCGCTTCATCGCGATGAATATAGATTGGCAGCATTCGTCGCTGGCTTTGTAACCACACCTGCCAGAGGTCATCCTGTAGCTGACTGCCGACGCGCAGATCGTTTATCAGAATATGCGTGCCCACCGGTAAAACCTGCTGGTGCAGACGCACGTGGCAGTTCGTGTCCGGCTTGATAATGGTCAGCGTATGATCGCACTGCTCAATAAACTGGCGAGCCAGTGGCGAATAGCCATGCGGCAGGTCGATTAATACCCACTGATACTGCTGCTGCGTTTGCAGCGCCTGCAGAATAGAGGTGAGCGCGTTAAGCACGTCGGGCAGTCGCTGGCTATTTTCCCATTCGCTTGTCGTAAGGCGGCCAAAAGGCAAGACATCAAGTTGAGAGGTGTAACGCAGCCCCGCATCACGCCAGTCCTGACCATCCAGTAAAGCACGCGCCCAACCGCCGTTATGATCGAAATCGACATTAAATGACAGGCGCAGAAGATTATCGGGGCACGCGTCAATAACGAGCACCGACTCGCCTAATAATTGCAATGACCAGGCCAGAGCCGCAGTGATTGATGTTGTACCCACGCCACCGCGTATCCCCTGTAATCCCAAGATGGCCATTCATGGCTCCCTTATTGTTGACGGGCGAATTCAGCAAGCAGTGGCCAACGCTTAATAGCTGCCGCCAACTGTTCTCGTTGGGAAATATCGGCATAATCTATTTCAGGCAATGAAAATGCTTTGCTCAGCGCCAGAAAATCATTTTGAAATGTGTAGCCCAGCGTGGGATCTGTCTGAGTTTTGAATTCATCGCTATGCATGTTTAACCGATCCCTATGAATAAAAAGCACTTGAGCAAATGAGGCAAGACAATCGCGCCTGAGAAAATTCGTTTACATGCTAAATCTGATGTTCTTTAATTTCAATGTTAGGTTTATTTCTTCGCTTACGCTAGTAAACTGAGATACAGTTAAATTCTCTGTAAGAGGGACATCGTGGACCCCGTATTTTCTATTGGAATCCAGTCGTTATGGGATGAATTACGTCATATGCCCGCAGGCGGCGTCTGGTGGTTAAATGCCGATCGCGAACAGGATGCGATTAATCTTATAAATCAGACCATTGCGACACAAGATAAAGAAGCAAAAGTCGCAATAATTGGCATGGGCCACGATCTGCATAAAATCATCCATCTGGATAACGATCACGGACCAGAAAAAGTCCAGCTATTTTCCATGCCAAATCGGGAAAATGGTCTATACTTTTTCACCCGCGATTTACTGTGTTCAGTGGAGCCTGAAAATTATTTACTGATCCTGCTCTGCGCCAACAATGCCTTTCAGAATATTCCCGTGGCTAATTTGCAAAGATGGCTGGAAAAAACTCACGCATGGGCGAAATACCATAAATGCGCACTGCTGATAATTAACCCCAGCGGCAACAGCGATAAACAGACGTCGATTCTGATGAGCGAATATCGCACATTATTTGGCCTGGCCAGTTTACGCTATCAGAATGATTTACATGTTTATGACGTTGCCTGGTGGTGTAATGAAAAAGGGGTTAGCGCCCGGCAACAGCTTCAGATCCTTAATGTTAAAGGACGCTGGCAATTAGCGGAACGGGAAGAAACATCCGTCCAACCGCGCAGCGATGAAAAGCGAATCTTAAGTAATATTACTGTATTGGAAGGCGCGCCGCCGCTTTCTGAATACTGGTCATTATTTGAAACTAACGAAGCGTTATTTGAAGAAGCCCGTGCCAGCCAGGCGGCAACATTGATATTTGCGCTCACGCAAAATAATCAAATAGACAGCATTGCGCGGCAAATCCACACGCTGCGTCGCCAACGCGGTAGCGGCCTGAAAATCATTGTCCGTGAAAGCCACGCCAGCCTGCGCGCCACGGATGAGCGACTGTTGCTGGGCTGCGGAGCCAATATGGTTATCCCGTGGAATGCCCCGTTGTCGCGCTGTTTAACGTTAATTGAAAGCGTTCAGGGTCAGCTGTTCAACCGTCTCGTGCCGGAAGATATCACCACGCTGCTGTCGATGACCCAACCGCTGAAACTGCGCGGTTTCCAGCCGTGGGGTACGTTCTGCGATGCCGTCAGCAATATGGTCAATAACCCGCTTTTACCCGCAGATGGCAAAGGGGTGATGGTCGCCCTGCGACCGGTGCCGGGAATTCGCGTTGAGCAAGCGCTCACCCTGTGCCGAACAAACCGCACCGGGGATATCGTGAGCATTGGCGATAACCGGCTGGTGCTGTTTTTATCATTCTGCCGGGTCAACGATCTCGATACCGCGCTGAACCATATTTTTCCGCTGCCAACGGCGGACATCTTCTCCAACCGTATGGTGTGGTTCGAAGATAACCAGATTGCCGCCGAGCTGGTGCAAATGCGCACGCTGACGCCGGATCAGTGGGCAAAACCGTTAATCGTCACGAGTGAAACGAAGAAAGTGATCAATGCAGAACACGATGGCACCGCCTGGCGCCGCATCCCGGAACATTACCGGTTACTCAGCGAAAACACGGAGCGTACATCATGATGTCGATTGGCGATATCGTTCAGCTCATTGTGTTGTGCGCGTTGATCTTCTTCCCGTTGGGGTATCTTGCCCGACACTGGTCGCGCCCGATCCGCACCGCGCTTCGTTTAACTTTCTCCAAACCCCGCTATGTGAAACCAATCGGTACTTTGCGCCGGGAATCGCTCGTCAAGGCAGACCGTAAACATGACTAATCATACAACGACCTCTCCAGCGCCTTCGCCGCTGTGGCAATACTGGCGCGGCCTTTCCGGTTGGAACTTCTATTTTCTGGTGAAGTTCGGTCTGCTGTGGGCGGGATACCTTAATTTTCATCCCCTGCTGAACCTGGTGTTTATGGCATTCCTGCTGATGCCGCTGCCCAACCTGCGTCTGCACCGCCTGCGCCACTGGGTTGCCCTTCCTGTCGGCTTCGGGCTGTTCTGGCACGATACCTGGCTGCCGGGGCTGGAAAGCATTATGAGTCAGGGTTCGCAGGTTGCCGGATTCAGCGCCAGTTACCTGGCTGACCTGGCGCTGCGTTTTATTAACTGGCAAATGGTCGGTGCGTTGTTTGTTCTGCTGATTGCCTGGCTCTTTTTGTCGCAGTGGATCCGCGTGACGGTGTTTGTCGTTGCGTTGATGATCTGGCTGAACGTGCTGACCCTCACCGGCCCGGCCTTCTCGTTATGGCCCGGAGGCCAGCCGACCACCACGGTGACTACCACTGGCGGCGCGGCGGCGGCAACCGTCGCAACGGCGGGGGATACACCAGTGGTTGGCGATATTCCGGCGCAAACAGCTCCGCCAACGTCTGAAAATCTCAACGCCTGGCTGGCCAGTTTCTACGCATCGGAAGAGAAACGTCATAGCACCTTCCCGACCGAGCTGGCAGCAGACTCACAGCCTTTCGACCTGCTGATCATCAACATCTGCTCGCTCTCCTGGGCAGATATCGAAGCTGCCGGGCTGATGTCGCATCCGCTGTGGTCACACTTCGATATGGTGTTTAAGCACTTTAACTCCGCCACCGCCTATAGCGGCCCGGCGGCCATTCGCCTGTTACGTGCAAGCTGCGGTCAGTCGTCGCATAAAAACCTCTATCAGCAGGCAGGCGCACAATGCTATCTGTTTGATAATCTGGCGAAACTGGGTTTTACCCAGCAGTTGATGATGGATCACAACGGCGAATTCGGCGGCTTCCTGAAAGAGATCCGCGACAACGGCGGTGTACAAGTGCCGCTGATGAACCAGGCGGGTCTGCCACCAGTCCTGCTCTCCTTTGACGGCTCGCCAGTCTTTGACGATACCGCCGTGCTGAATCGCTGGATGGAGTCAGAGGCCACTAACCAGGGTAAACGCACCGCGACCTTCTACAACCTGCTGCCGCTGCACGATGGCAACCACTATCCGGGCGATCGCAAAAGCGCGGATTACAAGTTGCGGGCGCAGAAGCTGTTCGATGAGCTGGATGCTTTCTTCACTCAACTGGAAAAATCCGGGCACAAAGTGATGGTGGTACTGGTGCCGGAACATGGCGCGGCGTTGCAGGGCGATAAGATGCAGGTTTCCGGCTTGCGCGATATCCCCAGCCCGTCAATCACCAACGTGCCAGCCGCGATTAAGTTCTTTGGCATGAAAGCGCCGCATCAGGGCGCGCCGCTGGAAATTGACCAGCCGAGCAGTTTCCTTGCGATTTCGGAAATTGTCACGCGCGTGCTGGACGGGAAGATCTTCACCCAGGATAGCGTGAACTGGCAGCAGTTGATCGGCAATCTGCCGCAGACCGCACCGGTATCGGAGAATGCGAACGCGGTGGTTATTCAGTATCAGGATAAGCCTTATGTACGTCTGAACGGCGGTGACTGGGTGCCGTATCCGCAATAACGCCCTTTTCCCCTCACCCTAACCCTCTCCCCAAAGGGGAGAGGGAACAGATCGCTGCGGATTTCCCCTCACAGGTCCTTCAATAACAGGGCGAGTGTACAGAATGGCGCGGGTTTTCCCCTCGCAGGTCCTTCGATAACAGGGCAGGTGTACCGAATGGCGCGGATTTCCCCTCACGGGTCCTTCAATAACAGGGCGAGTGTACAGAATGGTGCGGGTTTTCTCCCTCTCCCTTTCAGG
>NZ_JBOBHR010000007.1:0-262657 GCF_050587465.1 Kosakonia sp. N21 | reverse complement strand
CCCGCAGATGAGAGCCTGTACGAAAGTACCGGCTCTTTTCTTTTATATTCTCCCGCACAGGGGGGATGAGAATCCCCGACCGGGGTCCGACAACGGACAATTGTCCGTTGGACAGATGACGAGCCCGCGAGGAGGCTGCCCGCAGGGCGAGCGAAGCGAGTCAATCCCCCCTCACCGCCATCATTTCAGATGAGAGCCTGTACGAAAGTACCGGCTCTTTTCTTTTATATCCTCCCGAAAAGGGGGAATGAAAACCCTCGCCCCGGAACCTGCACTTCGCTTTATCAGACCTCGGAACGGATTCACCCTACCCGGTTTGTAGAGAGCACTTCCCACGAAGTACGCTTTCCCAACTCTTACTGCAAAAACTGATCTTTGGTTTCATTGAAATCCCGCAGGCAACTCGCCATATAGCTGCGCGTCACATCATTAACCTTCTGATAATTATTGGCTTCCCATTCAGCAAGCGGTGCCTTAATCGGCTCTGGCGTACAGTTCAGCCTGGCGACATCATATTTCTTCGTCGAGTGATCTTTGCTGCGCGTGATAATGGTGGAATAGTGCAGCTCAAAGTTTTCCCCGCCAGACAGATTTTCGTAAACCAGCATCCAGACATAAGGCCGGATCTCAATCGGATGTTGCAACTGACCGGCCGCTTTTTCTGCGACGGAAGATTGCAGCGACTTCTCCATCTCTTCACTGAAATACGTCACAGACGGGTTAGACAACGTGGTAATGGGCGTCCCCACCAGTTCATACTTCGTAAACCCGGTCGCCTGAGAGCCACCGGGGGCAAATGCGCCCACAATAAAGCTCAATGTTGTCAGTGCCGCCACTTTGCTGGTATCAGCACGTGTGATGTAGCGCAGTGCGGTATCGGTTGACTGATGGAAGTCCGTTTTTAATTGTTCATAGCCATCAATCTTCAGCGTGGAACCATTGTCAGCTTTGATAACCGTGGTTTTCACCACTTTTTCAGTTGGCGGTAAAGGCTTATGACTACAACCAGCCAGCATGAGGGAAAGCACGAGCGCAGAGAGCGTAAAAAGGGGTTTCATTGGTTGATATCCTTACCCAAAAGACAATAAACATAGGGCGCGACGAACGCCTCAACGGTTATCGGCGAAGAACCAGGCATACTTTATGAATGCGGAAGGCAAATTCCAGGGGGGAATAAAAGCAAAAGCCCGGTATTGCTTAAGCAGACCGGGCTTTTGGGTTAGATAAGGGTATTAATCATAGGCTTTCAGCGTGCGCTGACACAGTGCGGAACGTACGCAGTCATCTTTGTTAAAGCGTACGACACCGATCATCTCGTCTTCCTCAAAACGCGCCAGCGCATCGCTCAGGCCCGACTTCACGCCGGAAGGCAGGTCACACTGGGTAATGTCGCCATTCACGATGACAGTCACGTTTTCCCCGAGGCGCGTTAAAAACATTTTCATTTGCGCAGCCGTGACATTCTGAGCCTCATCAAGAATGACCACCGCATTTTCAAAGGTACGTCCGCGCATATAGGCGAACGGCGCGATCTCCACCTTACCGATCTCTGGTCGCAGGCAGTATTGCATAAAGGACGCACCCAGGCGTTTTACCAACACGTCATAGACGGGCCGGAAATAAGGCGCGAACTTCTCCGAGATATCGCCGGGTAAGAAGCCAAGATCTTCATCGGCTTGCAGGACCGGCCGGGTCACAATAATCCTCTCCACATCCTTATGGATCAGAGCCTCCGCCGCTTTCGCCGCGCTGATCCAGGTTTTACCGCATCCGGCTTCGCCAGTTGCGAAGATCAGTTGTTTACTCTCGATAGCATTCAGGTAGTGCTCCTGAGCTTCGTTGCGTGCGGCAATTGGAGAAGTATCACGGCTGTCCCGCGCCATGCCAATTGCTTCTACGCCACTCATCTGCACAAGCGAGGTGACCGACTCTTCTTCACGTTGTTTATGGCTGCGTGAATCACGTCTCAGCACGCGTTTCGCTTCACGACGAGCTTTGATCACTGCTTTTTGTCTTCCCATGGATAGCACCTTGAGTTGTTGGTTTACATCACACGCGCCATGAGCGACGCGATTATGCGCACGAACGTCTGAGGGTTGGCTTCCTTGTAAGCCATGGCTTGCCTTTGTAAATGACGTGGCAGAACAGACAACAGCATCGTCTGTCACATCGTTGGAAAGAGAGATGAAAAAAGAGGAGGAAAATTCAGGGGCGAAGAAGTCGCTGCCGGAGGTCGCACCTCCGTGCCGGTTTTTGCGTGGTCTTTTTGTTTGTCCGCTACAGGACCTAACCATCCGCGATCTCCTGGTGACGTCATCACCGCAGGGTCTCAACGCTTTAATTAATTACATCAAAGCTTATCATCATTGCAACATTATTTTTACGAAACCATAACGTGCAAGACCGCTGCGTCGTTGCAGAAAGTGTCTGCTACGAATATTACAGAAAGATAACAGATACTTTCTAATACGAAAAAATGATATCTGGATGGCAGAAAAAGTATGTCCGAATGCTACAGATAACAGAATATCCTGCCCTGTAGCGGGCAGGATAGGATCTTTACGATTCGAGAAGAGATTGTGCAAGGTAGCGACTGGCGTCTTTCACGCCCGGCAACACAAAGAAGTAACCGCCGCCAATCGGGCGAATATACTCCTCCAGCGCCTCGCCATTCAGGCGTTTTTGTACCGTAAGAAAACCTTTTTCCAGATCGTGCTGGTAGCAGACAAACAACAGCCCCATATCCAGCTGCCCGGAGTGCGTCACGCCGAGCGAGTAGCTATAACCACGGCGCATCATCAGGCTTGATTGCGTCTCTTTGGTACGTGGGTTTGCCAGACGAATATGGCTGTCGAGCGCAATCACATCGCCGTCCGGATCGCGGGTGTAATCCGGGACATCATGCTCATTTTGCATGCCCAGCGGCGCGCCGGAATGCTTGTCGCGCCCGAAAATAGTCTGCTGCTCTTTCAGCGGCGTACGATCCCAAAACTCCACATGGAACTGAATGATACGTACCGCCTGATAGCTGCCGCCTACCGCCCATGCCGGCTCACCCTGATCGCCGGTCACCCACACCACCTCGTCCATCAGCGCGTTGTTGCTGCTGTCCGGATTGGCGGTGCCGTCCTTAAAGCCCAGCAGGTTAATCGGCGTCTCTTTTCCTTTACTGCGCGCGGCATGATCGGAGATAAACCCTTCCCGCTTCCAGCGCACACTGAGTAAATCCGGCGTGTGTTTGATCAGATCGCGCAATGCATGGATCACCGTATCCTGCGTGTTGGCGCAAATCTGGATCAGCAGATCGCCATGGCATAACGCGGCATCAAGAGAATCGTTGGGGAAACGCGCCATTTTTTGCAGCGTCTTCGGCATCAGGGCGCTTAAACCAAAGCGCTTATCAAACAGCGACTGCCCAACGGACACCGTCACCGTCAGATTGTCCGCCGCAATGTACGACCCAAGAATCCCGGAATCCAGTGGCGGCAAACGCGGGTTTGGCGTATCCGGCGCCGGGCCGCCAGCGGTAAGGAAAGCAATACGCTGCGTCAATAAGCGGAACAGACGCTCCAGGTCGGCTTTATCCGCCGCCAGAACATCAAATGCCACCAGCATCATGGAGGCCTGCTGCGGCGTTAAAATACCGGCCTGATGCGCACCGAAAAACGGCTGTTTTTCATTGCGCGCGTCAGGAGAGAGCGTGCCTGGCGCGCTTTGCGGTTTCGCCGCGTGGGCGATCGGGCATCCGCCTGTCAGCGCAAGCGCGCCTCCCAGCGCGCCCATACTTTTTAATAAACGGCGTCGGGAAGGCTCACTGACGCCGCTGTTATCATGTTCACTCATGGTTTAATCCAGTCCCAGCACGCCGCGTAATTGTGCGAGATCTTCGGCAAGCGTGGTAATCGGCCCTTTCAGCGCATTGCGATCCGCATCGGTCAGCTTGTCATACGTTTCATAACCATCTTTAGTGCGGTATTTCGCCAGAATGGTGTCCACTTTTTTGAAGTTGGCATCGACTTTGGCCAGCAGTCCGCTGTTATTTTTCTGCAACTGCGGACGCAGCAGATCAACAATTTTCTGCGCCCCGTCGACGTTCGCCTGGAAATCCCACAGGTCTGTGTGGCTGTAGCGATCTTCTTCGCCGCTGATTTTGCTCGCCGCCACTTCTTCAATCAGACCGGCTGCGCCGCCAACCACTTTTGATGGCGGGAACGCCAGCTCATTAATGCGGGTCTGCAAATCAGCCACATCGGTGTAGAGCTGATCGGCATAGTGGCCCATATCTTTGGTGCTATTGTCGCCAAACAGCGCTTTTTCCAGACGGTGGAAACCGGTGAATTTCGGATCGGCGGCTTTATGTTCGTAATCATCTTCACGGGCATCGATGCTGCCATCCAGATCGGAGAACAGCTCGGCAATCGGCTCAATGCGCTCGTAGTGTTGGCGGGTCGGAGCATACAGGGCTTTCGCTTTTTCGATATCCCCGGATTTCACGGCGTCCGTAAAGGCTTTGGTGCCCGTCACAAGCTGAGCGGTTTCCGCGACCACATAGGCTTTATAGTCGGCAATCGCCGTGCTGAGGCTCAGCAGCGCTTCGCCTTTTGCCGCATCGGCAGTGGCTTCGCCCTTCACAATCAGCTTGCCTTTCGGGTTGGTTAACAGACCGCAGGTCATGTCATATTCGCCCGGTTGCAGGTTAGCCGTCAGTTTCTGGCTAAAGCCTGGCGCAATGTTCTCGCGCTCTTCCACCACCATCACGCCTTTGAGGATCTCCCACTCCAGCGCTTTCTGGCTGTGGTTAACGATCACAAACTGTGTTTTACCCGCGTTCACCGTCAGGTTCATCGGCTCACACTGCTTGTCTGTGACCGTGACTTTCACCTGCGGAATATCCGCGGCCTGCGCCGCAAACGCGCAAGAAAACAGCGCGGCGATCCCTACCTGTAATGCACTACGACGAAAATGAATTGCCATGACCCTTCCCTTAAATAAGTTTGTTGTAACCAGAACAACCGATAAGCGAGATTACGGCGCAGCCCTGGAAGGCTGCGAACCGCCGCGTGGTGGCATAAAAAACAGTACCAGTGCCGGGATCAGATAGAGGAAATAGGTGAACACTTCGCTCACGCTCGGCGTTTCCTGATAGCCAAAGATCCCCTCCAGCAAGGTGCCGGTGAGTGAATGCGTGGTCAGAACGTTGCTTAAATCGAAGGCCACATCCTGGAAATGGTTCCACAAACCGGCTTCATGAAAGGCGCGAATCGCACCGGCAGCCAGCCCTGCGGCAACCAGCAGAATAAACAGGCTGGTCCATTTGAAAAACGCGCCCAGATTGAGACGAATACCGCCCCAGTAGAGCAGAAAACCGAGCACCACCGCCGTCGCAAGACCCAGTATCGCGCCAACAGGCGGCCATATGCCCACATCCTGCTGGAATGCGGCCAGCAGGAAAAATACCGATTCCAGTCCCTCACGCGCCACGGCGAAAAAGACCATCATGATCAGCGCCCAGCCATGGTTGTTGCCGCGCGCCAGTGCGTTATCTACCGCCTGCTCCAGTTGCACTTTGACGTTACGCGACACTTTGCGCATCCAGAACACCATCCAGGTGAGGATCACAACAGCAATCACCGCAACAATCCCTTCGAACAGCTCCTGTTCTCGCTGCGGAAACTCTCCCGTGGTTTCGTTAATGGCAATGCCCAGGCCAAGGCACAGAGCCGAAGCGAGGAACACACCAATCCACATCACGCCAATCCAGCGCCCCCGGTGTGTACGTTTGAGGTAGCTGGCGATCAGGCTAACGATCAGCGCCGCTTCGAGGCCTTCACGTAACATAATGAGAAATGGAACAAACATGGAAGACGCCCCTAATGTCATGCGCAGTCAGTGGTTGCAAAGAAAAGTAAATTCTTGTGATAGTGATTATCATTACGGCGCGTGGAAACTCAAGCGAAAAATGATGAGAATGATAACCGGATGTAAACGCATAGCGGGCTAGCCGTGCAGGCCGGGGCTTTATGCAGAAGTGGTTGAAATACTGCAAAAACTTAGCTTACAAAACTTTAACTTTATATTTACCGCACGCCGCCGCTATGGCTAAATAAACCTCCTGTTTACCTGCCCCTTTAGAGATATGATCAATTTTCTGCACTTTCTGCTGGCGTTAGTGGTGATCCTTGCGCTGGCCTGGCTGGTCAGTTTCGACCGCCGACAAATCCGCATCCGTTTTATTCTGCAACTGATTGTGATTGAGTTAGCGCTGGCATGGTTCTTTTTACATGCCCAGAGCGGCCTGACGCTGATTAAATATGTTTCCGGCTTCTTTGAAGCGCTGCTGAAATTTGCCGGCGAAGGCACCGGTTTTGTTTTCGGCGGTATGAGCGAAAAAGGGTTAGCGTTTATTTTCCTTGGCGTCCTGTGCCCTATCGTGTTTATTTCCGCGCTGATTGGTATTTTGCAGCACTGGCGTATTCTGCCCATTTTTATTCGTCTGATAGGCACCCTGCTGTCGAAACTAAATGGTATGGGTAAGCTGGAATCTTTTAACGCCGTCAGTTCACTGATCCTCGGTCAGTCAGAAAACTTCATTGCCTATAAAGGGATACTGTCAGACATCTCCTCACGCCGCCTGTTCACCATGGCCGCCACGGCCATGTCGACGGTATCGCTGTCCATCGTGGGGGCATATATGACCATGCTGGATGCCAAATACGTTGTCGCGGCGTTGATCCTGAATATGTTCAGCACCTTTATTGTGCTGTCGGTAATAAACCCGACACGCCCGGAAGCCGAAGCTGAAATCAAACTGGAAAAACTTCACGAGTCGCAAAGTTTCTTTGAGATGCTCGGCGAGTATATTCTGGCCGGTTTTAAAGTGGCGATGATCATTCTGGCAATGCTGATTGGCTTTATTGCGTTAATCAGCGCAATCAACGCGCTTTTCAGCACACTGTTCGGCATCAGCTTCCAGCAGATCCTCGGCTATGTGTTCTATCCGCTGGCCTGGCTTATCGGCATCCCGCTGAGCGATGCCCTGCACGCAGGCAGCATTATGGCAACCAAACTGGTGGCGAACGAATTTGTGGCGATGATCGAACTGCAAAAAATTGCCGCAGAAATGACGCCGCGTGGGCTGGGTATTCTCTCGGTGTTCCTGGTGTCGTTTGCCAACTTTGCCTCTATCGGCATCGTCGCAGGTGCAATTAAGGGCCTGAACGAACCACAAGGCAACGCCGTTTCCCGTTTCGGCCTGCGTCTGGTCTACGGCGCAACGCTGGTGAGCCTGCTGTCCGCTGCATTTGCGGGCGTCGTGCTCTGAGTGTATTCCCTCTCCTGCGGGAGAGGGATTTTCGTTAAAACTGCACGCAAACCGGCTGATCGACACGCATCACCGATTCCTGGGCAAAGCGTGATTTGTAAATGCCACGCAGCGCTTCGATTTTCGCCTCGCTTTGCGCATCGGTACCGTGGATCAGCATTAACGCTTTACTCTCTTCACGCGCGACTTTCCCGTCATTGCCCAACCACTGTCCATGCGCATCAAACACCGTCAACCCCTCGCGAAAGCGCGGCGTGACATCGCCATCAACAAATTGCTGCCACTCCTGACCGGTGATCGCTTTCCCCGCCGGGCGACTTAAACCGAAATAGAGCGTCGTTTGCTGCATTTGGTTATCCGCTTTACAGCTTTGCACCGCCGCCGTAGCCGCCTGTTTCGGTGCAGGCGCCACGCACCCTGCCAGTACGCCCACCATCACCAGTGCAGTGAATCCTGTCTTTAACTTCATGTTGCTATCCTCATTGTTATTTGTGGTGAGATATCAGCGTAATTGCACTGATTTAGCAATAAAAAAACCCGCCGAAGCGGGTTTTTCATGCAACCAGATTTACTCCGCCTGTAAACGGGACGGCGGTGCAGTGCGGTAATGTGCGTCGGCTTCAGCAAAACGCTGCTGCATTGCCGCAGAAGGTGCTTTGCCCAGCAAGCTGAACACCACAATGCCGATACTGCCGAAAATAAAGCCCGGAATAATTTCGTACAGACCCAGCCATGCGTACTGTTTCCACACCAGCACCGTTACGGCGCCAATCACCATCCCCGCCAGCGCGCCGTTACGCGTCATACGCGACCACATCACCGAGAACAGCACGACCGGGCCAAACGCTGCGCCAAAGCCTGCCCAGGCATAGCTGACCAGGCCGAGGACACGGTTTTCCGGGTTGGCCGCCAGCGCAATGGCAATCAACGCCACCAACAGCACCATGGCGCGCCCGACCCAAACCAGCTCAGTCTGGCTCGCGCCTTTACGCAGAAAGGCTTTGTAGAAATCTTCGGTAATCGCGCTTGAACACACCAGCAACTGGCAGCTCAGCGTCGACATCACCGCCGCGAGGATCGCCGACAGCAGTACCCCCGCAATCCACGGGTTAAACAGCAACTGCGCCAGTTCAATAAACACACGTTCGGCGTTCTGATTCACCGCGCCCGCGACCGACGGGTTGTTGCTGAAATAGGCAATGCCGAAAAAGCCGACAGCAACCGCGCCGCCAAGGCACAGGATCATCCATGTCATGCTGATACGACGGGCATGCACAATGGTGTGGTGGGAATCTGCCGCCATAAAACGCGCCAGGATATGCGGCTGCCCGAAGTAGCCCAGTCCCCATCCCATCAGCGACAGAATAGCGACAAAATTCAACCCCTTGAGCATATCGACGTTTTCAAGGCTTTTCTGTTTGATAACGTCCAGCGAGTCACCAAAACCGCCCACGGCAATGATCACAATCACCGGCGTCAGGATCAGGGCAAAAATCATCAGGCTGGCCTGAACCGTATCGGTCCAGCTAATGGCCAGGAAGCCGCCAATAAAGGTGTAGATGATTGTCGCTGCCGCCCCGGCCCACAGCGCCGTTTCGTAGCTCATGCCGAAGGTGCTTTCAAACAGACGCGCGCCCGCTACAATCCCGGAAGCACAATAAATCGTGAAGAACACGAGGATCACCACCGCCGAAATAATACGCAGCAGGCGGCTTTTATCTTCAAAACGACCGGTGAAATAATCCGGTAATGTCAGTGCGTTATTGTTCGCTTCGGTGTGAACGCGCAGACGACCGGCCACCAGCTTCCAGTTGATCCATGCGCCGAGGGTCAGGCCAATGGCAATCCAGCTTTCGGAAATACCGGAAATAAAAATCGCACCCGGCAAGCCCATCAGCAGCCAGCCGCTCATGTCAGAAGCGCCGGCGGACAGTGCCGTCACCAGAGGCCCAAGACGACGACCGCCGAGAATATAGTCGTCAAAGTTTTTCGTCGAACGCCAGGCGATAAACCCAATCAATATCATGCCAAAGATATAAATAAGAAAGGTCACCAGCATCGGTGTGCTAATTGCCATTAAAAGGTCTCCAGAATTCTTGTCGGCAAATGTCTTGTTTGCCGTTTTTATCCATCACCGGAACGGGGTGGTGGTGCGTACTTGTCGTTTGCGGCGACCGTATCCTGCCGGAAGGCTCGCTTATTCACAATTGATTTAACACAGCATTTACATCAAATTCATCCTGTGCTTAATAAGATTTCGCGATAGGTTGCACTGTGTCACACTTTTAAAGGTTGCACCTTAAAAAAGTGTTATGTGCCGCATAAAACCTGGATCGACAGCGAAATATGCAGCGCCCTCCCCCGTTACCAGCAATTAACATTTCATTCATTTTCTACGTTGCCAACCCGGTCACATTTAACAAGGTTGCACAAAGTTGCAACATGGTGGATATTTCAGCCTGAACCGCAAAACAACGTAAAAACAGGAGCAAAGCATGGGCACCACCACCATGGGGGTCAAGCTTGATGACGCAACACGCGAAAGGATCAAAGCCGCAGCAGCCACAATCGACCGCACGCCGCACTGGCTGATTAAGCAAGCCATTTTTAATTACCTGGAAAAGCTGGAAAGCAATGACGCGCTGCCGGAACTGGCGGGTACGCAAAGCCGCGGCACGCAGGATGAAGAACCGAATCTGACCCTTGATGAGAGCCACCAGCCGTTCCTTGACTTCGCTGAGCAGATCCTGCCGCAATCCGTTTCCCGCGCCGCCATTACCGGTGCCTGGCGCTGGGCGGAAACCGACGCCGTGCCAATGTTGCTGGAACAGGCCCGTCTGCCGCAGCCGGTGGCCGACAGCGCCCATAAACTCGCTTACCAGTTAGCCGAAAAACTCCGCAATCAGAAAACGGCATCCGGGCGGGCGGGCATGGTGCAAAGCCTGTTGCAGGAGTTCTCCCTCTCTTCACAGGAAGGTGTGGCGCTGATGTGCCTTGCCGAAGCGCTGTTGCGTATTCCGGACAAAGCCACACGCGATGCGCTGATCCGCGACAAAATCAGTAACGGCAACTGGCAATCCCATATCGGCCGCAGTCCGTCGCTGTTCGTTAACGCCGCCACCTGGGGATTGCTGTTTACCGGTCGTCTGGTCTCCACACATAACGAAGCCAACCTCTCCCACGCGCTGAACCGTATTATCGGCAAAAGCGGCGAGCCGCTGATCCGCAAAGGCGTCGACATGGCGATGCGTCTGATGGGTGAGCAATTTGTCACCGGCGAAACCATCGCCGAAGCGCTGGCCAATGCGCGAAAACTGGAAGAGAAAGGTTTCCGCTACTCCTACGACATGCTCGGCGAAGCCGCGCTGACCGCCGCCGATGCGCAGGCCTATATGGTCTCTTACCAGCAGGCGATTAACGCCATCGGAAAAGCCTCCAACGGGCGCGGCATTTATGAAGGGCCGGGCATCTCCATCAAACTCTCCGCACTACACCCGCGTTACAGCCGCGCGCAGTACGATCGGGTGATGGACGAACTTTACCCGCGCCTGAAATCACTGACGTTGTTGGCGCGCCAGTATGATATTGGCATCAATATCGATGCCGAAGAGGCCGATCGTCTGGAAATCTCCCTCGATCTGCTGGAAAAACTCTGCTTTGAACCGGAACTGGCCGGCTGGAACGGCATCGGGTTCGTGATCCAGGCCTACCAGAAACGCTGCCCGTTTGTGATTGACTACCTGACGGATTTAGCCACCCGCAGCCGTCGCCGGTTGATGATCCGTCTGGTAAAAGGCGCGTACTGGGACAGCGAAATTAAGCGCGCGCAAATGGAAGGGCTGGAAGGCTATCCGGTCTACACCCGTAAGGTCTATACCGATGTCTCCTACCTCGCCTGCGCGAAAAAATTACTGGCTGTGCCGAACCTGATCTACCCCCAGTTCGCGACCCACAACGCCCATACGCTGGCGGCCATTTATCAACTGGCCGGGCAGAACTACTACCCAGGACAGTATGAGTTCCAGTGCCTGCATGGCATGGGGGAACCGCTGTACGAACAGGTGGTCGGTAAAGTGGCCGAGGGCAAACTCAACCGCCCGTGCCGCATTTATGCCCCGGTCGGTACGCACGAAACGCTGCTGGCTTACCTGGTGCGTCGTCTGCTGGAAAACGGTGCCAACACCTCTTTTGTTAACCGTATTGCCGACAACACACTGCCGCTGGACGCCCTGGTCGCGGATCCGGTCGCCGAAGTGGAAAAACTCGCCGCGCAGGAGGGCCTCGTCGGGCTGCCGCATCCGAAGATTGCCCTGCCCCGCGCGTTGTATGGCGAGGGACGGATCAACTCGGCCGGGCTGGATCTGGCGAATGAACACCGCCTGGCCTCCCTCTCCTCTGCACTGCTCAATAGCGCCGCGCAAAAATGGTACGCCCGCCCGATGCTGGAACAGGCGATCACAGAAGGCGAATCGCAGCCAGTGATTAACCCGGCCGAGCCGAAAGATATCGTGGGTTATGTGGTTGAAGCCAGCGAAGCCCACGTGAATCAGGCGCTGGAGAATGCCGTCAGCCATGCGCCCATCTGGTTTGCCACGCCGCCGCAGGAGCGCGCCGCCATTCTTGAGCGCGCAGCGGTACTGATGGAAGATCAGATGCAGCAGTTGATTGGCATTCTGGTGCGCGAATCCGGTAAAACCTTCAGTAATGCCATCGCCGAAGTGCGTGAAGCCGTCGACTTCCTGCGCTACTACGCCGGGCAGGTGCACGCGGATTTCGACAACGAGACACACCGCCCGCTGGGACCGGTGGTTTGCATCAGCCCGTGGAACTTCCCACTGGCTATCTTCACCGGGCAGATTGCTGCCGCCCTGGCGGCGGGCAACAGCGTGCTGGCAAAACCGGCTGAACAAACACCGTTGATCGCAGCACAAGGCGTGGCGATCCTGCTGGAAGCCGGTGTTCCTGCTGGCGTCCTGCAACTGCTGCCGGGGCGCGGCGAGACCGTTGGCGCGCAGCTTACAGGCGATGCGCGGGTGCGCGGTGTCATGTTTACCGGTTCAACCGACGTCGCCATGCTGCTACAACGCACTATCGCCACCCGCCTGGATGCACAAGGCCGCCCGACGCCGCTGATTGCGGAAACCGGCGGCATGAACGCGATGATCGTTGACTCTTCAGCACTCACGGAGCAGGTGGTGATCGATGTGCTGGCTTCCGCATTCGACAGCGCCGGTCAGCGCTGCTCGGCCCTGCGTGTGCTCTGCCTGCAAGATGAGATTGCCGATCACACACTCACCATGTTGCGTGGCGCGATGGCGGAGTGCCGGATGGGTAACCCCGGTCGCCTGACCACCGACATTGGCCCGGTGATTGATGCCGAAGCAAAAGAGAACATTGATAAACATATCCAGGCGATGCGGGCAAAAGGCCGCCCGGTATTCCAGGCGGTGCGTGAAAACAGTGAAGATGCCCGCGAATGGCGCACCGGCACATTCGTTGCGCCCACGCTGATTGAGCTGGAGAGTTTTGACGAACTGAAAAAAGAGATCTTCGGGCCGGTGCTGCATGTGGTGCGTTATCGCCGTAACCAGTTGGAACAGTTGATCAGCCAGATTAACGCGTCCGGCTACGGTCTGACCCTCGGTGTGCATACCCGTATTGATGAGACCATCGCCCAGGTCACCGGGAGCGCGCATGTCGGCAACCTGTATGTGAACCGCAATATGGTGGGCGCGGTGGTCGGTGTGCAGCCGTTTGGCGGTGAAGGCTTATCCGGAACCGGTCCGAAAGCCGGCGGGCCACTCTATCTCTACCGTTTACTGAGCCATCGCCCGGAAAATGCGGTACAGAAAACGCTGGCGCGCCACGATGCGCAATTCCCGGTGGATGCCCAACTGAAGGCCGTGCTGGCGCAACCGTTGGAAGATCTGACGGCGTGGGCAAAAGACCGCCCGGCGCTGCAACAGCATTGTCGTCGGTTTGGCGAGCTGGCGCAGACAGGCACACAACGCTTGTTACAAGGCCCAACCGGGGAACGCAATAGCTGGACGCTGGCACCGCGCGAGCGGGTGCTCTGCGTGGCGGATAACGAACAGGATGCGCTGGTACAACTGGCGGCGGTGATCGCCTGCGGCAGCCAGGTGCTGTGGCCGGACACCCCACTACACCGGGATCTGGCAACATCGCTGCCAGCAAGTGTCAGCCAGCGGATCCAGTTTGCCAAAGCTGACGTGCTGCTGGCACAGGCCTTCGATGCCGTGATTTTCCACGGCGATTCGGATCAACTGGTATCGCTGTGTGAAAACGTTGCCGCGCGTGAAGGGGCGATTGTTTCGGTTCAGGGCTTTGCCCGCGGCGAACACAATCTCCTGCTGGAACGTCTGTGGGTTGAGCGTTCACTCAGCGTCAATACCGCCGCCGCCGGGGGGAATGCCAGTCTGATGACGATTGGTTAAGCCGGTGAAAAATGCCCGATGGCGCTGTGCTTATCGGGCATAGAGCCTGACTCTGCTACGAAAAAAAAGCGCCTTATGGCGCTTTTTTGCTTAATGTTAACCCGACATCGCCGCCAGGGTGCACCGCCAGCAGCGTCTCTTTCGAATAGCCGCTTTCGCGCATCAGGCAGGCGCAGGCGGCGTCAAAAATCGCCAGCACCAGCACAATGGAGGTAGTCGCCAGCATATTCAGCGGATCGATTTCCCGCTGTACGCCGGTCGGGATCACCAGTCGGGCAGCGCGGGCAATGGCGGAGTCCGGGTTTTCCGTTACGCTGATAATGCCAACGCCCTTCTTCACAAGCCCTGGCAACAAACGCGTTAACTCATCCGAATTGCCACCGCGCGACAGCATGATCACCAGATCATTACCGTCAAGGAAACCCAAATCACCGTGCGCCGCATCGGTCGCATTCAGGTATATCGCCGGGCGCTCAACACACGCCAGCATGTGCGCAATTTTGCGGGCGGCAATGCCCGATGTGCCCACGCCGGTCACCGCAATCTTGCCCCGGCAACCGCGCAGCTCCGCGATCAGAGCATCCCATAATGCATCATTAAGGCGGCAGCTCAGCGCCGCCATCTCTTCGCTGTAGATTTGCCAGGCCGCACAGGCCTGATGCCAACCCGTGCTCATGCACCCTCCTGCATCAGGTTGCGGTACTTCATATGATCCTGATACATCTCGTGGAACACGGTGTATTTACGATCGTAATACTGCTTGATGCGGTTCGTTTGCGGCGTCACCGTTTTGCCAATGCGGCTCATTGCCGACATCGCTTCCGGGAAGCTATCAAACACCCCCGCCGCCACGGTGCCCATCATCGCGCCGCCCAACAACATGGCCTCGCTCTCTTCCGGCAACAGCATGGCGCAACCGGTGGCATTGGCGTGCTCCTGCACAAAAATCGGGTTTTTGGTCCCGCCGCCGCTGGCCATTACCGTATCAATGTTGTAACCACTCTGGTTCATGGTTTCGATAATATGCCGGGTTCCCAGCGCAATCGCCTGGATGGTAGCCAGGTAGTGCAGCGCCATATCTTCCGGCGTGCGCGACAGTTTCAACCCGCTAATGACGCCCGTTAGCGTCGGATTCGCACGCGGGGAACGGTTGCCGTGGAAATAGGGCAAGATATGAATATCACGGGTCAGGAAAGCGATGTTCTCCGGCTCCCCCGCCATTTTACGCAGCAGCGCATTGAGCACTTCGTAAATCGTCTGCCCGTGCGTATTCGCCTGAGCGAGCAGCGTGTCGTAGCACGGATGCGACTGAATAATATGATCGATCAACGCGCCCGTTGCCGACTGCCCGCCCTCATTCAACCAGTAATCCGGTAGCACGGCCGAGTAATAGGGCCCCCATACCCCCCCGATAAACCGCGGCTGCGGGGAGATAGCCATATGCCCGGTCGAGGTGCCGCCAATCAAGGCAATACGCCTGTCGAAGTCCGCCACTTCGCCGGAAACGCCGCATGCGCCCAGCGTACCCAGCGTCCCGGCGTGCGCATCAATAATCGACACGCTCACGGCGGTGCCGGGCATCAGCCCCATTTCTGTTGCCGCGCGTTGCGTCAGTCCACGCCCAAGGGGTTCGCCCATGGTTTTCACGTAGCGGCCAATTTTCCCGGCATCATGCTCCAGCAGGTCGTCCAGCCCAATCTGGCGGAAGTAGCTGGTGTCCCACTTATCTTCGTGACCCATGTAGGTCCACTTACACACGGTTGAACAGAGCGAGCGCGTATCGTCCCCCGTTGCCCGCCAGGTGAGAAAATCCGGGAGATCAAAGTAATAACCGGCATTGGCCCAGGTGTTCGGCATATGCTGTTTCAGCCACAGTAGCTTTGGCGTTTGCATCTCCGGCGAGATAATGCCCCCCACATAATCGAGTACCCGATGATGCGTGGCATTAATGCGGTCGGCCTGTGAAATCGCGCGGTGATCCATCCACACAATAATGTTCTGTTCACTGCGCCCGGAGGGGCTGATCGTCAGCGGTTTACCCTCTTTGTCGAGCACCACCAGCGAACAGGTGGCATCAAAACCGAGGCCTTTCACCTGAATGGGATTGATGTCCGCCTGGTTCACCGCATCGCGCACGGCATTGCAGACCGACTGCCAGATATTGTCAGAGGATTGTTCAACAAAGTCCGCCTGCGGACGATAGATCTCAATGGCCCGGCTCGCCTGGCTGACCATCCGACCGGTCAAATCAAATACCCCTGCACGGGCGCTGCCGGTACCTACATCTACACCAATAAAATAGCTCGCCATTTTTTTCTCCTGACATCAGGCCTTACGATTTTGTAATGCAATAAAGAGGATCAGCACCGCGCCCCAGAGCGCCATCGTCAGATAACTGCTGATGCCCAACAAGTTAAAACCGCTTTCCAGCATTTGTAGCACCACCAGCGCCAGCACGAGGCCAAGCACGCGCCCAAAGCCGCCGTCGGGGTTAATACCGCCCAACACGGAAGCCAGAATGGTGACCAGAAGATAAGACTCGCCGTAGCCCGCTTTGGCGGAGTTGAATTTCGCCATCATCAATATGGCCGCCACCCACCCCAGCATGGCAGAAATAACGTAGACGGCGATCTGCACCCGCACCGTATTGACGCCGCTGTAGCGCGTGGCCTGCTCGTTAGAGCCCACCAGGTAAAGGCTACGGCCAAGCGTCGTGTGCTCCAGTAAGACCCACATCAGCAGCGCCACAAAAATAAACAGTAGCAGCGCCACCGGAATGCCCAGCAGCGTGGCATTGCCAAGGAACTGGATCGCGACCGGGAAACCGGAAATTACCGTGCCGTTGGAGAGTAAAATATTCAGCCCGGAGATCAGCGTCATGGTGCCAAGCGTGGCGAGGATCGGCGAGACGCCAATCCCTGCGACCAACGCCCCGTTCAGCACGCCAATCGCCACCGCCACCAGCAGCCCGGCCAACAGCGCCAGCGCAACAAACAGCGGGTTATCCGGGTGACTGACAATCACCGCCGCCATCACCAGTGAACAGGCATTGGCCCCGGCGATAATCGATAAATTGATGCCGCCCGTCAGCATGGTGATCCCCATTCCCAGCGCCAACATGCCGAGAATGGGTAGCTGCGAGCCGATGGACTGGAAGTTGGCGATACTGAAAAAGCGGCTGCCAAGCAACGCAGAAAAGACCAGCGCCACCGCAATGATGATCACACACTGCAAACGAATGATGGCATCACCGGGCAAAATTCGGACGATGGATTTCATCTTAAAGCTCCCTTGCCAGTTTGCGTTTTTCGTTCCACGCGGTGGCGCTAATGCTCACCAGGATGATTGCGCCGCTAAATACCGTATGCCAGTAGGAAGAGACGCCAAGCAGCGTTAAGCCATTCTGTAAGAAGGCCAGCAGGATCACCCCGAGCAGCGTGCCGGTCAGCGTGCCGCGCCCGCCGCTCATACTGGTGCCCCCAAGCACCACCGCTGCTAACACGGTAAGCTCAAAACCAAGCAATGAATTCGGCGCGACCGACTGGGTGATCTGCGCCTGCACTACCGCCGCCACGCCAGCCAGGATGCCCATATAGCCATACACGTAAAGATGCAGTTTCCACAGATTCAACCCCAGGCGGGAAGCGGCATCACGGTTGCCGCCCATGGCATAAATCTGACGCCCCAGCCGGGTTGCGTTCATCAACACGGCGGTAAAAATAATCACCGCGCCGAGGCACAACAGCGGCAGCGTCAGGCCATAATCGTAGCCATCCGCAGCGGTGAACGAGAACCAGTTGATCCCGTTCATAAACCAGTCCGGGAAGCCATACAGCCAGGTGCCATTGGTGGCATAAACCAATAACCCGTAATAGACGTTGAGCGTGGCAATCGTGATGATGATCGCGGGCACGCGCAGCCACCAGACCAGCAAGCCGTTAAGCAACCCGAGCAGCAGTCCCACGCCCATGGACAGCAGCAGCGCCAGCGCGAAATTGCCGCCGTGGGCAATAACCCAACTGGCCATCGCATACTGAGCGATGGCGGTCATGGCCGGAAACGAGATATCAATACCACCGGAGATCAGCACCACAAACAGCCCGCAGGCCAGAATGCCGAGAATGGCATAGCTTGTGGCCACGTCCGTCAGGTTACCCAATGAGAGGAATTCATCCGTTGCGCTACTCAGCCCGATAGCCAACGCCACCACCAGCAGACCAAGCCAAAATTCATGTTGCCCGACGAGGCGAGCAAGGGCGGCATTACGCATTGACCACCTCCGCAATCTCCTGTTCTGTGCAGCGATGCGGGTTAAACTCCGCCACCAGTTCACCCTGACGCATCACCAACACGCGATGACTGTTGTAATACGCTTCGGGGATCTCATCGCAAATCATCAGCACCGCCATTCCCTGTTCCGCCAGTTGACGGGCAATCTGGTAGATCCCCTCTTTATTGGCGATATCCACCCCTACCGTTGGCGAGTCGAGAATCAGAATGCGCGGTTGGGTCGCGACCCACTTAGCGATGGCGATACGTTGCGCATTGCCACCGGAGAGCGTTTTAACCGGCAGTCGCGCATCGGAAACTTTAATGTTCAGCTCGCGGATCAGATCCGCCACCAGCCGTTGCGCTTTAGCATGGTCGAGCAAACCGCTGCGGGTGTGCACTTTGTCGAAAACCGTGACGAGGGTGTTGTCATAAATGGATTGCTCCATGATCAGCCCCTGCGTTAACCGATCTTCCGAGACATAGCCAATACCGTGGCGGATCGCGTCGTGGTTATTGCGCAGTTTCACGGGCTTACCGTTGATTAACATCTCGCCGTCCTCCGGCCGGGTCATACCAAACAGGCTCATGCACAGCTCGGTGCGCCCGGCGCCCAACAGACCGACAATCGACACAATTTCACCCCTGCGCAGTGTCAGGTTGATATTGCGGTATTTGCCTTTGCGGCTCAGGTGGCGCAGCTCCAGCATCGGCTGCTGTTCGACCGGCGGTTTTTCCGGCAGCGGGCTGTAGTGAAAGCGCTGTCCCGTCATCAGATACGCCAGTTCATGACTATCCAGCTCGCTGGCTGGCCAGGTGCCAATCAGTTTGCCGTCACGCATCACGCTGATGCGATCGGCCACTTCCATCACTTCATCTAACCGATGGCTGACAAAAACCACGCAAATCCCCGCGGCTTTCAGTTCGTTCACCACACGTAGCAGGCCATTGACCTCCTGGCGTGTTAGCGAGGCGGTCGGCTCATCCATGATAACCAGCCGGGCATCGGCGGCAATCGCGCGACAAATCGCCACCAGTTGGCGGTCGGCGATGGAGAGTTTTTCCACTTTTTTATCCGGATCGAGGCGTACGCCAATGCGCGCCATTGCCGCCAGCGCCTGCGCTCTCATCGCGCTGCGGTGCACCCAGAGATCGCCGCCAGGCAGATAACGGTGGATGGCGATATTTTCCGCCACGCTGAAATTGGGGAATAACGAAAGATCCTGATAAATCACCTGAATGCCGTAATGTGCGGAAAGTTGCGGCGTCAGGTGATGAAACAGTTTGCCGTCCAGCGCAATGCTGGCTCCTTTTTCCGGCTGATAGACGCCGGAGATCACTTTGATGATGGTGCTTTTACCGCAGCCGTTTTGCCCCGCCAGGCAGTGAACTTCGCCTTTTTGTAGCGTCAGATTCACACTGTCCAGCGCCAGCACGCCGGGGAACTGCTTGCTGATATTTTCAAGCGTGATAAATGCGGTAGTGTCTGTCATCGACGATACCTCTGCCAGCGCCCGGGGAGGACGCCCTGATTAAACCTGCTGCGAAAAGAGCCGGCCTGGCGGCCGGGCTCCGATTCCCTGATGTGGCCTGAAAAACTCAGAAACCAAGTGATTGCGCGTTATCTTTCGTGACTTCGAGGATTTTGTTAAAGCGGATGACCTTTTTCTCCATGTCCACGTCGGCTTTACCCAGCCCGTCGATGGTCAAATCGGAGGTCACTGCTTTGCCTTGCAGTAGCTGGTCGGCGACCGTCACCAGTGCGAACCCGGCGTCACGCGGATCCCACAGCAGTGCTTTTTTGATATCGCCGCGCATCAGATACGGCGCAGCCTGGCCTGGCATGGCAATGCCCACCACCGCCAGTTTGTCTTTTGCCCGTTTTTTCTGTACCGCTTGCCCGGCGCCAATCGGCCCCAGCGAACCGAAACCGATCACCCCTTTCATTTGCGGGTAGGTTTTCATCAGATCGAGCGTGGTGGCGTAGGATTTGTCGATGCTTTCCGCCACCGGCAGACGCGAGGTGACTTCAAACATGTCCGGGTATTTCTCTTTTTGATACTTGATGGCGTAATCGGCCCACGCATTGTGCAGCGGCACGGTCAGCGAACCCACGTAGATGGCATAACCGCCTTTACCGCCCATCGCTTTCGCCAGTTCATCGACGTTGGCTTGCGCATATTTTTCGCTGTCGATGGTTTCGATATCCCACTGGCCTATTTGCTGATCCGGCGATTCGTGCGTCAGTACCACAATGCCTTTATCACGGGCTTTTTTCAGTACCGGCTCCAGCACTTTGGCATCGTTCGGCACCACGATAATGGCGTTGACGTTTTTGGCGATCAGATCTTCAATCACTTTCACCTGTTGCGCCGGATCCGGTGTGGATGGCCCGGTCTGGTAAGCATTGACGTCCAGTTTTTTTGCTGCGTCATTGACGCCGGTTTCCATACGATTGAACCAGGGAATGCCGGTGACCTTCGCCACCACGGCGATTTCGTACTTTTCCGCGGCAACAGACTGGCCAGACACCATGCATGCAGAAATAAGGGCTGCACTGAGTAATGCGAGTTTGAATTTCATAGTTGAACCTTTCTTGAGGACAGAGGAAAGTCGCGGAAAGGAGGTTAGCAACGAATGGAAGAGGCAAAACAATGGCAATAATCAAAATGTGATCAATGCCCGAAAAGGTTTGTTTTTAGTAAAATTATAGTTAATTTTAGGTTAAAAATGACATCTCGCTTGCCTTAAAAGTCAAAACAAGCGTTAAAAAACAATAAAAATAAAACATTCAATTAACATTTAATTATCATTCATGGCCAATTAGCGATAATCTTTTGCTCACTCGATCCTCTGGCGGTGCTGGCTAATTTCTCATTTTGAGAACTGAAACGAGAAAGGTATTTTGGCAAAGAAGACCCCTTGCAAACGGATGCGTAACAGACAGCGGCAATCACACGATGAGGGTCATTTGGGTGACATTGGTGAGGGGCTATGCTAAGAAACGGCTGTAGTGAAATCGATAACAAGGGGAAGTTGATGAAACGTAGCATGCTGGCGCTGACGGCGCTGTTGCTAAGCAGTGCGGCATTCGCCGACGAGTGTGATAACGCCTCCACACAATCCGAGCTGAACAGCTGTACCGCCAGTCAGTACCAGACCGCGGATAAAAAACTGAATCAGACCTATCAGGACGCCCTCAAGCGCGCTACCCCACCGCAGGCCGCGCTGCTGAAAAAAGCGCAGCAGACCTGGATCAGCCTGCGCGACAGTGATTGCGCCTTTGTCAGTTCCGGCGTAGATGGCGGCAGTGTGCAGCCGATGGTGCAAAACCAGTGCCTGGCGGATAAGACTTCCGAACGTGAGGCCTGGCTGGCTTCGCTGTTGCAGTGTGAAGAAGGTGACGTAAGCTGCCCGTTGCCGCCCGCACATTAACTTAACGCACGCGGATCCCTTCAATAATCATCCGCTGCACATTGTCGACGGTGCGCTGAAAGAATGCCGGATCCTGTAATGTCGCACCGGTCACGGCTTCTACCTGAGTGGCGAAATCCGCGTAATGTTGCGTAGAGGCCCAAATCATAAAGATCAGATGATGCGGATCGACAGCCGCGAGTTCGCCGCTGTCGATCCAGCCCGCAATAATTGCCGACTTCTCATCCACCAGCGTTTTCAGACTGCCGGTCAGTTCCGCTTTCAGCAGCGGTGCGCCCTGTAGCATCTCCTGACAAAACAACCGGGAAGCCTGCGGGTGATCCCGCGACACCTCCAGCTTAAGACGGATGTACTCTTTGATCGCCACCAGCGGGGTAAAATCGCTGCGGAACGCTTTCAGCGGCGCCAGCCAGATATCCAGAATCTGGCGCAACACGGCAATATAGAGCGCCTCTTTCGAAGGGTAGTAATAGAGTAAATTGGTTTTCGACACCCCGGCCAGCTCCGCCACCTGCTCAAGACGCGCGCCGTGGAAACCCAGCCGGGAAAAGGCGTCCAGCGCGGCGGTTAAAATCGCCTGACGCTTCTCACTGACTGCCCGGGTGCGCTTATCCGCACGCTTCACCGTACCCTGTGCCATATCTGCTCTCCTTTATGTTGGATGCAGCATAGCAAATGGAACCCGCCGACTCGACCCTGTGCACTCTGATTGCGCACAAACGCCTGCTTTTTGTGCACCGTTTTTGACCATTTAGTCCACTTTTTACCGACCCATTTCGCCAACCTTTGATTAACACATTAATAACAATGACCTTTTTCATGTTGGCATCCGCTTTGCAACTCGTTGATTGCGAGGCTGAAAGGAAAATGCAGGATGCAGCGCCACGCCAGACATTCACCTGACAATGCGAGGTATGTGATGAAAATTGGTGTTTTCGTTCCGATTGGCAACAATGGCTGGCTGATTTCGACCCATGCGCCACAGTACAAACCGACCTTTGAGCTGAATAAAGCGATTGTGCAGAAAGCCGAACACTATCACTTCGATTTTGCGCTCTCGATGATCAAGCTGCGCGGCTTCGGCGGTAAAACCGAATTCTGGGATCACAACCTGGAGTCCTTCACCCTGATGGCCGGGCTGGCCGCGGTGACCTCCCGCATCCAGATTTACGCCACCGCCGCCACCCTGACGCTGCCGCCAGCGATTGTGGCGCGGATGGCATCGACGATCGATTCCATCGCTAACGGCCGTTTCGGCGTTAACCTGGTCACCGGCTGGCAGAAGCCGGAGTATGAGCAGATGGGGCTGTGGCCGGGGGATGAGTACTTCGCCCGTCGTTACGATTATCTGACGGAGTACGTGCAGGTGCTGCGCGATCTCTGGGGCACCGGGAAGAGTGATTTCAAAGGTGAATTCTTCACCATGAATGACTGCCGCGTCAGCCCGCAGCCCACCAGCCCGATGAAGGTGATCTGCGCCGGGCAGAGCGACGCCGGGATGGCATTCTCGGCAAAATATGCAGATTACAACTTCTGCTTCGGCAAAGGGGTCAACACGCCAACGGCCTTTGCGCCCACCGCCAAACGCATGCAGGAGGCCGCCAGTGAAACGGGGCGCAACGTTGGCTCTTATGTGCTGTTTATGGTGATCGCCGATGAAACAGACGACGCCGCACGGGCAAAATGGGAACACTACAAAGCCGGTGCAGATGACGAAGCGCTGGCCTGGCTGACTGAGCAGAGCCAGAAAGACACCCGCTCCGGCGCGGATACCAACGTGCGCCAGATGGCGGATCCCACCTCCGCCGTCAATATCAACATGGGCACGCTGGTTGGTTCGTACGCCACCGTCGCCCGTCTGCTGGATGAAGTCGCCACCGTCCCTGGCACTGATGGCGTGCTGCTGACGTTTGATGATTTTCTGCAAGGCGTGGAAGCCTTTGGCGAGCGCATTCAGCCATTGATGCAGTGTCGTCGCCATATTCCCGCACCCACTCGCGAGGTGGCCTGATGATTACACTGAACGCCCGACCAGAATCCCTCACCTTCGCCCCTGAGCGCAGCGCGCTGATTGTGGTGGATATGCAAAATGCCTATACCAGTCCGGGGGGTTACCTCGATCTGGCGGGTTTCGATGTCTCCGCCACCCAACCAGTGGTCGACAATATTACTATTGCCGTCGCCGCAGCCCGTGCAGCAGGCATGCTGATTATCTGGTTTCAGAACGGCTGGGACAGCGACTACGTTGAAGCAGGCGGCCCCGGTTCGCCGAACTACCACAAGTCCAACGCATTAAAAACCATGCGCCAGCGCCCGGAGTTACAAGGAACATTGCTGGCGAAAGGCGGCTGGGACTATGCCCTTGTGGATGCATTGCAACCGCAGCGGGGAGATATCGTCCTGCCCAAACCGCGTTACAGCGGCTTTTTTAACACACCGCTCGATAGCATCCTGCGCAGTCGCGGTATTCGCCATTTGGTGTTTACCGGCATCGCCACCAATGTCTGCGTCGAGTCGACGCTGCGCGATGGTTTCTTCCTCGAATATTTCGGCATTGTGCTGGAAGACGCCACCCATCAGGCCGGTCCGGCGTTTGCCCAACAGGCCGCGCTGTTCAACATTGAAACCTTCTTCGGCTGGGTAAGCGACGTGCAGACCTTCTGCACCGCCCTGTCGCCACAGAAACTCGTCAATATCGCTTAAGGAGAGGCATTATGCCAAAACAGGTCATTATTCCGCCGGGCACCACCACCCCGATTGCGCCCTTCGTCCCCGGCACGCTGGCAGACGGCGTCGTGTATGTCTCCGGCACACTGCCCTTCGATAAGCAAAATAACGTGGTCTATGTCGGCGACCCAAAGGCGCAAACGCGCCACGTGCTGGAAACCATCCGGAGCGTGATCGAAACAGCGGGTGGCACGATGGAGGACGTGACGTTCAACAGTATCTTTATCACCGACTGGACAAACTACGCCGCGATTAACGAAGTCTATGCCGAATTTTTCCCTGGCGATAAACCGGCCCGTTTCTGCATCCAGTGCGGTCTGGTGAAACCGGAGGCGCTGGTGGAAATCGCCACCGTCGCGCATATCGGTAAGTGAGGCGTTCATGAAGCTGACCCTGAGTGCAGCGCCTTTTGCCGACGCGCCGGTCGTGGTGCTGAGCGCCGGTCTTGGCGGGGCTGGCAGTTACTGGCTGGCGCAACTCGCCGCTCTTGAGGCGCATTACCAGGTGGTGCGTTACGATCAGCGTGGTACCGGTAACAACCCGGACACGCTGCCGGACGGCTACCGTATGCAGGATATAGCTGCGGAGCTGCATCAGGCATTACGCGAAGCCGGTATTCGCCGTTATTGCGTAACAGGCCACGCCTTAGGTGCGCTTATCGGCCTGCAACTGGCTCTCGATCACCCGGATGCCGTCAGTGGGTTGGTGCTGGTGAATGGCTGGCTAACGCTTAACGATCACACCCGTCGCTGCTTTCAGGTGCGTGAACGCCTGTTGCAGGCAGGCGGTGCAGAAGCCTGGGTCCAGGCGCAGCCGCTGTTTCTTTACCCGGCGGACTGGATGGCGGCAAACGCACCGCGAATGGAAGCCGAAGAAGCGCTGGCCGTGGCGCATTTTCAGGGGGAAAGCAATCTGCTGCACCGCCTTCGCGCCCTGAAAGCGGCGGATTTCAGTACCCGCGCCGGGCAGATCCAGTGCCCGACGCTGATCATCTGCTCGCGGGATGACCTGCTGGTGCCCTGGACCTGCTCCCACGACATGCAGCAAGCGATCCCCGGCAGCCAGTTGAGGGTGATGGAGCGCGGTGCGCACGCCTGCAATATCAGTGAAAGCACCACCTTCAATACCTTATTACTCGGTGGGCTGGCGTCGATGCTGCCCGCCCCGACACCGTTTTTAAAGGAGAATGTATGAGTGAGGCCGTCACTCCAGCCGCGCTGGACACACTGTTTACTCAGGCTCGTACCCACAATGGCTGGCGGGATCGCCCGGTGAGCGACGAGACGCTGCATGAGATTTATGATCTGCTGAAAATGGGACCGACCTCCGCCAACTGCAGTCCGGCGCGCTTTGTGTTTATCCGAACATTGGAAGGCAAAGAGAAACTGCGCCCGGCGCTCTCCAGCGGGAATCTGGAAAAAACCCTTAGCGCCCCCGTTACCGCCATCGTCGCCTGGGACAGCGAATTTTATGAACAGCTTCCGACGCTCTTTCCCCATGGCGATGCGCGCAGCTGGTTTACTTCCAGCGCAAGCATGGCGGAAGAGACCGCCTTTCGTAATAGCTCGATGCAGGCGGCATACCTGATTTTCGCCTGTCGGGCGCTGGGTCTGGACACCGGGCCGATGTCGGGCTTTGATCGCGGCAAAGTCGATGCCGCCTTCTTTGCCGGCACGACACTGCGCAGCAATTTGCTGGTCAACATCGGCTATGGCGATGCCAGTAAGCTGTTTCCCCGACTGCCGCGACTGCCCTTCGCTGACGCCTGTCAGCTTGTCTGAGGTGTGACTATGAGCATCGATACCCAATCATTTCGCGACGCCATGGCCTGCGTTGGCGCGGCAGTGAATATCATTACAACCGACGGGCCCGCCGGGCGCGCCGGATTTACCGCCAGCGCCGTATGCAGCGTGACCGATTCACCGCCAACGCTGCTGGTGTGCCTGAACCGCAACGCCTCCGTATGGCCCGTGTTTCGCGAGAACCAGACATTGTGTGTTAACACCCTGGCGGCGGGACAGGAGGCGTTATCGAATCTGTTTGGCGGGAAAACCGCAATGGCGGAACGCTTCGCCGCGGCTGAATGGCGGTCTGGCGAAACGGGTTGCCCGCGATTGTTGGGTGCGCTGGCGTCCTTCGATTGCCTTATTAACCAGGTCACCAGCGTGGGGACGCACGATATTCTGTTTTGCCAGATAGTGGACATTGCGCGCCAGCCGGTGCCGGAAGGACTGGTGTGGTTTGACCGGCGCTACCATGCGCTGGTGCGCCCGGCCTGTCTGGATCAGGGCTCCTGATTCAGACGTTTTTCAGGCGCTGGTAACGGCGCTTTTTTCTTTTTCAGCTTCAGTTCGCTCACCAGCACGCCCAGCACAATCAACGCGCCACCCAATAACGCCAGTAACGGTAAACGCTCGCCCGCGAGGCGGCCAAACACGCCCGCCCATACCGGCTCGCCGGTGTAAATCACCGTGGCCCGGGTGGGCGAAACGCTACGCTGCGCCCAGTTCATGACCACCTGGATAATGGCGCTGAAAATCCCTAAACCTAACGCCACCAGCACCAGTCCTGGCGAGAGCGGCGGTACGGATTCCCCTGACGGGAGCATCGCGGAAAACGAAACAACAGACGCAGTAAGCAGTTGCACTACCGTTACCCGGCGAACATCGACTGTCCCGGCCCAGGCGCTGATCAGAATGATTTCGGCGGCGATCGCCAGCGCGCTGGCAAGCGTGATGAGTTCCCCTTTCCCGAGCGCCAGCAGATTGCCTTCCGGCCCGGCCAGCAGCAGCAAACCGGTAAACGCCAGCACGATGCCCATGCAGGACATCAGTCCCGGCATACGCCCGAGGCAGAGCCATTGCAGCAGGGGCACCAGCGGCACATACATGGCAGTAATAAACGCAGATTTACTGCTGGTGATGGATTGCAGCCCCCAGGTTTGCAGACTGTAGCCCAGCGCAATAGAGACGCCAATTATCACGCCCGCTTTCACCTCCCGCCAGGTGAGGTCACGCAATATCGTCAGCGACAGAAGCGCCACCGCCAGCGCCGCAGTGGCAAAGCGCAACCCCACAAAGAAGAACGGGCCGCTCATGGTCACCGCGTATTGCACCGCGAGAAATGTGCCGCCCCAGAACATGGTGATCAGGATCAACAGCGCTTCCTGAGGCTTAATGGAAAAGGCGTAACGGGAAAAAGACATAGCGCGACCAACAAGAGAAGAAACGTCGTAGTGTGCGGTGGCTTGAGAGGCTGCGCAAGGATAAAAAAAACCGCCGGGTCTCCCCGGCGGCGGGCATGGTCGACAACGGGTCAGCGTTGCCTGCCATCATCGTTAGCTGCTGCTGCGGCTACCGTGACTGTTTTTGCCCCCTTTTTTTCCTGCTTCTGAGGCGCGCTGAGGGTCATTTTTAAAATTGCCCCCGCTTTGCTGGCCACCTTTACGACCTGCTGCTGATGCTCTTTCACGGTCTTCAGCGAAATTACCTGAACCACCACGATGGTTTGCCATGTCTCACCTCCGGATAAGTGAAATATCAGACATCATACTGCATTCAGTAAAAGAGGATTCTTTCACTTCACGACGTTAGGGCAGAGCCTTTATCTGCGTCGCGTGCAACTAAGCTTAGTGGAATACGGGTATCCAGCCCGCGATCGGTAATATCCTGCAACAGGTTCTCTGCCGATTGGCTGATATTACCTAAGCGAAACCGATAAGCTCCTCTTAAGTCTCCAAAAAACACGCACGAGAAAAATGTGTCAAATTGCAACAAAGATGCTCTTATCATTTATTTGTTATTTATCAAATAAATGGTGCTCTTACTTGCACTCTGCCTGTCACGACATACGCTTAAAAGAACGCAGCGATATGCTGCCTGCTAACGTCAAACCGAGGAGTGACAGAAATGGCTAAAGTGTTGGTGCTTTACTACTCCATGTATGGACACATTGAAACGATGGCGCATGCAATAGCTGAAGGGGCGCAAAAAGTGGATGGCGCAGAGGTCGTCATCAAGCGCGTGCCGGAAACCATGTCGGCGGAAGTCTTTCTGAAGGCCGGGGGGAAAACACAAAACGCCCCGGTCGCCACACCGCAGGAACTGGCGGAATATGACGCCATTATTTTTGGTACGCCCACCCGCTTTGGCAACATGTCGGGGCAGATGCGTACGTTCCTGGATCAGACCGGCGGGCTGTGGGCCTCCGGCGCGTTATATGGCAAGCTGGCGAGCGTTTTTAGCTCCACCGGCACCGGTGGCGGACAGGAACACACCATCTCCTCAACATGGACTACCCTTGCACATCATGGAATGGTGATTGTTCCCATCGGCTACGCCGCGCAGGAACTGTTCGATGTTTCACAGGTTCGCGGCGGTACGCCTTACGGCGCGACAACCATTGCCGGTGGCGATGGGTCACGTCAGCCAAGTGCCGAAGAGCTGGCGATTGCCCGTTATCAGGGTGAGTATGTTGCTGGTCTGGCAGTAAAACTGAACGGCTAACCTTCTACAGGAGGAGACAGATGCCAACTCAAGAAGCGAAAGCTCATCGCGTAGGTGAATGGGCCAGCTTACGTAACACGTCGCCAGAAATCGCTGAAGCGATTTTTGAGGTCGCGGGATACGATGAAGCGCTGGCAGAAAAAATCTGGGAGGAAGGCAGCGATGAAGTTCTGCTGCGCGCCTTCGAAAAGACGGATAAAGATGCGCTCTTCTGGGGCGAACAGACGATAGAGCGTCAAAACGTCTAGTTGTTGGCTCCCCCGCCATCACGGGGGAGCGTTTTCCTTACTTCGCCGCCTCACGCATCAGCGTATTGAATTTATCGATTGGGCAGAAACCATTGGCATCGACCGGGCAACCTTTTAACGCCAGCGTCACGCGCTGTGGTGGAGCGTCGAGCGTCAGCGCTTGCGTATTCCGTAGCTGGTCACTGCTCTGATAAACATATTCAATTTTCATCAGATCGCGATTCGCAGTCGCGTCATGCCAGCGCTGGAAGACGATTTTGCCGCCAATCGGCGTGCGCTCGTTTTGGTCATGAAGCTGATAAGGCTTGAACTCAAGCGCCGTCAGCAACGACGCAATATTAGAGTCATGCCCCACCAGCACCGTGATTTTCGCTGCGCTGCCCGCCTCTTCCACCAGGGCATTGTCGAGGTATTTCACCAGCGGCTTCGCCACATTGCGCGCCACCTGCTGCGACGTAAATAGCGAGTCCTGATAGCTGTTTTTCAGCTTCGACAATACCCGCCACTGTTGTTCTGTTTTGATTTCACCCCACGCCACCTGATCCAGGGGGAAGCCTCCGTAGTACTGCAAGGTAAAGGCATCAACCAGTGAATTCCCCACTTTCAGCGGCCCGGATACCCCCGGCTCCTGCTGGTATTTGGCGCTGAATGTCTCTTTCCCGTCCGCGAGCGAACATTGCTGCTTCTCTTTACAGGCGGGAGACTCACGGTAGCGGGTGATTTTCTCCAGCAGCGCATAGCTTTCCCCCAGCGCATACTGCTTGCGCTGCGTTTCCATGGCGCTTACCGCTTGCTGACCAAAAGCGTCAGACTCATCGGTGATAACCGGGTTGAACAGCGGATCCATGGTGCCCATCTTTTCCTGATGATGAACCGGCACGTCGCAGCCCGGAAACGCGCCGCTGATAAAGAACTGAGCGGTGGCGACCGTACGTTGCAGGCTGTTAGCCCGCACATAAACACTGTCTGACGCCGGGCACTCTCCGGCACTCACCAGCTTTTGCTCCGCCAGCCATTCGCGCATGTAATGCCCCATGTAGACTTCCAGCACCCCACCTTTGGTGGTGAGCTGACCGCCCGGGACATCCCACTCGGGCCAGGCGTTTGGCGTGGATTGCTCCAGCACGCTGCCGTTGTTTGCCAGCGGCGCGCGCAGATTATGTCGGCTCATGATCAACACTTGTTGTAACTGATACCCCTGCGGCGCGGTTTGCGCCATCACGCCAGGTGTCGCCATGACAGCGGCGATCGCCGTAAGCCAGAGTACGGTTTTCATCCTGTTTTCCTCTTCTCTCAGCCTGAAAACAAAAGTGTGACACATTTATGACGACGTACCGGGACGCATTTCACGGAGTGTGCTCTGGCGCAAAAAGCGATGTTTTCCTGCCGTGAGTAGTTTTATAATTAAACCACTAACGGAGGAACACCATGAAACGCACCCGCCTTGAAGAGACCTTCTGCCCTGTTGCCCGCTCGCTGGATATTATTGGCGATTGGTGGTCGCTGTTGATTGTGCGCGATGCGCTAAATGGCATTAAACGCTTCGGCGAGTTTCAGAAAAGCCTCGGCATCGCCAAAAATATGCTGACCGCGCGGCTTAAGCTGCTGGTCGATGAAGAGATCCTGCGCATGCAACCGGCCTCCGATGGCAGCGCGTGGCAGGAGTATGTGTTAACGGATAAAGGCCGTTCCCTGCAAACCGTGCTGGTGGCGCTCTCACAGTGGGGGAACGAATGGCTGTTTGCACAGGGCGAGCCTGCCAGCGTGCTGGTGGATAACCAGTCGCGCCGACCGTTACAGAAACTGGCGCTACGTGCAGAAGATGGGCGTGAACTGCAACCTGAAGAGGTGACATTGCGCGTTGCCAGCCCGCAGTAATTCAACACGTTACCCTGTTATTATCCTGTAGCGCACTTTTTGTCGCCTTATTTGGTTGCATAATAAAACCAAATATCGCATGCTGCATTTAGTTTCATTATAAAACCACATCATGAGAGGAAACGAAAATGGCCACTACCGCACTGATCACTGGCGCATCTTCAGGCATTGGCGCTGTATATGCAGACCGTCTTGCCGCCCGGGGCTACAACCTGCTGCTGGTCGCTCGCCGTGAAGACCGGCTGAATGCACTGGCAGAGGATTTACAACAACGCCACGGCATCAATGTCCGTACGCTGGTGGCCGATCTTAGCCAGCAGGAGGGTATTCAGCGCGTTGAAACTGTACTCCAGGAAGATGCGTCGATTGCAGTTCTGGTCAACAATGCCGGAGCCGCGGCGCTCTCGCCGTTCCTCGGCAGCACCGCGCAGCAGCACGAAGCCATCAATACGCTGAACACGACCGCGCTGATGCGCCTGACGCTGGCGGTATTGCCGCGCTTTGTAGAGAACAATCACGGGACCCTAATCAATATTGCGTCGGTCGTGGCTTTCCATGCCCGCGCTGGAAGCGCCGTGTACAGCGCCACCAAAGCCTGGGTGCTGAATTTCACCCGCGGTTTGCAGGAGGAGTTCGCTGACAGCAACATTCGCATCCAGGCGGTACTGCCTGCGGCGACAGCCACTGAGATTTGGGGCCATTCCGGTATTACGCTGGATGCCCTGCCGGAAGGATCGGTGATGACCACGGAAGATTTGGTGGATGCCGCGCTGGCGGGACTGGATCAGGGTGAGCTTGTGACCGTACCGCCAGTGGAAGAGGTGCAGTTGTGGGAGGATTGGGAAGCGGCGCGACTGGCGCTGTTCAGCGCCTCGCGCAATGGTAAACCGGCCTCCCGCTACATACGCAGTTAACGTTTTAACGCACTGCCGTGGCTGCGCATCCACTCCGCCAGCGGATCCAATGCGCTACGCAGGGTTGCGCCCAATGGCGTAATGCTATATTCCACGCGCGGTGGCACTTCCGCATAGACCTGGCGCGACACCAGCCCGCGTTGTTCAAACAACCGTAGCTGGCGCGTCAGCTCTTTTTGCGTAATCGGGTAAACCGCCCGTTGCAGATCGCTAAAACGCACCGGCGTGTTCAGGACAATCAAGCGATAAAGGATCGGGATCGCCCATTTTCCCGAAATCAGGCTGACGAAATCCGTCATCGGACAGGGTTCCGTCGCATAATTTTTTTCCGGCAACCCTGCCGCTGGTTCCGCCATAGCGCACCTCCCGCCTCTTTAGTATCCATTTGGTACCTTGTATTCAAAAGATACTAACGACTCTATAGTGCATTCTCAAGTCAAAGATGAGGATGAGAAAATGAGCCGTTTAGCAGGTAAATATGCGTTGATCACGGGTGGAACTACCGGTATTGGGCTGGCTACCGCACAGACATTTATGGCCGAGGGGGCGCAAGTTGCGGTCACCGGGCGCAACCCCACTACGTTAGCGCAGGCACAGGCGGTGTTGGGGCCAGACGCCTGGGTGATTGCCTCCGATGCCGGGCGAACCGATGAGCAGCGTCAGCTTGCCACAATGCTCGCCGCACGCTGGCCTCGCGTGGACGTGGTGTATATCAATGCCGGGGATGTCTCCCACGGTTTGCTTGAGGAGTGGCGTGAAGAAAACTGGGATCGATTGATGGATACCAATCTGAAAGGTCCCTATTTTCTGATCCAGGCGCTACTACCGTTGCTGCATAATCCTTCATCGGTCATTCTGTGCGGCTCTGTCAGCGCACGCATCGGGCTGCCAGCCAGCAGCGTGTATGCGGCGAGCAAAGCAGCCTTGCTTTCACTTGCCAGAACGCTCTCCGGGGAACTGCTGTCGCGCGGCGTGCGCGTTAATGGACTGAGCCCGGGCCCGGTGGAGACGCCAGCGATGAATAAACTTGGGTTAAGCGGCCCGGCGCAGCAGGCGTTGCAAAGTGAGATCAAAGAGTTGGTGCCGCTGGGTAGAATGGGCACACCAACGGAGCTGGCAAAAGCCGCGCTTTTCCTGGCGTCCGATGAGTCCAGCTATGTGGTCGGAACCGAGCTGCTGGTGGATGGCGGCACAGGTAGCCTGTAATGACAGACGGAGCCGCCGCGCGCGGCTCGTCAAAAAACGACGCAGACAACGCTTTACGGTGCAGCTCTCCATAACTCGACACAATTCCGCCCTCTTTTTTTGGCAATATACAGGGCTTCGTCCGCCGCCTGAATCAGCCGCTCATAGTCGGGATGCCCGCTGAACATCGCTGCGCCAATAGATAACGAAAGTGCAATATTGTCGCCCGTAGGTGACTTGATATTTGTTTTCTCCACGCGCGCGCGAATACGTTCAGCAATACGCAGAGTGTCAACTTCGGATGCTTCAGTTAATACAATGACAAACTCATCGCCTCCGTAGCGGAAAACGTAATCACAACTCCGCACATTATCATAAAATGCATTCGACACTTTGCGCAGGATTTCGTCGCCAACGAAATGCCCCCATGTGTCGTTAATCTGTTTGAATTTATCCACATCAATGATCAGCACTGACAATGGTGAACCCGCACGATTGGCTTGTGAAATCTCCCGTTTAAAAATGGTGGGCAAAAAACGCCGGTTAAGTAACTTCGTCAAGACGTCCATACCGACTTCATGACGGGAAACTTCATCAAACAATTCCCGTAACAGCGAGTTAATTTGTGCAAGGGTATTTCTTATTTGCATCAGAAACTTAATGCGCAGGGGTTTGTTGCGAAGCGCCTTTGGCGTCATACCAATATTACGAAACAGTTCATCCAGCTCCTGCAATAATCTTGAAATATGACCCACCTCGGCAATACCGCTGAAATAGTGCCGTCCTTTATGATTAAACCAGAGTCCAAAATCCGACTGACTGAGTGGCAGGCTGTTACCTAAATCAGAATCCAGTAGCACTTTGTAAATCATATCCATTTCCCACGCCAACAACGCCGAAATCTGACGCTCCTTCTCCTCTTCGGCATTCTCCAGCAGTGAGAATATGCGGTAGTTTTCATCCTCTTTTGCGGAACTGCTTTCATTAAATGAAAACGCCCGCGACATAATCTCCATCGCCAGATCAATGCTGTTGATAGAATAATGATAGAGTTCCAGCTTTTCCTGCGCACTGCATGGGGAGGCAATAATAAACGGGTAGAGAAGTTTTTTGAGTACGCGAAATCCCATTTCCACAAGTTCAACCGGGATACCGATGCGCGCATGGATCTCAGCAACATGCTGCTGGACCTGAATCTGATGATCGATATCATCGGCCTGACATGACAAAATCTCAACAACCCATTGTTCGAGGGCATGCTTGAGCTGTTTTTCTACTTGCTCGTTTGACAGAAACTCCTCAGCATGCGCGTCGGCGAGCACGATGCGATAGAAGGCAATACTCAGTTCGTGCGCATGGACTTTGCCCAGTTCTGCAGCTATACGGCGAATATGCAAGTCTGTCTGGCCGAGTAAATCCTCCCATTCACCTCTCATTGTTTTAATATAAGTTTCCATCATTCAAACCTCTACAGTAAAACACCTCTGGTTTGGGCTACCGTCTGAACATGGACTGTCAATGGCTGACAGCATGTAACGCAGCGAAAGCGATAGCGAACTTTTCCATGTGCTCACCTGCAGGCTAAATAAAAATCTATTCACGATAGAATGTTCGGATTTAAAAAACAGAAAACAATCAAAACACAGAATTAAAAACCACATCCTGAGTAAGCATCTGGAATGCATGAATGAAGTATAGACCTTATAAAATATACGTGGCAGGCCCCGTGTAGATGGATGTCATTAACACACCATCAGCCTGGGTTTACTCATATGCTACCGCTGCGTTTATCCAGGGGCTCACTTGCCTTAAATTTCAAATCGACATGCATATAAGATATTTAAGATTAGCAATAGCGAACAGATACGCAGTATGACAGCCTGATGAATAACACATAAATATGTCACCCAATCACAGAGAGAAACAACACTGTTTTTTTGGCATTTGCATACTTTACTCACACATTTAAGATAATTTAATTTCATAATTGCACACTCACCGCCTTACAATTCCTTATTCTATTGCATAAAACAGATAATCAGGGAAGCGATGAGTATTTATATAATGAGTGGAAACATTTATCTGCGAAATGGAATTATTTCATTAGCAAAGCCAGAAGGATGGGAGATAATTTCATATGAAGTGGATAACTTCCACGAGAAAGAATTAACTTGCGATGATGTGGTGATCCTGCATGTTGATATCAAAAATAGTTATTATGCAAAAGCGATCTCGTTGATAAACAGAAAAAGCAAATTATTAGTAATACTGGAAGGAATGAGGGATATTGTCATCGCCGATGTTGATAACGTTATAAAATCAAGAGAGCCATTATCCAGTATTACCGACGCCATTCATTGTATAATCAAAAAAGAGAAAAAGCCTAAAACATCCAGCAACACGCTTAGCGACATCGAGAACATCATTTTGAACGAGTCTCTAAAAGGAAAGAGCATTAACCTAATCGCTGATGCTTTAAACTTGTCACCCAAAAGAGTATATGCTTACCGCACCAGAGCATGTAAGAAACTTGGCGGAAAGAAAATTAATGATCTTCTCCTTATTCGGGAGAAACTTCTTGAAGACTCCAGCCCCCGACTTCCGTCACGTATCCGAACAGAACATCAGGGCTGGAATTTATAAATCACTACCTGTGATTATTGTGCCTCCGCCTGTTGCATACATTTCAGTGCAAACGGGGGCATTGACTTAGCAACAGAGCCAGGATTGCTTACTGATCCTTCCAGGAAAGTACATAGTACCTTGCCATTTAAAGATGATGTATATACGTTGCAATAAAAATCAGAATAACCATACAGAATAATAAAACATTTGATGTTGAATATTTTATGCACAACATTTAGTGATGTCATTGCATTGGCATAACTCCATCGCCAAAGTGTGGAAAAGTGCATCACGCCTAAAACAATAGCCGATATTTTATTGAAAACCGCAACCAGTTTATAAAGCCAGTCATTTCAAGCAATAACATCACTCTTAAATTTCCAATTTAATACAGTCTGACAAATAAAAAACATTCATCAATTTGATGAGTTTTATTTTCTGGTCAGCTTTTTCTCTGGCTGAATCCAATTCCAGACATCTTATCACAAATTATTTGCGATAAGATTAATAGATTACATTTTGTACTCCATCCTGCTCATCCTTAGCTGTCGAGGCGCAACGGTGAATTAATGAGAAGTTATCACTGTTTTTCTTACAATGTTCTCCTTTTTTGGAAAGATTGGATTCCTTATGACATAAAACGGCACCTCTGTAGTTCTTAAAAAAAAATAACTCCCATTCTGTCGGACGACACAAATGTTAGATAAAAGTTGAAAAATGACGCAACACTATGATTGATAACGCTTTTATAGTTAACATTTTTGCAATGTAACTTATTTTATTTAGTCATTATATCTTTTTACTAACCAGCCAGGACCACCACTGCTAATCTTAAACACGCAAACGAATGGTCAGAAAAGCAGGATTGAAGCCTTATTTGCTAATAGAAATTGTCAAACCATTATCATGGCAAACGGCAATGCTTATGCTAAGCAAGTAAAATTTCAGAACGTAACCGCCGTACCTGTATACATATAACGATAATAAACGGGAATAACATAATGCCAAACCGTGAAAAACACCCATGGTAGTCTACATGGAATTTCACCAACATAAATTGTCCTTCAATATAGTGGTAAATTAATATGAAAAAGACTGCAATTATTCTCGCATTAATCGCAACATTTACAACCGGAAGTGTTCAGGCCGGCGTTACAGCTCAGGCCGTTGCCACCTGGTCAGCAACAGCCAAAAAAGACACGACGAGCAAACTGACTGTTACGCCTTTAGGTAGCTTATCTTTCCAATATGCTCAAGGCGTCGGTGGTTTTGGCTCACAAAGAGGGTTATTTGACGTCGCGGTAGAAGGTCAGCCCCAAACAACAGCATTTAAACTCACCTCCCGACTACTTGCTAATACGCTTACACAGCTCAATGGTTCAGGCTCTACTCTGGAGGTCGGTGTAAGCTATTTGGGAACATATTTATCCAAAGGCAGCAATACCGTGATGATTGATACAGCTAGCGGTATTCTTGGTGGTAATTTAAGTCCTCTGGCTAACGGCTATAACACCACTGGCCGTGCAACAGCACAGGATAGTTTCACATTTTCCATTATTAACGGCACATTAGACGGTTCAACACAGGCATCTGACTTCAGCCAACTCCCAGAAGGGATTTGGAGTGGTGACGTTAGCGTTCAATTCGATACAACCTGGACCAGCTAATTTTTTATCTAAAGCAGGAGCGGCCAACCGCCCTGCTTATTTTTATGGTATGTCAATGAAAAAGACCATTTTGATAATATGGATCATACTCATCTGTCCATTTCCTGCGTCGGCACTTGATGTTGGTGATATCTCATCCTTCATGCATAGTAATGATTCGATGATAAGCAAAGAGATCAAAAATACGACTACTACAGGGCGACTTATTAATATCCATATAGATAGAATAACCACACCATTGGAGAACGGAAAGACAATTCCAATGGAAAGTAAAAATGAGCTTTTACTTACCCCTGGGCGTTTATTATTGCCGGCAAAAGGCAATGAAATTATCCGTTTTTATTACAATGGACCTGATGATAACAGAGAGAGGTATTATCGAATCACATGGTTTGACCAGGCATTAAGTGAGGTGCAGAAAAACAATTCGTCACGAAATGCTGTCGCCACAGCCTCTGCCCGTATAAGTACAATTTTAGTTGTATCGCCACGCAAAGTGAAATATGACTATCAGTACAAGCTGGGTGAAATACTAAATACTGGAAATGCCACACTCCGGATCATTGCATATGGTCCATGCCTTGCAAGTAAACAAGGTAGCCAGTGCAAGGAAAACTACTTCCTGATGCCTGGAAAATCACGAACATTCACACATGTTGATGTATCTGATCCCAACGGACACATTGCTTTTTGGCAAGCCGAGCACTTTACCCCAGTAAAATAGACATTTTATCGTGGAGTTATTACGCTTTGTGTATCTTGCATAATCGTTTTTCCAAACTTATAAATACTTTTGGCGCAGTGCTATTTACTCTTTCAAATAGCACCTTTGCTGTCACATCTGATATCAGTCAAATAGGCGGCATAATTATTCCAAAAGCATTTGATAACGCATTGCGTGATGGAATGACTATTCCCCTTTTCCTTCATCTGGATGGCGTACAGGGAAACCAGGATGATCAGCGCATCGGAACTGTTTCAATATTGCTTGCTAATAATATGATCAAGGTGCATCAAATTACACTTGAAGAGAAAGACAATAATGCATCGGTAAATGAACAAACACGTCAGGAATTATCTGCACTTACACAGACCGCATTTGACCAGAACTTTGTCATTCAGCTGAATCAAAACGCAAAATTATACTTAAATTTCCAGCAACTGACATTACAGCTTATTGTCAATCAGAAAGCTTTAGCAACTCATTTACTTTCCCGCAACGATGATATTGGAAAATCCAGTGGGGAAAGTCTCAGCCACACAGTAAGCTACAACCTCGGCGTTTATAATAACCGAATGAGGAATGGAGAGAACAATACATCCAGTTATCTTTCAATGAATAACGTCACTGCTTTACGTGAACACCATATTGCTATAGATGGAACATTTTACGGCATCGGGACAAACAGACAGCAAAAAGAAATATACAAAGCGATGTATGAGCGTGACTTTGCCGGTTATCGCCTTGCGGGCGGAATGTTAGATTCATGGAATATGCAATCGCTCGGTCCAATAACAGCGATCGCCTCGGGTAAAACGTATGGTATCTCATGGGGAAATAACGCGAACTCGACTGTCTTCGACTCATCACATTCCACCTTACCTGTCATCGTTTTTCTCCCTGCTGCTGGTGAAGTTCATTTATATCGGGATGGGAGATTACTCAGTGTGCAAAACCTCGACATGGGCAGCCATGAAGTAGACACCCGAGGATTGCCATACGGTATTTACGACATCAGTGCTGAAGTCATTGTTAATGGTCAGACAGTCAGTAAAACCATTCAGCGCGTAAACAAAGTTTTCGCACACTCCCGGGGGGCCGGTATGCCCGTGGGTTGGCAAATTTGGGGTGGAAGTATGCATATGAATACCTGGAGCGCAGAAAACGGGAAAAAAATGCAGGCAAAAACTACGCCCCTTCTGGGGCTATCCGCATCTGGCGGATTTAAAAGTCTTAGCTGGATGGCTACAGGATATAGCTATAACGCTCTTACTATTGGTGAAACACAGTTCTCCTGGCCTGTCGCCAATTATATAACATTGAGTATGCAAAATATGGTAACCACCGATCGCTCATGGAGTAGTACCAGTAGCCTTAGTCTTTCACTTCCAGGAGGATTTAGTTCCGTATGGTTCAGCCAGGATAAAGCCGTTATTGGTAATAAGTTACGCCGCCATGGTTCAGATAGCCAGGCAATTGGTGCGTCATTGAATATGAATGCGTTATGGTCTCTGCTGGGAACAGTCAGCGGCAGTTATAACGATGACCGTCGCAATAAGAGCCGGTACTTTACTACAGATTATACGCAATCACTCTATAACGGACGGTACGGTTCTTTAGGCGTACGAGCTGGAATTCAGCGGTATGAAAGCGGTTACTACGGTAGTCGCATCCGTACAGAGAAATATATCGGTCTGGATTTTACCCTGCCATTGGGAGGCTGGCTTAGAACAGGTCTAACGAATCAAAATGGCTATACACTTGCTAATTTGTCTGCGCAAAAACAATTTCATGATGGTGTCATCCGCACATTCGGAGCCAACCTTTCTCGCGCTATATCGGATAAAAGCGGGGATGACAAAACATTAAGCGGCGGAGCATGGACACAATATGAAACCCGCTATTCATCGGGAACATTAAATATCAATAGTGGCATTGATGGATATATCAACACCAACCTGACGGCCAGCGGAAGCATCGGTTTGCTCGGGAAACATATTGCTGCCAGCGGGAATAGTGAAGGTAATGCCGGTGTCATTTTCCGTACTGATGTTGGCGATGGAGGCAAACTTACTGCCAGGGTTAATGGCCGTACTTTTCAGTTAAGCGGCAAACAGAGTTATATTCCTCTTGAACCCTACAATCGCTACGAAGTCGAAATTAATAACAATAAAGACTCACTAGATAGCTACGATATTGTTGGTGGGAGAAAAACCGCACTCACGCTTTATCCCGGTAATGTTATATTGATTCAGCCATCGATAAAGCAAATGGTTACCGTTTTCGGTCGCATGCGAGCAGAAGACGGAACGTTGCTTACGCATACTCAAATCAATAACCACATTGGCAAAACGACAACGGACAGTAATGGTGAGTTTGTTATTGATATCGATAAAAACTATCCAGACATAGATTTTTTTTACAGCGAAGATAAAAGCTGCGAAGCGTCGCTGGATATCCGAGAAGCTCGTGGTGCAGTTTGGGTTGGCGATGTCATCTGTCAGGGATTGAAAACGTATACCTCCACCCTTTCTACAGGATCCGACCATGAAGGTTAACCTGACTTATCTTATTCCTTTGTTTTTTATTTGCTTGCTGGCTCCCCCATGCTATTCAGCCGTGACCAAAACTGTATGGGGAGACGCGCCAACACGTGAGTATGTATTCATCGAAAATGACACAGACGATAATTTTTTTGTGACGCCTGGGGGCGTATTGGATCCTCGCATGACCGGATCGAATCGATGGACGGGTTTAAAATATTCAGGTTCGGGGACGAAATACCAGGAAAGTCTGGGATATATCGATAATGGTTATAACACACTTCTGCTGGGAAACTGGAGATTTGATATGTGGCTAGACAATGCCCCTGTGTCACAGCCACTTCGCGGATTACGTTGTATTAACTGGTATTCAGGTTGCGATATGAATACCAGCATGATTCCGCCTCAGACAACCGATGCCAAAGGATTTTACGGCGTTACCGTACCGGCTGGCGATGCGAAATGGATGCATGGAATGATGTCCGACCAGTTTTACCAGTATCTCAACGCCAGTTCAGTGGGCAGTAATTTCACTATGACCATCAATACCTGCCAGACCAAAGAGGGCTATAGCGCCTATGCGGGTCAACGCTGTCGGTATATGGGATCCGGCTACTGGTATGTGCGAAAAGTCTCATACACCAAAGCAGCCCATTTGAAGTTATACAATACCAACGCGTTGTCGGAGATTTTTATTAATAGCGATGGCCGTCCAACGTTAGGAGAAGGCAGTTCCGGATGTAATATTCAGGTTATTGGCGGACGCACAGGTGTAGCATGCAGGATGATGAGTTATATGCTAAATCATAATGGTCTTAATAATACTTCTATTCGTTTTTTCCCGGCGATCAACCATCTGGCCCTGGCAGCTGCGATCAAATCCGGAGACATGCAATTTAGTATTAACGGAAAATCCTGGAAAAATGTCAGCGGTACAACCAATTATTACCCATTTAATGATATGAAAGGTGGAAATTCGATATTCATTTTTTTGTCTGATAATTTTTTCAAGACGATGGTTAATCTGGGAATAAGCGATGCGAATACACGGGATTTATTCAATTTCCGTGTTCAGAATATCACGGCCCCCGAATCAGGCTGGTATGAATTCTCACCCTCGGCACAAATGGTTATCAAACCTCGCGACTTCAGCGTCAGCATTATATCCAAAGATTATATGGCTAATCCACATCGCACCGGAACTGTAGGAAAAACAAAACCTGCACTGGATTTTGATTATATTGTTACAACCAGCGGCAAAACGGCAGCAGATGAGGTAATGGTACAAATAACCGGCCCGACACAAAATATCCATGGACGCTCATGGTGCATTTTTAGTTCGGATGACGGTCTTACGCATGTTCCCTTCCCTGCTTCGCTGATCTTTACAACAAAGGAGGGTGTCAATAAAACTTATGATGTCGGTTGTGACGGGCAGTGGCGAGATATTACCGATGCTCTATGGGTTACAACGCCCTGGACAGATACGAGCGGAGGGACGGGTGTTATGAATAAATCAAATGTAAGATTCTCCATTGCTATGGATTCCCCAGAATCGATATACACGACAAATCAGGCAGGATGGTATGGAGACGTCAGTGCATCCGGTGAAATTCGAGTAAAGGCAATATGGAAAAATGTTCCGTAAAATTACTAAATACATCTGCATTGCAACCGCATTTTTTATAAGTGCACATTCACAAGCTATTTATGTCGGTAGTCTGACCTTTTCAATGGCACCCGACAGCAGAATGGTGACAAAATATGTTATTAACAATAATAAAGCAACGCGGCTTTATCGCATAACCGCTGTACCTATAGACACGCCAGGCCAGTATGAAAACAAAACGCAGGCTGTGGATGGAGAACTGCTGTTCTCTCCACGGCAAATTACGCTTCGACCTGGTGAAGGTGACTTTTTTAAATTTTTTTACAATGGACCCAAAGATAGTAAAGAGCGTTATTATCGTGTGGCATTTGAGGAAATACCATTATTAAACCAGACAGGCATGAATAATGCCAATGGCAAAGCGAGTATAATTCCAGTCATAGTAATAGATACAATACTGGTCGTTCGTCCTCGCAACACCCATTTCAAATGGATGTATAATCGGCAGGCAGGAATATTTAAAAATAGCGGTAACACATGGTTCAAGCTACTCATAAAACCTGATTGCGAAGCTACAGAAGACGAAAGTGATGCCTGGTATATGCGCCCAGGAGACACTCTTCAGCATAAGACGCTCGAAAACCCAGCGAATATATTCATTGTTTATAACGATCGCTTTATAAAAGTCACCGATGAATGCAAGTAATTGTCCTTTTAACAGCAATACGTTATTATAGCCATCAATGAATTGGCTAAATCAATTCAATTTTTGTACACATTTTCATCCATCCATTTCCATAAATCGATGTTTACCCTCAAGGAAGAACACATGTTTGCGCATAAAAAAGCCCGGTCATATGTGATGTTAAGTATTTGTATCAACCCACACAAATCATTGTAAAAAGAATGGTAATCATTCCATTGATATGATGAAATAAATACCGCCAACGCTTTTAATCAGAGAAGATGTAATTCTAAAAAGGGACATAGCCACTGGCTGTGGCGTATATAGATATATGTATTGGATTATCAACGATAATATCGAATTCCGACCGGATGCAAAAAAGCTGATATCAGCCTGCAATCCCGAGATGAACGTAACATTGACAACGCCTGCCAGCCGCTGTCTCCTCCTGCTTTTGGAAGCCTCTCCGGAGATTGTGCTTCAACAAGATTTCTTCAAAAAGGTTTGGGAAGAGGAAGGTATGCTCGTACCAACAAATACACTTTATCAGAATATCTCTATTGTTCGTCGGGGGTTACGTGCCGTAGGCGAAACGGATAGACGATTAATTGCGACTATCCCAAGAAGAGGTTTTCAGATTGACGAAAGTGTTAAAATCACCAGGCGGTCAGACGCCGAAAATATTACAAAGAGCCATGATAACGAGAAGAATATTGACAGTAAACCCAATGATACGGTTAATCTGCTACAGAATATGCATGATGATAAATCAGACTTGAACGAAAATGACTCTGGCATAAAAAATGACAAATCGTACAGAATAAAAATAGCATCCGCCCTCCGTTCTCACCTGTCAATTATTGCCATGCTTATTTTTTTTGCTACAGGTCTGTTTATAAACAGCATTGGAAGGCATTTAAGTTCCGGACCTAACCTGCTCAATACTTATTCATTATTTGAAAGAGACGATGGCTGTAATTTTTATACTAAAGATGACACACTAGACGGTAGTGGTAACTATCAAAAATATAAATCACTGATACTGGGTTCAGGTTTAAATTGCCAGCATTATCCTTGGGTATACTTCCCCATATCAAAAACATCTCCCACGTTAACTGCATTGATTTGCAAGAATAATTTTTTAACGGCATCGGAGCCTGAATGCGTTTCGCTTTACTTCCGAGGAATCAACAGTGACTAGAAAGAAAATAATTTTCTTTTCCTTTTTTTTCTTTATCGCCGGTGTATTCGCGGACTATTTTTATCAAACTTTGATATCGAAACACTATAATGAAGAAAAATGCACCGCATCCCTTATCGTGTTTTATGAGGATACTCGCGCTAATCTGACATTAGATTTTATGTATAACCTGAAAGAACATCGAGGTGTGGTTGCTGTTAGTGGCAATTATATAAAAAACAATCGCCCTGCGGGAAATATACGCAGGGATGTCTCTTATACATGGACAGAAAACAAAGACACCTATAACTTCACATCGACTATGGTAAACAAAGTTAAAAATATTGAAACCTTGTCCGATGACATCATTGCTCTTGTTATGCCTGATTTTTATGTCTACCCACAAAAATACATTAACTATTCCATTCAGAATCAAGGTGATAGTGGTTTTTTATTCACCATCGGTAAAAGACCTTTGTTTTTTTGCGCACGCTGACCTGGTGATACAGAATAGACAACAAGATACTTTCTGCTCACCAGGCCGGGGAAATATCATCAGCGTCCAGGAAAACAGACGATACGGCGGACATCCCGGCATGCTTGCAAGGTGTAAATACCGGGCCACTCATCCAGGCATGATCGACACCAATAAAAGGGCATTTAGCCCACGAGCAGTTGGGAGAGATATTGGCCCAGCCCAGCGGAACACTGCGTGCATCATTACCCGTTGATTTTGCTGTCACCTATCTTGCGCCACTGATTGCGGAATTCGCTGAGCTTTATCCCGGCATTAACTTTGAATTCGACCTGACGCCCAGAAAAGTCGATTTAATAAGCGAACCATCCGACGTCGCGATCAGGATGGGAGAGCCTGAAAACTCCCAACTGATTGCAAGAAAGCTGGCCTCGCTCACCGCGTTTCTGTACGCCTCCCCGGAATACCTGGAACGTTACGGCACACCTTCTGTCCCATCGGAACTGGAGGATCATGAATGTGTGGGCATGTTAAAAATCAACTCATGGACACTTCACCACGGCAAAGAAACTCAAACGGTGAATGTCAGTGGTCGATTTGCATTGAATAATGTGGGAATGATTCGCCGGCTGGCAACGTTACACCAGGGGATTATGCTGATGCCAAAGGAAGTGGTTGCCGATGAGTTGGCGACCGGTAGCCAGGTACAGGTTCTTCCTGACTGGCACGGTTCACCCCGGGCAGTTTACGCACTCACAGAAACACGTCTGATACCGGCGAAAGTGCAGAGATTTATAGACTTCTTGCGTGAACGATTATCCCACCACGATTGAATCGGCGAAATGTTCTCCTGCTAAACGAAAGTAGCACTCTCTGGGGAAATGATTGTCACCACTTAGCCCATGCCGGAGCCCTTTGAGCAGGCCCCGGCGTGAGGTCAGGAATGTCTACAGTCCTGAGGACAAGTATTGACCAAACGCATCGCCATTCAGATTAACCATAAACACGGCATAATCTCCCCGAAAGGGTTAGCGTCCAGTCTCCGGTTGACGCAGGAATAAAGGCAGACTGACCGCAGTTAAGATCAATAACTTCCCCACCCGAATGCTGTAACGAAGCGCGACCCTCGATAACCAGTACAATTTCCGCGCTGGCGGTATGCACCGGAAAATGCGCCACGTCGGTATAGATATCAAAACAAAAATCAGCCACCGGCACAGGATAATGATGTTTCCCATGACCGCTTTCGGGGATCATCAGTAATGTTTCCTGATAAACAGGTTCAAATACCGTACAGGCAACCAGTTCTGTCAGGTTGATCCTTTTCGGTGTTAAACCTGCTCTGAGCACATTATCGGAACTTGCCATAACTTCAACAGCCACACCCTGCACATAGGCATGCAATGTTCCGGGGGAGAGAAACATCGCCTCGCCTGGCTGCAACGTCAGGCAATTCAGGAAAAGCGGCGCAAACAGGCCAATATCATGCGGGTAATAGCGATTCAAACGCTGAATAAACGCCGCCAGATTTTCGTCATACAACGCCGGTGCTTCACTGACCAATCGTTCGATCGCCTGCTGCTTTTCATCCTCAGGCAATTGCATCAATGTGACGAAAAACCCCTGCATCGTTTCCGCGCAAGGACGCAAAGCTAATTGATCAATCGCATCGTCAAGTGAACGAACAGTAAGCCGCCTGAAATGCGTAACGATTTCATCAGGTTTGCGAAAACCGTTCATTGCCATAAAGGGCGTAACTGCATAGACCAACTCAGGTTTATGGTTATCGTCGTTATAATCTGGCGGATTATTCGAACCCTGTTGTTGGCGTTGAAAACCCGCTTGTGCCTGCGCCTTTTGCGGGTGCACCTGTAGAGATAATGCGCTTTCGGCAGCGAGGATCTTAAGCAAATACGGCAGCTCGCCGAATTGTTCCACCATGCGTTTGCCGAGCATGGCATTGTTATCACCCGTAATCAGCTCAGCCAGAGAGCAGGTTTTATCCTGGAAAATAACCTGAGAAACACCAGCCGGATGAATACCCATCCACACTTCTGCCTGCGGTTGGTCATCAGGATTCGGAATATGAAAACGCTGATTAAGTGCGGTGCGACTCCCCCATGGATAGTTCTTCACCGCATTAACGAGTGGGTAAAAACAGGGTTTGCTCACGTCTGTTACTCCTCGCAGATAAACTGATTGGTTTGCGCGAGTGCCTTAAACCATAATCCATTGCGCTTTATTCGCCGTTCTCCCGTTTCAATATCGAGACGATAAAAACCGTACCGGCGTTTGAAGGCATTGATCCATGACCAGTTATCAATAAACGTCCACTGATGAACGCCAAAACAGTTGGCGCCATCGGAAATTGCCCGATGTAGCTGAATTAAATGCTCCTGCATCAGGCCAATACGGAAACTGTCATCAATCACGCCATCAGGTTGTACTGGCCCTTCCGATGCAAGATCCATCGCAATACCGATCTCTGCAAGATACCATTTAATATTGCCGTAATTGTCGCGGATATTCGTAGCGATATCGTAAATAGCCTGCGGTAAAATTTCATTATTATCACGGTAAGGATTAAAACGCCCTTGCGGGTTAACATAATTCTCAAAATAAAATTCTGGGGTGAAGTAGTCGAGCGCATAGTCAGTTTCCCGCGCTTGCACTCGTCGCGGAACATAATAATTGACACCCAGGAAATCAATCTGCGAAGAGGTAATAATATCAACATCTTCCCTCGATACTTCAGGTAAGCACTTATTGGCCGACAGGATTTCGCATAATTCCTTCGGGAACTGATGTTTCACCAGCGGATCGAGGAAGCTACGGTTAAACAGAAGATCGGCGTACCATGCCGCTTTTTTATCTTCCGGCGAATCATTGCGCGTGTAGGAAGGTGTAAGATTCAACACCACGCCAATTTCACCCGCAAGGTTGAGTTCCCGGTAAATGTGAACGGCTTTCGCATGAGCCAGCATGATATTAAATGCCACCTGCGCCGCCAGTTTTCCGTCTCGCTTGCAAGGATAATGGAAGTCATACAAATATCCCCCTTCAACCGGCACAATGGGCTCATTAAAGGTGATCCAGTACTTCACTTTGCCGCCAAATAGCGTAAATGCCGTGCGGGCGAACCGGGCAAACAGTTCTGCGACGTAAGATGATTCAAAACCACCGTATTTTTTTTGCAGCACTTCTGGCATATCAAAATGGTAAAGATTGATCATCGGTTCAATACCGTTGGCAATCATCTCATCAAGATACGCATGATAAAAACGTACCGCATCCGCATCGGGTTCGCCGGTTTCAAAATCGGCAATCAGGCGCGACCACTGAATCGAGGTTCTGAAGGAATTAAAGTTTAACCGCTTCATTAATGCTACGTCGTCTTTATATTGGGTGTAAGTCTCGCAGACCTTTTGTGGTCCGGTTTGCTGATAAAAACGTTCAGGATGTTCCGCGAACCAACTGTCCCAAATGGAACGGTGTCTCTTACCCTCCACGCCTTCGGTTTGCGGACCAGATGCTGCTGCACCCCAGAAAAAACCCGCCGGGAATGAATACCGGGTCATAACGCCTCCTTAATAACAAAAAAGCTGCGCCCGAAAGGCGCAGCCAACATCACTAATCTGCAGTCACTTCAATCGATTTAATAAACATGTAGCCCCAGTCGCCGGGGAACTTACCAAAGCTGATCCGGTTTTCCCCCGCTTTCAGGGTGACAGGCACCACCTTTTGCTGGCCGTGTTCATCCGTTTGCGGAAATTCAACCCCAATCGGCGCACCGCCATTCACCACAAAGGAGTTCTTTTTGCCACCCCATTTCCCGTTGAACGTCACATGCAGGGCAAACTGCCCTTCCCAGGGAACATCAACCCGCCAGGTCACCTTATCGCCTTCATGGGCAAAAGGACCGACGAAGCCGTCATCCCCCAGCACCAGCGGGTTTTCACTGGTGTTGACTGCATCCAGACTGGCGCGACTGACATCCAGCACACCCCCGCCAAAGGTACAGTAGTCCGCTGGCGCTTTCCCGGAGGCCTCTTTCACCGTGACATTGAGGGTTTTGCTACTGCTTAACAGTCCATCGTCAGCCGTGAATGTCAGCGCATAGGTTCCCGGTGCCGAGAACCATGCCCGGGTTTCAGGCTTGCTGGCGTCGCATATATGCGCGTTTTTATTACCGTTGTTGCTCCAGCGCTGCGTTACCTTGCGGTCCGGGAGATCATCGTCCTTCCAGCTTGCTTTCAGCAGGACGCCTTTATCCAGCGTCGTTACGCGCACGCCTTCAAGCGTAACAACTGGCGCCATATTCTGTTGGATATGCGTTACGCTGATAATGTTTGACGGTGCCGAGGCCCCGCTCTCATTTTTCGCTATCACGCGGTAGTAGTACGTTTTTCCCTGTTGCAGGCTGCGGAAATCGTCGCGGAACAGCGCCATTGTGGCCGGGTTCCATTCATTCACCCCATCTGAAATGTCGTTGCCAACGCGTAGCCACGGTCCCTTTTCTGACGTAGCCCGTTCAACATCGTAATAACGTCCAACCGGCGAGCCCATCCAGTTGATGGCGAAAGGCGAATCGGTTTTAAGCAAATGCGGCGCATCCGGCACGGGCAACGGTGGAACCTGTGCTAAACCCGCAAGTTGCGCAGACGCTGTGCGCACCAGATCCACAACCTCGCTTTCCTGGTTGGCTTTTCCCTCCAGCGGAAATCCAGGCAAGTGATAGCTGTAATGACCGGTAAACTCCTTATGCCAGTAGAACCCGCCATCATGTCGGTGACCGCGGAATCCCCAGACAAAACCGCCAATCGCCTGCGCGCCGTTCACTTCGCTATGTACGATGGACTGCATAATGTCATTCAGTTGCGTATGGTCCAGCAGGCCAAATTCCCCCACCAGATACGCCTTTTTACCGCCGATCGCCTGCAGGTCTTTTTGCACCTGAACGGGATGGTTGTTACCGGCATTGGTGTAGTAATGGTTGCTGACGATATCAATGTTCGGATCGGTTAAAGCAAACGGGTTAATCTTCTTGTACGTTCCGTCGACAATCAGCTGGTGCGGCGCCCATTTGCGGATCCACGCGGCGGTTTGCTTGAGGAAATCCGCGTTGGTGTCTTCCAGTTCATTACCCGTTTCCCAGGCCATGATCGCTTTTTCGTCATAATAGGAGCGCCCCGTCACGGTATTTTTACGGGTAATCACCTGACGAATAACATCCAGATACGCGTTGAAGGTTTTGCTGTCGGTACGATAGAAGTCTTCAGGTTTTTCATGATAGAAGGCAGCCAGTTGCTCACGACCACCCCACCACCACCAGTGATCAATAAAGGGCAGAATCAGGCGCAGCTCCTGCTTGTCAGCTTCCGCGATCATGTTGTCGTAGACTTTCATCGCCTCTTCATTAAGGCGTGGCATAGCGTCCGGGCGCTCTGGCGCGAGAATATGCGTTGCACGTCCGCAGGCAACATCGTTTTCCTGCTGCACTGAGAGTACGTAAACACGTTGCGCTCTGGCACCGGTTTGCACCATCGCGCGGATCCAGTTCTCCTGCTCTTGCGGTGTGGGCCATTTGAAATACTGACCCCAGCCGCGGGGATCAGCTTTGCAGGCACCACGTGCGTCATCTTCAATACGGTGTAATTCCGGCGCGTGAATACCGGCAAAACGAAAAACCTTGTCGCCATCCTGAAGTTGCGCCCCGTGACGGGTGATAAAGTTTTCGAAATGCGACTGTTCCGCCGCCATTGCCCCCGCGCTTCCTAGCAGGGAGAGTATTGATACCAGGACTATTTTACGAATGGGTTTACACATGTTTCTCTCTCCTTAGAACCACACCTCGGCCTGGACGCCAACGTTCACGGTATCGGTGCTCCCGCTGCGACTGTATCCCCCCGCTGAGATTGTGTTCGTGCTCCAGTTGTAATTCCCATCCAACGCATCGGACACGCCCTTATCCCATTTGGCGTACGTCACGAAGAAACGCAGCTGTGGTCGGTTCCAGAAACCGGAATCGAAGGTCAGCGTCGGCGCGATGGTGACTTTCGTCAGGCCCCCTTTCCCTTTGCCGTTGACGCCTTTGTAATTTTCATCATCGAGATACTCGTAGCCCACTTCATACTGCATGGCGAAATTTTTCGTGATTTGGTGGTACGGGCGAATACCGGCAACCCAACTGGAGCGTCCCCAGCCGTCGGCATCGCTGCTCCACCAGCGGTAATTTTTATCTTTCTGATAGTAGGCAAACGTAGAGATATCAACCGCGCCCAGCGACGCCATACTATCCAGCACCACACGCCACGATTGTGTATCCTCCAGGTTGGCCCAGCCCCAGCCGTTTTTACCCAGCGAGTCACCCGCCGCCAACCCGCGGCCATACTGCATAACCAGTTTTGAATAACCGCCAGTCAGCCCCCAGAAACCGTCAAAGTTGTACACCCCGGTAATGCCATAACCTTTTTCAGAAGAGGTGGGGTGGTTTTCATTGCGGTTCATGCGATGGCCAATCAGCTCCAGATCCAGCCCTGTCCCGCCGATTTTTTTGAACCACAGGTTGAGGGAATAGTCGTCCGGATAGCCCTGATCGCCCTTATCTACCGGATACGCTTTCGTCTCATTGGTTGGTGAGAAGGCATAGACACCCGCATCAAAACGGGCAAAGCCAAGATCCATATTGTCAAAACCGCCGCCGGTACCGTTGTACTGAATATATTCCCAGTCAAACTGGTGGCTGGAGGTGTTAGAACTGCTGTAGCGTTTTCCCCCCCAGAACGTGATATCCGGGGCAAAGTCGAGATGACTTAACTCGACAAATCCTTCACGAAACTGCACGTCGTGCCCATCATCGTCCTGGCAGTTCCAGTCAGAGGTACATTTGCTCTGGTGAGTGATATTGGCCTGGATTTTGGCCACCGCCCCGGATGCCGCTTTCAGCGTGACTTGTGGAATTAATTCAATTTTCGTGTCGTCTTCGTTACCCAGACGCCATTTGCCGTCAGGCATCAGTCCCACCGAATCGACGCGGTTGCCATCGGAGTTCGCCAAAATGCCGGAGCGAATATAGCCATGAAGGGTAAAGTCATACGCTTTGATGTCGTCGGCCTGCGCAGCACCGCTAAGCGCCGCGTTAATGAGTAGGGCCAGAGGTATTAATCGGTTCAACCTGTTCATCATTTTCCTTTTTCTTTTTTTGAGTGAAAGAGCGTCTGTATGGCGCGAATGGAAATTTACGGATCAAAAATGGAAATGTACATCCACAAATGGAAAGCGCTTTCCATTATTGCTGGATCAAATCACAAATTCTAAAAACAGAGAAAGAAAAGCGTGATGAAAATCACATCAACAGAGAGGAAGGCGAAAACACGCCAGCGCAACAACAATGGCTGGCGTAAAAAACAGGTCTGGCAGGGTTATTTGCTCTCAGAATCCATCAACTGACGCTCATAAACGTTAAAGAACGGGCGGTAAATCATCCACGAATTCAGGAAGGCAAACAGGCACATAAACATATTTTTCCAGCTGCCATTGGCCGACCAGGCGGCACCTAATGGTGAAGGCATTGACCAGGGCAGCATCGCCACCGCGCGATCGAGCACACCAAGATGGGTCAGATACCATGCGATGCAGGCGTTGATCACGGGCACAACGATAAAGGGGATCAAAAAGACAGGGTTAAGTATTATCGGAAATCCAAAGAGAATGGGCTCATTGATATTAAACAGCGAGGGGATGAAACCGATTTTCCCGACGCTTTTCAACTGGCGGGAACGACTGCGCAGCGCCATAAAAATCAACGGCAGCGTTGAGCCAATCCCTCCAATAAGCAGATAAAAGTCCCAGAAACCTTGCAGATAAATATGAGGGAGTTGCGCCTCTCCGCTCGCCAGCGCCTGTTGGTTTTCAAATAAATAGGTCATCCAGAATGGGTTCATAATACCGGTGATAATCAACGCGCCGTGAATACCAACAAACCATAATAAATTACATATAATCAATGAGATGAGTATCGCCGTCAGCGTATCTGAAGCAATAATCAACGGCCGAAATGCTTCACTGATCAGATGGGGTAAAATCATCCCGGTGGTTAGCTTTAGCGTGGTATTGACCACCGTGATAGATAACATCACCACCAGCAACGGCACCAGCAGTTGGAAACCGTTTCTCGTCATCACCGGTACTTCGTCCGGTAGTCGTATACACCACCCTTTCTGATAAAAAAAACGGATCACTTCCACACAGTAAAAGCTGGAGATCAACGCACTAAAAATCCCTAACCCACCGAGGAAAATATTGGCGCCGTCGGTGGTTTTAAAACCAATAAATACCAGAAATGAGAGGCACCCCGTCAGCCCGCATAGCCGTTCCGGCAACTGATATTGCTTTGCCAGACTCGCACTGGCGCCAAAAGCAATAATCAACGCAACCAGTCCTATCGTCAGCTCAAAAGTAGGGAGCAGTATCGGTCGAATAAGCTGGTAGTAACGGCCAAACCCGGAGAAAGGATTAATGGAAACGGGCGGAAAAATCAGCGGCACCATCAGACTGCCAACGATGACGAAAGGCATGGCCAGCGCAAAGCTGTCACGCATCGCTGTGATGTGCTGACTCCGGGTAAGCATGTTGGCAAAGGGCGTTATACGCTGCTCGATCAACGTAACCGCAACATTCATAAGCTGAATGTTCATGGTGGAACCTTTATAGGACGTGAAGTAGCGGGATCATCGCCCACATCAATACAAAGCGGAAGTCTCAATCTGGTGATCCTGCTCACATTTAGCGCATCCATAAACGGAAAGCGCTTTCCGTTTTGAATCCACAATTCTATAGTGCGCCCATTGTTGTCACTCAGTCAGGAGTCTTCCATGAAAAAAATCATGCTTTGCTGTTCAGCCGGAATGTCTACCAGCCTGCTGGTAAAAAAAATGGTCGAAGAGGCGGAAAAGCGCGGCCTGGATGTTGATATTAAAGCCTTTGGCGTCGCGGAATTCGAACAACAGGTGGGCAATTACGAGGTGGTATTACTCGGCCCACAGGTGAAGTACATGCAGAACGATCTGCAAGGGAAAGCCAATACATACGGCATCAGAGTCGAGCCTATCAACATGATGGATTACGGCATGCAAAAAGGGGCGGCGGTTTTAGATTTTGCCCTCTCATTAATCGAAAATAATAAATAAGGGATACACGATGAGTTCTCTGTACTCTCAGTTAATCGCAATGATTGAGCAAAAAATCACTCCGCTGGCTGGCGCAGTCGGTCAACAGAAATACGTCACCTCCATTCGTGACGGTTTTATTCTGGCGCTGCCGTTTATGATCGTCGGCTCTTTTATGCTGGTCTTTATTTTTCCCCCTTTCGCACCGGATACCCATTGGGGGTTCGCCCGCGCCTGGTTACAGTTTTCGTTAGAACACAGGGCCAATCTGATGCTGCCGTATTATTTCAGTATGGGCATCATGACGATATTTATTTCCGTTGGCGTCGCTGCCAGCCTGGCTCGCCACCACGCGCTGGATCCATTGACTTCAGGTATGTTGTCGCTGATGGGTTTTTTACTTATTGCCGCGCCGTTAAACGAGGGGCTCGTTTCAACAGCCTATTTTTCCGGCCAGGGTATTTTCACCGCGTTGCTGGTCGCCATTTATACAACAGAGATGTACGCTTTTCTGCGTCGTCACAATATTACTATTCGCCTGCCGCCAGAAGTTCCCACCGGCGTGGCGCGTTCATTTGAGATCCTCATTCCCGTGCTCGCCGTCGTATTGACGCTGCACCCACTCAATCTGCTGATAGAAGCTCAGTTCGGCATGATTATTCCGGAAGCGATTATGTCGCTGGTGAAACCACTGGTGGCAGCATCGGACACGTTACCGGCCATTCTGCTCTCGGTGCTGGTGTGCCAGATACTGTGGTTTGCCGGTATCCATGGCGCACTGATCGTAACCGGTATTATGAACCCTTTCTGGATGGCCAACTTGTCAGTCAACCAGGCAGCCATTGCCGCCGGTACCGCCATTCCACACATCTACGTTCAGGGCTTTTGGGATCACTACCTGCTGATCGGTGGGGTGGGTTCAACCTTGCCGCTGGCGTTGCTGTTGATCCGCAGTAAAGCCGTACATCTGCGGACCATCGGGCGCATGGGCATCGTACCCGGCATGTTCAACATCAATGAACCGATCCTGTTTGGCGCGCCGATCATTATGAACCCCTTATTCTTCATCCCGTTTGTACTGGTGCCGATGGTCAATGCCACGCTGGCGTACTTTGCCCTCGACTTTAACCTGGTGGCCAGAGTGGTCTCCATGACCCCGTGGACCACACCCGCGCCAATTGGCGCATCCTGGGCCGCGAACTGGGCATTTAGCCCGGTGATCATGTGCCTGATTTGCATGGCAACGGCCGCTCTCATGTATTACCCCTTCTTTAAGGCTTATGAAAAACAATTAATTGCGCAGGATTCTGCCGAAAAGACGCAACCTGGCCGCGTTGGACAGTCTGAAACCGCGTAACAGTCACGATTAAAACGATGAGGATGTTATGGAATTAGAAGAGCAAGTCATGGGCATTATCATCAATGCCGGACAATCACGCAGTCTCTGTTACGAAGCGCTGCAGAGTGCCAAGCAGGGAAACTTTGCTGATGCGGATGAAAAAATGCAGCAGGCGCAGCACTTCGCCCGCGAAGCGCATTTAGTACAAACCCAGCTCATCGAAGCCGATGAAGGGGAAGGCAAAACCAAAATGACACTGGTGATGGTGCATGCCCAGGATCACCTGATGACATCCATCCTCGCCAAAGAATTAGTGACTGAACTTATCGACATTTACCGTACCCGTCATTAAGTCATGCTGCGCAGAAGAGAGGCATGCCCTCTCTTCTTTTACCGGAGAATAACGATGTTTCACCTTGGCCTGGATATTGGTGGTACAAAAATGGAAGCGGTATTGCTGGATAAAAACGGCGATATCCGTTTTCGTGAACGACGCCCAACCTATAAAGCAGATTATCGGGGATTTATTCATCATCTCGTTGCAATGATTGAGCACATCAGGGCCGAACAAACAACCGACTTTACGTTAGGGATCGGGTTACCCGGCGCCATTGATCCCGAAACGGGGCTTATCAAGAATTGTAATTGCCAGGTATTGAATGGCGAGAATTTAGAGAAGGATTTAGCGCTTAGCCTTGATCAGCCAGTGTTCCTGGCAAATGACGCAGACTGTTTTACGCTGTCGGAAGCCATAGACGGTGCCGGGAAAGGGTACGGTACTGTTTTTGGCGTTATCGTCGGCACCGGCTGCGGTGGTGGCGTGGTGGTTAATGGTCAGTTGCTAAGCGGCCCGAATGCCATCGCCGGCGAATGGGGGCATAACCCTCTGCCGGGTTGGATAGCTGAAAGAGATGGCCCGGTTCAGCACTGTTACTGCCTGCATCAAAACTGTATCGAAAGCTTTATTTCGGGCACCGGCTTTAGCCGCCGTTTTAATGCCAAACAAGGAACGCAATTAAGTACCGAATCGATCATCGCTGCAGCGCACGCAGGAGAATCGTTAGCCGCCGCACACTATCAGCACTTTATCGACGCCTTTGCCCGCAGCCTGGCCGGGGTTATCAATACGCTTGATCCCCATGCCATTGTGATAGGGGGCGGGCTCTCAAATGTGGTTTCGCTGTACAGGGATCTCCCGATAGCGATCAAAAAGTATATTTTTTCGCCCTCCTGCCGCACCGTGATTGTTAAAGCAAAATTCGGCGATGCCAGCGGCGTGCGCGGTGCAGCCTGGTTACCGACACTCCGCTCATACGGCGTGCGTAATCGCCCCATAACGGCGTAAGTGACTAATACCTGTTCGCATTTATGGTATCATCAGGAGAAAATCGTAATACAGAAAACACCATGCCTACTATTGATGATGTTGCAAAGTTAGCCAATGTTTCCCGGGCCACAGTCTCACGTGTATTGACCGGTACGCGCGGCGTGCGCGACGACAGCCGGGAAGCTGTTTTAAAAGCCGTGGAAGTGCTCGACTATCGCCCGAGTTTTGCCGCGCAAACTCTTGCCAGTAACACATCAAGCTATATCGGTATGGTGCTGCCTGCTAATGAAGCCAGTTTTAGCGCAACCCTTCTGCCTCGCCTTTCACTTGCGGTAAAAGCGCTCAATAAATCATTACTCATTCAGTATGTGAATGATGAGTACGAGCAAAGAACGGCCATCCAGAATCTGCAACATCAGTGCGCTGCGGTTGTCACGTTAAGTAATGTCAGCAGCGATATGCCCGGCAATGTCATCGCCTTTGATGCATTCTCAGCAAAAGGCAGCGCGCACCAGGGCTACAATTATGCCTTTGCCGCCGAAAGCGCCTGCCGCTATGTGTTGGGAAAAGGCCACCGTAATATTGCCTTACTCGTCGACAATGAAGCCGACACTGCCAGTAAACAGATGCTGGAGGGGTATCGCAGCGTACTGCAAAATTACTCCCTTCCCTTTAACCGCCAGTTGCTGGTGATGGCCAATAATAATATTGAACAAGCCTTGTTAAAGCTGATAAACAGCTTCACGAAATACACTGCGATCATTGCCAAGCGTGACAGTTATGCCGCAGAGGCCATGCGCTTATTGCGTGAGTTTAATATTGCCGTTCCGCAGGAAGTGTCCATTATCAGCCTCGAAGACTCGCCGCTGGCCTCTTTACTTTATCCTCCACTGACCTGTATTTCCTACCCGGTGGAAGAACTGCTGGAAAGCTGTATTCAGCGCATCCGCTCGCTGATTGACGGGCATGCGCTTTTTATGGAAGAAGGAAAGTCAGTGACCGGGCGCCTCGTTGCGCGAGCCTCGGTTATCGATATCACGCATGCGCAGTAACGCGTAATCTGTTAGCGGGAGAAAATGGCTGGCAGCACGGAAAACCCTCAAGCTGCCAGCGTCATATCTCCCGTCACCTTACATATGCTCGCTTCAGAGATCCCCCCCAAACGCATGCCAGGAAAGGTTCTGGTTGTCTGTGGCGAATTCAGCAATAGCAAAACAGAACGCCTGGTGCGAACCACTGTAATAATAAAAAACGAGAAAAAGTCAGGCAGGGAACGTACGTGAATCGCACAAAAAGGAGGGGGATATTCCAACCACTATACCAACAGCCAAAAAACAAAGGGGTTACCTTTCGGTAACCCCTTGTTTAATCTGGCGGAAGCGCAGAGATTCGAACTCTGGAACCCTTTCGGGTCGCCGGTTTTCAAGACCGGTGCCTTCAACCGCTCGGCCACACTTCCGGAATGAGGCGCACTATAAACACCCTCGCGTCTTCTGTAAAGCCTGAGAATGTTCATTTGCCTGAAAAATCATCAAAAACGTGTTGTTCGCCTGAAAAATCAACATAATGACTATTTATTCAGCGTGCAAAATACAAAACAATCAGTGTTTCTTAATATACATGTCCTTTGTCAGGTAGTACCCCAGACTGTCAGGCGCAAATCCCCCCACCCACGGTTTCACCAGATGGGTACGAACATAATGGTAGACAGGTATCGCCGGCACATCCTGACCCAGGATATTTTCCGCCTGCTGATAATACTTACCGCGCTCGGTGATATCTTTAGCCTTCGCCGCGTTACGCAACGCCTCGTCGTAGGCCGGGTTGCTGTACTGGCTGGTATTCTCGCTATCGCCGGTACGGAAATTGTTGAGGAACGTTGAGGCATCATCATAATCAGCAATCCATGCATAACGAACAGCATCGAAATTGCCGTTGTGCATGGTGTCCAGCATGGTTTTCCACTCCTGGTTTTGCAGTTTTACCTCAACCCCCAGATTTTTCTTCCACATCGAGCTGGCTGCGATAGCGATGCGTTGATGCGTCTCCATCGTGTTATAGAGCAAATTAAAAGTCAGCGGATGGGCATCATTGAACCCCGCCTCATTGAGCAGTTTTTTTGCTTCGGCAAGACGTTTTTCGCGCGACCATGATGCATATTCAGGTGAAGCGATCTTTACCCCACCAATTTCCGGTTGGCTAATCACCCATGCAGGACGTTGCCCCTGAGCCATGACCTTATCGGCGATGATATCTTTATCCAGCGCCATATTAAGCGCCCGCCGCAGGCGCGGATCGTTAAATGGCGGTTTGGTGGTATTGAATTCGTAGTAATAGGTAGCCAGCTGCGGGTCCACATTGACCTGATCGCCCAGCGTTTTCTGTAATTGTGCGAACTGGTTCACAGGGATGGTATAGGTGATATCAATTTCACCGGCTTTAAACCGGTTAACATCGGCGGTTTCCGAATTGATCGGCAGATACGTCACCTTATTGATTACCGTCTCTTTGTCATTCCAGTAACGCTTATTGCGCTCAGCACTAATACGCTCATTCACCACCCAATCCGTCACCTTATAGGCACCGCTGGTGACAATATGTTCCGGCTTTGTCCACTTCTCGCCAAAGCGGCTAATTAACACTTTATCGACTGGTACCAGTGAAGGATGTGCCAGCATCGGCAGGAAAGAGGCCGTCGGTTGCGTCAACGTCACCTCAAGCGTTGAATCGTCCAGCGCCTTCACACCCAGCGTATCCGGGGATTTCGTGCCCTTCGCAATGTCCGTTGCGTTGACGATGTGCATATTGCCAGGATAACTGGCATAGGGTGATGCGGTCTTCGGATCTACCAGGCGCTGCCAGCTCCAGACCACATCTTTTGCCGTGATTGCCGTACCGTCTGACCAGGTAATGCCCGGGCGTAAATGGAAAACCCAGACCGTGTTGTCCTTGTTCTCCCATTTTTCCGCCAGACGCGGTTCAATGGTTCCATCCTTTCTGACCGCCACCAGCCCATCAAAGATATCGCTGATGATATTAAATTCGACATCGCTTTCGACTTTATGCGGATCCAGCGACGCGGGCTCACTGCCATTGTTGCGTACCAGTTCCTGTTTTTCCGCGAGCACGGTTCCTGCCGGCACCGTCGCAGCAAACGCGCCTGAACATACGCTCAGAATGCCGACAGTCAATAAAGAAAGTGCAATGTGATTACGTGTTTGAGGTTTCATGTCCTTTGCCCTTGATCATTAATATTATGACGATGCGAGTACACTCTTAGCGCTCAAATGATTACAGGGCAATATTTTTCAGTGACATATAAGACACCAATATGGATTTGCATCACATTTACCCGCTCCAACAACGAAGTGTGCGTTTTGCCATAAGTCTCGCTAAAACAGACTTGCTTTATGAGTAAAGATGGGTAAAACAACTTTGTCAGGAAGCAAGTCTTTTCTAGACTCCACACTTAATTACATCTGTCATAAGAGAGTGACTCATGGATCGTATTATTACTTCATCGCGTGACCGCACATCCCTGCTAAGCACCCACAAGGTCTTGCGCAATACCTATTTTCTGTTAAGCCTTACGCTGGCGTTTTCCGCGATCACAGCGACCGCAAGCACTGTATTAATGCTACCCTCTCCGGGGCTTATCCTGACGCTGGTCGGTATGTACGGTCTGATGTTTCTGACCTATAAACTGGCGAACAAACCGACCGGTATCCTGGCCGCTTTCGCGTTTACCGGCTTCCTCGGTTATATCCTTGGTCCAATGCTGAACGCTTACCTCTCTGCCGGTATGGGCGATGTGATCGCTCTGGCGCTGGGCGGTACTGCGCTGGTCTTCTTCTGCTGCTCTGCCTATGTACTGACCACCCGCAAAGATATGTCATTCCTTGGCGGCATGCTGATGGCAGGCGTGGTGGTGGTGCTGATCGGTATGGTAGCCAATATCTTCCTGCAGCTTCCGGCGCTACACCTGGCGATTAGCGCAGTGTTCATTCTGATTTCTACCGGCGCTATCCTGTTTGAAACCAGCAACATTATTCACGGGGGAGAAACGAACTACATTCGCGCCACCGTGAGTCTGTATGTGTCGCTGTACAACATCTTTGTCAGCCTGTTGAGTATCCTCGGTTTCGCCAGCAGAGACTGACCTCTATACTGCTCTTCCTATAGCCCCGCTTATGCGGGGCTTTGTTTTTTGCTACACTCCCGCCGTTGTTGACTGACGTTGTGAAAAACTATGTTGATCTTTGAAGGTAATGAAATAGAGACCGATAGCGAAGGCTATCTGAAAGAGAGCGCATGCTGGAGCGAAGCGCTGGCGCTGGCGATCGCGGAAAAAGAAAATATCACCCTCTCCCCTGAGCACTGGGAAGTGGTACGTTTTGTGCGAGAGTTTTACCTGGAGTTCAATACGTCTCCCGCTATTCGCATGCTGGTTAAAGCGATGGCGAATAAATATGGCGAAGAAAAAGGTAACAGCCGCTATCTGTACCGCCTGTTCCCGAAAGGACCAGCAAAGCAGGCGACCAAAATCGCCGGCCTGCCAAAACCAGTGAAGTGCATTTAGTAACGGATGTCGAAACGGGTCCATTCTTTACCGGGTTGATGCGGTTCAGTAAGAACCCTGTCGACCCGGGCGCTGCGCGGCCCGCCTGCTTTTAGCCATGCAATAAGTTTGTTGACCGCTTCCGCATCGCCGCAGGCCAGTACTTCTACGCTGCCATCATCAAGATTACGCGCATAACCCGTCAGGCCCAGTCGCTGGGCTTCATGCTGCGTGCTGTAACGGAACCCAACGCCCTGCACCATTCCGTGTATCCAGGCGATTGTGCATACCTGTGCCATCTTCGTCCTCCTTTCGCTGCTGGCGCGTTGCATTTAACCGGCGAACCCGTGACAATAGCGCCCATTTTCTTCAGTTTACAGAATAGCCGAATATGAGTGTACGTTTAGTGTTAGCCAAAGGGCGCGAGAAATCACTGTTGCGCCGCCACCCGTGGGTTTTCTCCGGCGCAGTCGCGCGCATGGAAGGCAAAGCCAGTCTCGGAGAAACCGTTGATATCGTCGATCATCAGGGTAAATGGCTGGCGCGGGGCGCATTATCGCCCGCATCACAAATACGTGCCCGCGTCTGGACGTTTGATAAAGACGAAAGCATTGATATTGCTTTCTTTACCCGCCGCCTGCAACGCGCGCAGCAGTGGCGTGACTGGGTGGCGCAGCGCGACGGTCTCGACAGCTATCGTCTGATTGCGGGCGAATCCGATGGCCTGCCCGGTGTGACCATCGATCGCTTTGGCCATTTTTTGGTTCTGCAACTGCTGAGCGCAGGGGCGGAATATCAACGCCCCGCTCTGCTCTCCGCGCTGCAAACGCTCTATCCGCATTGCGCTATTTATGATCGCAGCGATGTTGCAGTACGTAAAAAAGAGGGTATGGAACTCACCCAGGGGCCGGTTCTGGGCGAACTGCCGCCCGCTCTGCTGCCTATTGAAGAAAACGGCATGAAGTTATACGTCGATATTCAGGGCGGACATAAAACCGGCTATTACCTCGATCAACGTGATAGCCGTCTGGCTACCCGCCGTTATGTGGCAGATAAACGCGTCCTTAACTGCTTCTCCTACACCGGAGGGTTCGCAGTTTCAGCGTTAATGGGAGGGTGCCGTCAGGTAGTCAGCGTTGACACCTCACAGGAAGCCCTTGATGTTGCGAAACAAAACGTGACGCTGAACAAACTTGATCTCAGCAAAGCGGAATTTGTGCGCGATGACGTCTTTAAACTGCTGCGTAAGTACCGCGATCAAGGGGAAACCTTTGATGTTATCGTGATGGATCCGCCCAAATTTGTTGAAAATAAAAGCCAGCTTATGGGCGCATGCCGGGGATATAAAGACATCAATATGCTGGCGATCCAGCTCCTGAATCCCGGCGGGATACTGCTGACGTTCTCCTGTTCAGGTTTGATGACCACAGATTTATTTCAGAAAATCATCGCTGATGCCGCAATAGATGCTGGCCGTGATGTACAATTTATAGAGCAGTTCCGTCAGGCCGCCGATCATCCGGTGATCGCTACCTACCCGGAAGGGCTGTATCTGAAAGGGTTTGCCTGTCGCGTCATGTAACTTGAATTTTGGAACCTCGCCCGCATATACAAGGGTATGTAGGGTTCCCGGGAGGTGACAATGATTGCCAGCAAATTCGGTATTGGCCAGCAGGTTCGCCACTCTCTGCTGGGCTACCTTGGCGTAGTGGTCGATATCGACCCCGAATACTCTCTTGATGAGCCATCCGCCGATGAGCTTGCGGTAAATGATGAGTTGCGCGTACTGCCCTGGTATCACGTGGTGATGGAAGATGATGATGGTCAGCCTGTGCATACTTATCTGGCCGAGGCTCAACTCACTAGCGAAGTGACCGATGAACATCCGGAACAGCCTTCAATGGATGAGCTGGCACGTACTATCCGTAAGCAACTTCAGGCGCCTCGCCTGCGTAACTGATAACACCCCGCCAGCGCGGGGTGTTTTTATTTTGCAAGGCCGAGTCTGGGGATTTCGATGGCCGGGCAGCGATCCATTACCACGCTTAAGCCCGCTTCACGAGCCAGTACAGCGGCTTGTTCATTTATAACGCCCAGTTGCATCCACAACGTTTTGGCCCCTACCGCGATAGCATCCTGTGCGACCTCCCATGCGGCTTCTGAATTACGGAAAACATCCACCATATCAATCCTTTCCGGTATATCTGCCAACGTTGCATACCCTTTCTGACCTAATAGCGTACTGCCCGCCACTTTTGGTGACACGGGGATTACGTGATACCCCTGCTCCAACAGGTACTTCATCACGCGGTAGCTCGGACGATCGGGTTTATCACTCGCCCCTACCAGCGCAATGGTCTGAGTTGATTGTAAAATATCGGCAATATCGGTTTCTTTCATGGTTTCCTCCGGGCGATTTCACAAAGTGTAAATCAAACTGGTGAACTCAACCATTTTCATATTTTTTTAGCGGCTTCTCTTGCAGCATCAGGCGCTTCCAGTAATCTGTAGCAAAAATCACTGACGGAAACGGATTATGGAATTAACGACTCGCACCCTACCCGTGCGTAAGCATATCGCGCTCGTTGCACACGATCACTGCAAGCAGATGTTGATGAAATGGGTAGAACGGCATCACCCCGTGTTAGCCAACCATCAACTGTATGCAACAGGTACCACCGGTAATTTGATCCAGCGCGCAACAGGACTGGAAGTCAACGCCATGCTGAGCGGCCCGATGGGCGGCGATCAGCAGGTTGGCGCACTGATTTCCGAAGGGAAAATCGACGTACTGATTTTCTTCTGGGATCCGCTCAACGCCGTACCGCACGATCCCGATGTCAAAGCGCTGCTGCGCCTCGCCACGGTATGGAATATTCCGGTGGCAACCAACTTATCTACCGCTGACTTTATTATTGAGTCCCCACAATTCAATACCAGTGTCGACATCCTGATCCCGGATTATCAACGCTATCTTTCCGAACGACTGAAGTAAAAGCAGGCGGCTTATAGCCGCCTGCTGTCAGGGTTTTCTCGCCTGTGGCACGTCCAGAGACTTAAGAATGTCGACAAACCTCGACGGGTTCTCTTTATCAAATAATAACCAGACACGTTTACGCGCGCGGGTCAACGCCACATATAACAACCTGCGCTCCTCTGCATCGGGGAAATCCTCTGGTTGCGGCAGCAGCGCCTGCTCCATAATCGACTCGCGGGCCGGCGCCGGAAAACCGTCCTGTCCTTCCTGCAATCCCAACACGATCACATAATCCGCCTGCTGCCCCTTACTGGCATGAATGGTCATAAAATCGAGCTGCAATTTCGGCCAACGCGTCGCCGCCTTGTCCAGACTCGCGGGTTTACCGTGATGATAACGGGCCAGGAGCAGAATACGATCTTCCGACGTGGCATAACCGCTGAGTTTGTCCAGCAAGGCATCCAACTGGTCCTGCGCCAGTAGCGTAACAGCATGCTTATCACCAGCCGTCAGGCTGTTCAGCGGTTTTGCGAGTTGCCACGGGTTTTGCTGAATGAAGCGATTAGCAACGTCGCCAATTCGCGTATTGAAACGGTATGTGGTGTCGAGTGCGCAAAGATCGCCCTCGCCAAAATAATCATGGAAAGCCGTCGTCAGTGAGAGTTGCGCGCCACTAAAACGGTAAATAGCCTGCCAGTCATCCCCGACGGCAAAGAGTGTAGTCTGTGAATTCTGCTTACGCAGTGCTGCCAGCAACGCTGCACGTTGTGGCGAAATATCCTGGAACTCATCCACCAGAATATGTTTCCAGGGACTGATAAATCGCCCTTTATCCAGCACATTTATTGCCTGGTGGATCAGCCCGGAAAAATCGACAGCATTCTCCTCTTTTAAGGCTGTTTTCCAGGCTTTTAACAACGGAGCCATCAGTTTGATACGCTTGCTAAACAGCTCCCGAACCTCTTCCGGCGCGCTGGCAATCATCTCCGCCTGAGCGCCACCGTGCATTCGCATTAAGCCAATCCAGCGATCCAGACGGGGAGCAATACGCCGCTGCAATGCATCATTTTCCCAGAAATTACCTTCCGGAACATTCCACGCCATCTCCTCTTCCAGCCATTGTCGCCACCCTTTAGCTTGTGCTTTCTTTTCACTGCATTGGGAACACCAGGCATCGGTCAGGAGCGCCAGTCGCGCCGGAGTATCGCTTTCGAGCTCACTGACTTGCGGAACTTTTTTGCTTCCCTGCTGAATAATGTGCAGCGCCAGCGCATGGAAAGTCCGGGCAGTGATCTCCTCGGTATGCAGCCGCTCACGGATACGGTCATCCATTTCCCGGGCCGCCTGACGACCAAAAGCCAACAACAGGATCTGCTCAGGCGCGGCTTCACCCCGCGCTAACAACCAACCTGCCCTCGCCACCAGCACCGAGGTTTTACCGCTCCCCGCGCCTGCAAGCACCAGCAATGCGTGTTCCCCGTTAACAACGGCTCGTGCCTGCGCAGGATTCAGCGGTGAGGTTTCAACCTGGTCGAAAAATGCTGCATATTCCACCAGCATAGCGTCGGTATAGGCTTGATTATGCTGTGTGCGGCGTCCCTCAATGTCATTAAGCCACGCCTGACATTGCCGCCAAAGTTCACGGCAATTATCAAATTCATGCAGACGGCTGGTTGGCACGGGCAACGCCGTAAATGCCTGCTGCAACTGTTGCTGGAGGCCGCTAATTTGCTTGCGCGTCAGCCACTTTTTTTGCTCTATGCGTCCGGCAATCAGCTCCAATTGCGCAGATAAAACACCTGCAGCAACCTCGCTCATCTCCTTGCTCCAGTTATTCCAGCGCTCATTCAAGTGGTGATAAAAACGCTGGGTTTCGCTCCACTCAGTACCATGGAGGCGCACAACTTTTTTGTCAGCAAGCAGAAACTCCATCTCTCCCCATACCAATCCGCGTTTGCATTCGATTGCCAATAGCTGATTGAAGGGAATAAGGTATTCATGTCGATCGCCTGCGACTTTGACGCCCGCGTTAAGGATCACCGCACGATCATAAGGGTGCTGCGCCAGACGTTTTCCCAGGGAGGTCGCTTTCAGTTCCATGTCTTATTGTTCTCAGCTTGTGACAATAATTGCCAGTTTACCTGCCAGAGAATTGGTGCTCCAGTCCAAAAAATCGTTACAATTGCCAGGATATGTTTCTCACCGTATTACACCGAGGTTTTATGCGTACCGTTCTGAATATTCTGAACTTTGTGCTTGGCGGTTTTGCCACCACGTTAGGCTGGCTGCTAGCTACAGTGGTGAGTATGGTGTTGATTATCACCCTGCCGCTGACGCGCTCCTGTTGGGAAATCACAAAACTTTCGCTGGTACCATGGGGAAATGAAGCGATCCATGTCGACGAACTGGCCCCCCAAGGTAAAAACGTTCTGCTAAACGCAGGCGGCACCGCGCTGAACATCATTTGGTTTGTGCTCTTTGGCTGGTGGCTGTGCATCATGCACATTGTCGCCGGGATAACACAGTGCCTGACCATTATCGGCATTCCCGTTGGCGTGGCGAATTTTAAGATTGCCGCCATTGCCCTGTGGCCAGTTGGCCGCCGCGTGGTTTCTGTCGAAACGGCACGTGCCGCGCGCGAAGCCAATGCTCGCCGCCGTTTTCAGTAACTGGATAGCCATTCGCTATGTTGAGCCCTCTTATTCGTCGCTACACATGGAACAGTGCCTGGCTTTATAACGTCAGGATTTTTATCGCTCTTTGCGGAACCGCGGCGTTGCCATGGGTACTCGGTGAGGTAAAACTGACTATTCCCTTAACGCTCGGTGTCGTCGCAGCAGCGCTGGCGGATCTGGACGATCGCCTCACCGGACGCCTGCGTAACCTCATCATTACCTTGATTTGTTTTTTTATCGCCTCAGCATCCGTCGAATTGCTCTTTCCGTGGCCATGGCTGTTTGCCATTGGTCTGGTCAGCTCAACAATTGGCTTTATTTTGCTGGGTGGGCTTGGCCAACGTTATGCCACTATCGCCTTCGGCGCGTTGCTCATTGCGGTCTATACCATGCTAGGGATCTCGCTGTTCGAGCAATGGTATCAGCAGCCACTGTTGCTACTGGCTGGCGCCATCTGGTTTAACGTGTTGACCCTGGTCGGCCACCTGGTCTTCCCGATTCGTGCGTTGCAGGACAATCTGTCACGTTGTTATGAAGGGCTGGCGCACTATCTGGAGTTAAAGTCACGGTTGTTTGACCCGGACATTGAGGATGAAAGCCAGGCACCTTTATACGATCTCGCGCTGGCCAACGGCCAACTGGTGACAACACTGAACCAGACTAAAGCGACGCTTCTCACCCGGCTGCGCGGAGACCGCGGGCAGCGCAGCACCCGCCAGACGCTCCATTATTATTTCGCCGCGCAGGATATCCACGAACGCGCCAGTTCGTCGCATATTCAGTATCAAACGTTACGTGAACACTTTCGCTATAGCGATGTTATGTTTCGCTTTCAGCGGCTGTTGTCGATGCAATCTCAGGCCTGTGCTCAGCTTTCCCGGGCAATTTTACTGCGCGTGCCTTATCAACATGACTCCCGCTTCGAACGGGCATTTGTGCACCTGGATGCTGCGCTGGATCGTATTCGCGTTAATGGCGCGACATCGCCTGAGCACATGAAAGCACTCGGCTTTCTGTTGGACAATTTGCGCGCCATTGATGCACAACTGGCAAGTATTGAATCCGGCCAACCACAACCGTTGTCAGCAAGTGACACCGAAAACCAGCTCGCCGATGACAGCCTGAGCGGTTTCAGCGACATCTGGCTACGGATACGCAACAATTTGTCGCCGGAATCAGCGTTATTTCGTCATGCTGTACGCATGTCTGTGGTGTTATGTATTGGTTATGCGTTTATCCAAATCACCGGACTACAGCATGGTTACTGGATCCTGCTCACCAGCCTTTTTGTGTGCCAACCGAACTATAATGCCACACGCCATCGCCTGACTTTGCGCGTAATCGGTACGTTGGTGGGTGTCGCTATTGGTTTACCTGTGCTCTATTTTGTTCCTTCCCATGAAGGGCAATTAATATTGATTGTTATTACCGGCGTGCTGTTTTTTGCCTTCCGCACAGTCCAGTATGCACACGCGACAATGTTTATTACCCTGTTGGTATTGCTGTGTTTTAACCTGCTGGGAGAAGGTTTCGAAGTCGCCATTCCCCGTATTATCGATACCCTTATCGGGTGCGCCATCGCCTGGGCGGCAGTGAGTTTTATCTGGCCCGACTGGCGTTTTCGCCATTTATCACGCGTTACGGAGCAGGCATTTGACGCCAATTGCCGTTATCTCGATGCTATTCTTGAGCAGTATCATCAGGGACGTGATAACCGCCTGGCTTATCGCATTGCCCGCAGGAATGCCTACAACCGTGATGCGGAACTGGCTTCCGTTGTATCGAATATGTCCACCGAACCTGGGGCATCCCCGGAACTTCGCGACGCGGCCTTCCGGTTGTTGTGCCTGAACCATAGTTTTACCAGCTACATCTCAGCATTGGGCGCTCACCGTGAACAGCTCACGCAACCCGATATTTTGCGTCTTCTTGATGATGCTGTTTGTTATGTCGACGATGCCCTGCATCACCTCCCTGCCAGTGAGGGACGTGTGCAGGAAGCGCTCGCCGACTTATCGCAAAGAATTAAACATCTGGAACCACGTCCGGACAGCAAAGAGCCACTGGTGCTTCAGCAAATTGGATTGCTCATCGCTTTACTGCCGGAAGTGTGTCGTCTGAAACGGCAAATCGCTTAGTAAGGCTTGCTCCCCTTTGTTATCAGTTCATTAAACCACTCCAACAACTCCTGGCGCTTGATCGCCGGGAGTGCAGCTTCATGAAGACCAATAATGGCGCCTTCAAGAGCGAAGAGAACTTTAACACTGAGCTGCTGATTCATTTTTCTTAATCTGAGCCAACATGCTTTCGCACCAAGTAAACGCAGCGTATGCGCATCCAACACCCCGGCGTCATGTAACAGAGCCTCAAGCTGGAAAGTGAGATTGGGCAGATCGCGCAGGCGCAATCGGGCAGTCCGCTGTATTTTCTCCCGTTTCGCTGCACTGAGCGAAAGCGCAGAAAGTTCCAGCAATAATGCACGATCGCTCCACAAACGTTCATTCACGAAGTAGTAATTTAACGAAACCTGACGGCCACGCTTATTGAACATCAGCATGGGGGCTTGCCGGGTAACGGTATAATGTGCACTTTCATCGCACGCGCGCAGATAAAGTTCTCCGCCAGCAACCATTGCAAAAACCGTTTTGTCTACCGACAAACTGTAACCACCGAAATGGGCGCGATAGCAAATATCCCCGAGAGATGCGAGGCATTCGCATGACTGATAGATCCGTTGATGTGATATGTCTTCCATGATTATTCCTTTAAAAATCACGTAGTAACAACAATAACATTATTATCGGATCCGTTAATCAGGAACATAGGCAACTGAGGACGGGACAGCAAGAAAATTTTACGTATGGCGGCGGGGACAGAGCAAAAATGCGAGTTACTTTCAGAAAATGAGGTTGATCTTTGAACGTTCAGAGGTTACTGTATGTTTATACAGTAACCACAGGGCTGGATTGATTATGTACACTTCAGGTTATGCTAATCGTTCAACAAAATTGGCTTCCACACTCAGCACAGCAAATCGCGCTGAATCCACCGACGTCGCTGCGGGGCTGATTAGCGAGGTTGTCTATCGTGAAGACCAGCCTATGATGGCGCAACTTCTTTTACTTCCCCTGCTGCAGCAACTCGGGCAGCAATCGCGTTGGCAGCTATGGCTAACGCCTCAGCAGAAACTGAGCCGTGAATGGGTACAATCTGTCGGCTTACCCCTCACCAAGGTTATGCAAATCAATCAACTGTCGCCTGGCGTGACGCTGGAATCCATGATCCGTGCATTGCGCACCGGCAATTATAGCGTGGTAATTGGCTGGCATGCGGAAGAACTGACAGAAGAAGAACACCACCGCCTGGCGATGGCTGCAGAGGAAGGCAACGCAATAGGCTTCGTTATGCGCCCGTTACGTCATGATTCTCTGGGTGCGAGACAGCTTTCAGGGATAAAAATTCACTCTAATTTGTATCATTGAGTAAATTTAAGATTTATCCTGGGATATTTTTTAAGAATGACTGGCATGACCAATTTATCAGTCAAATACAGCGACAAAGCCTGTGTGGCGCGCTTCGCAGGCTAACGACATCGACTAATACTTAGTCAAAAATGTTAAATAATGTGTACACAAAGTCTTTTTTTTCATATGCCTGACGGAGTTCACACTTGTAAGTTTCCAACTACGTTGTAGACTTTACATCGCCAGGGGTGCTCGGCATAAGCCAAAGATATCGATAAAGATATCTCCTGAGTTATTAGTGAGCAATGCCCCCGGTGAAGGATTTAACCGTGGCTCTCTTAGAGATTCCCATGGCGATTTTTGGATGATAACGAGGCGCAAAAAATGAAAAAGACAGCTATCGCAATTGCAGTGGCACTGGCTGGCTTCGCTACCGTAGCGCAGGCCGCTCCGAAAGATAACACCTGGTATACAGGTGCTAAACTGGGCTGGTCTCAGTTCCACGATGTTGGTAACAACCAGATCTCTAATACTGGCCCGACTCACGAAAGCCAATTAGGTGCTGGTGCGTTCGGTGGTTATCAGGTTAACCCGTATGTTGGCTTTGAACTGGGCTACGACTGGTTAGGCCGTATGCCGTACAAAGGCGACACTGTGAACGGTGCTTTCAAAGCTCAGGGCGTTCAACTGACCGCTAAACTGGGTTACCCGATCACTGATGATCTGGATGTTTACACCCGTCTGGGTGGTATGGTTTGGCGTGCAGACGCTCAGAACAACCTGGGCTTCAAAGATCATGACACCGGTGTTTCCCCAGTATTCGCTGGTGGTGTTGAGTGGGCAGTTACCCGCGATATCGCTACCCGTCTGGAATACCAATGGACCAACAACATCGGTGATGCTAACACCGTTGGTGGTCGTCCGGACAACGGTCTGCTGAGCGTAGGTGTTTCCTACCGCTTTGGCCAGCAGGAAGAAGCTGCACCGGTAGTTGCTGCTCCGGCCCCGGCTCCGGCTCCGGAAGTACAGACCAAACACTTCACCCTGAAGTCTGACGTTCTGTTCAACTTCAACAAAGCGACCCTGAAACCGGAAGGTCAGCAGGCGCTGAATCAGCTGTACAGCCAGCTGAGCAATCTGGATCCGAAAGACGGTTCCGTAGTGGTTCTGGGCTTCACTGACCGTATCGGTTCTGACGCTTACAACCAGGGTCTGTCTGAAAAACGTGCTCAGTCCGTTGTTGATTACCTGGTATCTAAAGGTATCCCGGCGAACAAAATCTCCGCACGTGGCATGGGCAAATCCCAGCCGGTTACCGGCAGCACCTGTGACAACGTGAAAGCGCGCCCTGCGCTGATCGATTGCTTGGGTCCGGACCGTCGCGTTGAGATCGAAGTTAAAGGCATCAAAGACGTTGTAACTCAGCCGCAGGCTTAAGTTTACGTCTATGAAAAAACCCCGCCAGCGCGGGGTTTTTTATTGCCCGTACAGTAACGGGGTAAACTGAGGTTTCATTATTCTTTGCCGAGCAGCGCCTGCAGGTCGTGTTTCAGTGTTGACATCTGCGAGGCATACTTCTCTTTATGCTCCGCATCCTCAATCAACTGCACAATGGTTTCCGAAAGGGTTTTCCCTCTCCGTTGCGCCAGCCCTGCCAGCCGTTGCCAGACAACAAATTCCAGGTCGATCGATTTCTTGCGCGTATGCTGATGTTCAGCGTTGAAATGCCGCTTACGCCGGGCGCGGATAGTCTGTTTCATCCTGTTGACCAGCGCCGGATTCATATGCTGCGCAATCCAACTGTTAACCAGTACCGGTTCATTTTCGAGGGTCAACAATACATCGACGGCATCTTTTGCAGCACTGGCTTCTATATAGCGCGTGATGAGTTCCCCCTCACGATGCTTCTTAACCAGATACTTCCATTTCCAGCCGCTTTCGAGATTTTCCAGTTGTTGATATTTCATTGCGATCCCAATGTTACCGTGTAACTCAGTTCAGAATATCAGTTTTTGTCGGCTCTGCTGAAAAGAAATCACCCTCTGCGAGCTGCAGTCAATGTTCCTGCGCCAAAAGCGCGTAATCCGTGTGCTGCGCCGGCGTTTACGGTATAATCCCGCCTTTTACACCAGACAAAAAAAAACGACTTTGACCATTACAAAACTTGAATGGAACGACGTGGTTCCTGATACCGAAAGCTATCAGGAAGTATTTGAATCGTCCGAATTAGCGCGTGAGAGTGATTTCTCACTGGCCGATACGCAACCCCGATTACAATATGCGCTCGAGCAACTGCTCTATCCGCTGGCAACGTCACGCTTTTTACTGGCTAAAGCGCCGGAAGAGATTGAGTATCTGGAGCTTATTACCAGCGCAACAGAAGAACTCATTCCCGAAGAGCGTCCGCTTGTTGGCGGTCAATACCATATAAATGGTTCAACCGTACGCTTTGACGCCTCCGTTGATGCCCAGTCTGATTTTGTTGGCAGTAAACCCGCGGTATTTGCTGACTGGGTAGAAGCAGAACAGTTGTTCGGCTGCCTGCGACAATTCAATAACGAAATCATCCTGCAGCCAGGTCTGGTTCACCAGGCAAACGGCGGCATACTGATTATCTCCCTGCGCACGCTATTAGCCCAGCCACTGCTCTGGATGCGCCTGAAAGCCATGGTCACGCAGCGTCGTTTTAACTGGGTTTCCTTTGATGAATCCCGCCCGTTACCGGTTATCGTGCCATCCATGCCACTCGATCTGAAAGTCATCCTCGTGGGTGAACGCGAATCGCTGGCAGAATTTCAGGAAATGGAGCCGGATCTCGCAAGCCAGGCAATTTACAGCGAATATGAAGAAACGCTGCAGATCGCCGATGCCGAAACAATGGCGGTGTGGCGTCATTGGGTTGAGCAAACCGCTCGCAGCGCACAGCTCCCCTGCCCGGCCGCGGACGCGTGGCAAACATTGATCCGTGAAGCGGTACGTTACACCGGCGATCAGGAAACATTGCCGCTGTGCCCACTGTGGCTCACCCGTCAGTTACGCGAAGTCGCAGCAATGTCTACTGGTGACACCATCCGCGGCGAAGAGTTACAAGCGATGCTCGCCCAGCGCGAGTGGCGGGAAGGTTTCCTTGCTGAACGTATGCAAGATGAGATTTTGCTGGAGCAGATCCTCATCGAAACGGAAGGTGCGCAAGTCGGTCAGATTAATGCCCTGTCGGTCATTGAATTCCCTGGCCACCCGCGCGCCTTTGGTGAACCTTCACGCATCAGTTGTGTTGTACATATCGGCGATGGCGAGTTCAATGATATTGAACGCAAAGCAGAACTCGGCGGCAATATCCATGCGAAAGGCATGATGATCATGCAAGCGTTTCTGATGGCCGAACTGGAACTGGAACAGCAAATCCCCTTCTCCGCGTCGTTGACCTTTGAGCAATCCTACAGTGAAGTTGACGGTGACAGCGCCTCCATGGCGGAGTTGTGCGCATTAATCAGTGCACTGGCGGAAGTCCCCCTCAATCAGAGCATAGCCATTACGGGTTCAGTGGACCAATTTGGCCGCGCGCAACCTGTTGGCGGCCTGAATGAAAAAATTGAAGGTTTCTTTGCCATCTGCCAGCAGCGTGAACTGACGGGCGAACAAGGTGTGATTATCCCGGCGGCAAATGTGCGCCACTTGTGCCTGCATCAAAATCTGTTAGATGCCCTTCAGGCAAAGCAATTTTTCATCTGGGCAGTGGACGATATGATGGATGCACTACCCTTATTAACGGGCCTGACATGGGACGCTGAGGGGCAAAATAACCTCAAGCAAGTCATTCAGGAACGCATTGCCCAGGCAACGCAGCAAGATGCACGTCATCGCTTTCCGTGGCCGCTTCGCTGGTTAAATTGGTTTACTCAAAACTGATCGGACTTGTTCAGCGTACACGTGTTAGCTATCCTGCGTCCGAAACTACATATAAGGCTTACTGAGAACATGGTAGATAAACGCGAATCCTATACAAAAGAAGATCTTCTTGCCTCTGGTCGCGGCGAACTGTTTGGTGCAAAAGGCCCGCAATTGCCAGCCCCTAGCATGCTGATGATGGACCGTGTGGTCAAAATGACGGAGACCGGCGGTAACTTTGATAAAGGCTATGTTGAAGCTGAACTGGATATCAATCCCGACCTGTGGTTCTTTGGCTGCCATTTTATTGGCGATCCGGTGATGCCGGGCTGTTTAGGTCTGGACGCAATGTGGCAGCTGGTTGGCTTCTATCTGGGCTGGCTGGGTGGCGAAGGTAAAGGCCGCGCACTGGGCGTGGGCGAAGTGAAATTTACCGGCCAGGTCCTGCCAACAGCCAAAACCGTTACCTACCGCATCCACTTCAAGCGTATTGTTAATCGCCGTTTGATTATGGGTCTGGCAGATGGCGAAGTGCTGGTCGACGGGCGCGTTATCTATACTGCAAACGATTTGAAAGTCGGTCTGTTCCAGGACACCTCTGCTTTCTGATTTCGGATGAGAGCGGGTTTTACAACCCTGTACAGGCGAAACCTCCGCAATGCGGAGGTTTCTTTTTTAAAGAGACAGAATCAGGCAATTACGGCCCTGTCCTCCATGGCTTGCCGCCAGCCTCCCAGCCACTCGGACCTTTGATTCAGGGTTTGGTACGGACACATTTCTTTCGGGCGTCCGGTAATACCAGCCTGATAACCACGTTGATGTGCCCGTTCCAGGCGATCTCGTTTTTGTCTCTTCATGCCTCGTTTCCCTCATTATTTGATCTGGTGGAAAAGAAAACAGTGGTCACTAAGTGTGCAACCACAGGTTACGAATACCTTGAATAGACCGGGGCGTCAATGCGCAAAATTCACGCCAGTGTCATAATTGTGAGCTACACAAAAGTTCATTTGTACAAAAAATGTGAACCAGCACAAGTAATGGTCTGAGTGAGAACCAAAAAAAAACCGCCAGTGCTTTCGCAGCTGACGGATTTTTTAGCCATTATATTTTGTTATGGCAGACGATTTAACTCATCTGCAATACTGCTCGCTTCCTGCTGCCATCCCTGCGCCAGCATTTTGACCATATCATCATACCCGTCCTGCTGCTGCTTCAGCTCAATATGAAACGGCCGCTTAATCAGTCTCCCCTGGTGCTTAAGCAACCACTCACCGCCGATAATCACCCGACCGTCATAACGTCCATGAAAACCCGTTACAGTGACATTCAGCGTATCCTGCTCACTGCCCAACGGTTGCGATGCAACAACCCATCCCGGTAACTGATTGCTCAAATTTGCCACCAGCGTATTACGCAGTTGCTGATCGAGTGGACTGGCCCAGAGATTATTATTGGCAATGACATACTGCACATCCGTAGTCTGATAAACCACGCCGTTACCCGCCAGATAATCCGGGACGGACACCTGCTCAACCCATAGTTGGCGGTTTCCCTGGTTCTGCCCGGTGCTGGCTTTGACCGCCGTCTGCGACGGTGAAGGTAACTGATAGTAGCTTTTGTTATCCCCCGTGCTGCTACAGGCAGCCAACAGCATGGCAATGCCAGTCAGTATGCTTTTTCTCATTGTTTTGCCCTCTTCGGCTGCGGATCGTCTTTCCCTTTCGCTTCGAACACCAGCGCATTGCTCTTATCGTTGAGCGTTTTCAGTACCGGCTGTAGTTCACGCAGCACCTGGTCAAGGCGCTGCATATCCGCCACCATCTTGTTATACGCGGCTGACCCGGGCTGGAAGCCCTGCATACTGCGGTTCAGTTCCCGCAACGTCGTTTGCATATCCGCCGGTAATTGTTGCATTGACTGGCTGGCCGTCAGCTTATTCAGGTTATCCAGCGTCGTCTGCAAGCGTTTAAGTGTTTGCTGGCTCTCCGACAACGTACTGGTCGCCTGTTCGATCATCGGGTTCAGCGGCAGATTGTTGATCTTATCCAGCGTGTCCATCAAACGCTGCTGGATTTGCGCCAGACCACCGCTCACCGTCGGGATAATCTGATAACCGGCGAACTCACGCATCCCGCTAACCGCCGGAACATTGTTGTAAAAATCGAGATCCACATACAATGCGCCGGTCACAATGTTGCCGGTTTTCAGCGAGCCGCGCAGGCCACGTTTGAGTAACTCGTTAAGGTGCGCACTCATATCCGGATCTTCACCAAGCTGGTTAATTAACCGCCCCGGTTCAATACGGATCAGAATCGGTATCCGGTAATCGTCGTTTAACGCCTGACGCATGCCTGCGGTAAAGAACGGCACCTTACTGACGGTCCCCAGACGAATACCGCGGAACTCAACAGGTGCGCCGGGTTGCAAGCCACGAATGGAGTCTTTAAAGAACATCAGGTAATCGATGTGATCGGTATAGAGTGACTCCTGAATGCTGCGCTGATCGTCATACAGGGTAAACGCCGTTTTTTCGCCAACGGGCTGACCTAAATCAACACCTTCCGGCACATCAAAGCTCACGCCACCACCGAATAATGTCGCCAGCGATCCCATTTCCACCCGCATGCCCGCCGACGTGAGATCCACCGCAATACCACTGTCCTTCCAGAAACGCACATTGCTGGTCACCAGCCTGTCGTTAGGGGCATTGATAAAGAGCTGATAACTCATCGTACGTTTTTGCGTATCGAAGGTACTGGTTTCAACCGAGCCGACGCGGTAACCACGGAATAACACCGGATCCCCGGCGGTTAATTGCCCGGCTTTACTGCTGTCGAGGATCACCCGGATACCTTTCGCATCAGGCGGCGCCAGCGGCGGCGAGTCCAGCAGGTTGTAGCGCTCTGGTTGATTACCTTTATTACCCGGTTGCAACTCAATATAGGCTCCCGAAAGCAGGGTTCCCAGCCCGCTGATCCCTTCACGGCCTACCTGCGGCTTCACCACCCAAAAAACGGAATCATCGTGCAGCAGCTTTTCCATCCCGGAATTAAGCCGCGCTTTGATTTCTACATGGGTTAAATCATCGGTCAGCGTCGTGCTTTCCACCACGCCAACGTCCACACTGCGGCTCTTAATGGTGGTCTTGCCACCGATAATGCCCTCCGCATTGGTGGTGATCAGCGTCACTTCCGGGCCCTGATGGCTGTAGTGATAGAAGAGGATCCACGCACCAATCAGCGCGGTCACAATCGGGAAAATCCACACCGGCGACCAGTTTCTTACCTTTTGCACGTTGGCCTCCCCACTCTTATTCTCCATGCTTTAACGACTCCTCATGGTGCGTTAGCGGTTCACGATCCCAGGTCAACCGGGGATCGAAAGTCATTGCCGCAAACATCGTGATAATTACGACCAGCGCAAACATTAGCGCACCCATTGCCGGGTAAATATTCATCAACCCGCCCATACGCACCAGCGCGGAGAGTACGGCAATCACAAACACGTCGATCATTGACCAGCGGCCGACAAACTCGACCACCTCATAAATAATGTGCATTCGCTCGCAATCGCGCTTGCCATGCCCTTTCGCATCGATGCATAGCCAGGCGATACCGATCATTTTCAACGTCGGCACCATAATACTGGCGATAAAGATCACCAGCGCTACCGGGTATGACCCCTCACTCCAGAGCAAAATCACCCCAGCAAGGATCGTGGACGGCATGCGATCCCCCAGCAAATCCGTCACCATAATGGGGAGAATATTCGCAGGCAGGTAGAGCAGAATGGAGGTGACCAGCAGCGCCAGCGTCCACTGGATACTGTTGCGCCGCCTGGCCTGCCCATGCGTATGGCAGCGCGGACAAACCGGTTGATCAATCGCAACAATTGCCGTACAGCAAGGACATGCGCGTAACCCCTGACGGATACCCGGTACCCCGACATGCAAAATCTGCGCGGGTTTTGGCGCCGGTGCGATGTCATCCCATAACCAGTGGCGATCAACACACTGAAAAGCCCGCAACTGCAGCAGGCAAAACAGACACCATGGAATAAAGCTGCTGCCGATGCCCACATCGCCATAGGCCATCAGTTTCACGAAACTGACCAACACGCCCGCCAGGAAGATCTCCGCCATCCCCCAGCTTTTCAGTTGAAACAGGATCCTCGCCAGACCAATTTTCAGGCGAAAATTCATCGGCACGCGGTTTACCAGCAACAGGATAGTCACCAGACAAAATGCCGGAACTAACTGAACAAACAGCAAGAAGAAAGTGCCAAGACTGGCGTAATCCTCAGAAAACATCACCCCGGGAATTTCCAGCAACGTCACTTCGCTGGTCACACCGGCCACTTTCATATTGACGAAGGGAAAGAGGTTTGAGAGCAACAACATGAATAATGCCACGATGGCATAGGCAGTGGGACGCTGCCGCGGCGCGTCCCATTCGGTCGTCAGTGTTGCGCCACAGCGCGGGCAAGTGGCTCTATGCCCGTGCTGCAACGGTGGCAACGCCACCAGCATGTCACATTGCGAACAGAGAATGTGACGAGTGGCGTGGTGGTGTTCACACATACAGGCTCCCTTTTATGCGCCGTTTTTTAGAGCCTCCAGGTACTCCCAGCGTTCAAACGCCTCTTCCAGCGCCTGCTCCGCCGAAGCCATATCAGCTAAGACTTTTTGCGTATGATCATGCGGCTGACTAAAGAAGGCGGCATCCGCCACCTGCGCCTGCAGAGATTCCAGCTCAGATTCCAGCTGTTCCAGCTTCTGCGGCAGTTGTTCCAGCTCACGCTGCAGGTTATAGCTTAGTTTGCTGGTGCTTCGTTTGACAGTTTCTGCTTTGGCGACCGGCGCTTCCGTATTTTTTTTCACGGTAGCCTGTTTTTGCGCCTGAGAAGCAGACTGCTGACCGCGCGCGTCGTGATAACCGCCAACATATTGACCAATACGTCCTTCGCCTTCGAAGATCCAGCATTCGGTCACGGTATTATCCACAAACTGGCGATCGTGGCTGACCAGCAGCACAGTACCCTGATAGCTGTCGATCAACTCTTCCAGCAGTTCCAGCGTTTCAACATCCAGATCGTTGGTCGGTTCATCGAGGATCAACAAGTTACTGGGTTTCAGGAACAAACGCGCCAGCAACAGGCGGTTACGCTCCCCACCGGAAAGCGCACGCACCGGCGTCATCGCCCGTTTTGGATGGAACAGGAAGTCCTGCAAATACCCCAGAATGTGGCGCGGTTTACCGTTGACCATGACTTCCTGTTTGCCCTCGGCCAGGTTGTCCATCACGGTTTTTTCCGGATCCAATTCCGCCCGGTGCTGATCAAAGTACGCGACTTCCAGCTTGGTGCCCACATGCACGCGCCCGCTATCCGCCTGCAACTGGCCCAGCATCAGTTTCAGCAATGTCGTCTTACCACAGCCGTTCGGGCCGATAAGGGCGATTTTGTCGCTCCGCTGGACCTGCGTAGAGAAATCGCGCACCAGCACCTTTCCCTCAACCCCGTAGTTGACGTTTTCCATCTCAAAGACGATCTTGCCGGAGCGGGAAGCTTCTTCCACCTGCATTTTCGCGCTACCCATCACTTCCCGGCGCTCGCTACGCTCACGACGCATCGCTTTCAGCGCACGGACACGGCCTTCGTTACGGGTACGGCGCGCTTTGATGCCCTGACGGATCCAGACTTCCTCCTGCGCCAGCTTGCGGTCAAACTCGGCATTTTGCAGATCCTCAACGCGCAGAGCCTCTTCTTTATCGAGCAAATATTGGTCGTAATCGCCAGGGTAAGAGACCAGCTTGCCGCGATCGAGGTCGACAATGCGCGTCGCCATATTGCGAATAAAGGAGCGGTCATGGGAAATAAAGATGATGGTGCCGCCAAACGATTTCAGAAACCCTTCCAGCCAGTCGATAGTTTCGATATCCAGGTGGTTAGTCGGTTCGTCAAGCAGCAGCACACGCGGGGCGCTGACCAGTGCGCGACCTAACGCGGCTTTACGCAACCAGCCGCCGGACAACGAGGAAAGCGCCATATCCGCGGTCAGACCCAGTTGTGCCAGCACCTCGTTAATGCGGTTTTCCAGCTGCCACAGACCGTGATGATCCAGCAGCTCCTGCACCCGCGCCAGCTCGGCAAGGTTTTTGTCGCTTGGATCGCTCATCACCAGATGTGAAATATCGTGATAACGCTTGAGGTATTCAGCCTGCTCTTCAATGCCCTCAGCGACAAAGTCGTATACGCTGCCCGTGACGTTGCGCGGCGGATCCTGTTGCAGACGCGCCACCACTAAATCCTGTTCATAAACGATGCGTCCATCATCCAGGTTGACTTCCCGGTTGAGGATCTTCATCAGCGTTGATTTACCCGCCCCGTTGCGCCCTACCAGGCACACGCGTTCGTTTTCTTCGATATGCAACTCTGCATTATCGAGAAGCGGCGCATCGCTGAACGACAGCCACGCGCCATGCATACTGATCAATGACATTTACTTATCCTTTCAGGCTGCGGTAATCAGCCAGCAGTTATGGATTTGACGGTTGCGGGCAAAGTCCTGCGACTGCGTTTTTTGGGTGATTTCTTGTGCCTTCAGCCCCAGCTTAGCCAGCCCGTCGAGATCCATACGGAAACCGCGTTTGTTGTTGGAAAACATAATCGTGCCGTCCTTGCGCAGCAGGCGTTTCAGATCCTGCATCAGGCGCATATGATCGCGCTGCACATCAAACGAGTCTTCCATGCGTTTCGAGTTCGAGAAGGTCGGCGGATCGATAAAGATCAGGTCAAACTGCTCGTCAGTATCGCGCAGCCAGCCAAGGCAGTCCGCCTGAATCAGACGATGCGCACGACCGCTCAGGCCGTTGAGGCGCAGGTTGCGTTCCGCCCACTCAAGGTAAGTGCGGGACATATCCACAGTGGTGGTGGAACGCGCGCCACCTAAACCTGCGTGCACGCTGGCGCTGCCGGTATAAGAGAACAGGTTCAGGAAATCCTTACCTTTACTCATCTGACCCAGCATACGGCGTGCAATGCGGTGGTCGAGGAACAGGCCGGTATCCAGATAATCCGTCAGGTTGACCCACAGACGAGCGTTATATTCGCTCACTTCCATAAAGTCGCCCTTCTCGTTCATCTTCTGATACTGGTTGTTGCCTTTCTGCCGCTCACGGGTTTTCAGCACCAGTTTATTCGGCGCAATGCCAAGTACCTGAATGGTGGCAGCGATAATATCGAACAGACGTTGGCGCGCTTTCTGCGCATCCACGGTTTTCGGCGGCGCATATTCTTGCACTACCACCCAATCCGCGTAGCGATCGACCGCCACGTTGTAGTCCGGTAAATCGGCATCGTACAGACGGTAACATTCGATACCCTCCTGGCGCGCCCACTTCTCCAGTTTTTTCAGATTTTTACGCAAACGGTTAGCGTAATCTTCCGCCATCGCCGGGGCTTTCGCTTCGCCGGTATTTTCCGCCAGATGGTAGTTTTTCTGCACGCAATCCAGCGGGCCATTCTTGGCTTTGAATTGACGCTCCGCGCGCAACTGCAGGCAATTGAGCAAATCGACAGAGGCACTGAACAGCGACAGGTTCCAGCCGCCGAACTGCGCTTTCAGCAAGCGCCCCAGCAGACTGTGCAGCGCAATCAGCGCCGGCTCGCTTTCCAGACGCTCGCCGTAAGGCGGGTTGCTGATGACCGTACCGTACGGACCTTTCGGCAGCGGATTACTCAGTTGGGCGACATCTTTCGCCTCAAAAGTGATCAGTTCGCCCACCCCGGCACGACGGGCGTTTTTACGGGCGATTTCGACCACGCGCGCGTCGTTGTCGGAGCCATAGAAACGGGATTCATAACCGGCAATCCCCTGACGGGCACGGGTTTGCGCCTCGGCTTTCACCTCTTGCCACAACACGTCATCGTGCTGCGCCCAGCCGCTAAAACCCCAGTGGCCACGATGCAGACCCGGCGCGCGATCGGTTGCCGCCATCGCGGCTTCAATCAGCAATGTACCGGAGCCGCACATCGGGTCCAGCAGCGGCGTACCCGGCTGCCAACCAGAACGCATCACAATCGCCGCCGCGAGGTTTTCTTTGATCGGCGCCATACCGGTGCGATCGCGGTAGCCGCGTAAGTGCAGGCCTTCGCCGCTCAAATCGAGAGAGATATTCGCGGTGTCCTGATTCAGCCAGACATTAATGCGCAAATCCGGCATGTCACGTTCCACATTCGGGCGCGGAAGATTTTTACGGGTGAAGCTGTCGACGATGGCGTCTTTCACTTTCAACGCACCGTACTGGCTGTTACGGATCTCATCATTCAGGCCGCTGAAATGCACCGCGAAGGTCGCGCCCGGGTTAAAAATCTCTGTCCAGTTAATCGCCTGCACGCCGAGGTAGAGATCAAGGTCGCTATAAACCTTGCACTCTCCAAGCGGCAGCATAATGCGCGAAGCCAGACGACTCCACATCAGGCTCTGGTACAGGAGCCGTGTGTCACCTTCAAAATGGACACCACCCTGAACAACACGGCACTCTACAGCACCGAGTTTTTCCAGTTCAGTTTTTAACAGCTCTTCCAGCCCACGGGCCGTACTGGCAAACAGAGAAATCATAATGTCACTTATACTCAACGAAAATTGTTGCGCATTATAGCTAATCTGGCGTTCATGTCATAAAGTTGAGGGCTAATTTTCGTCTGACAGGGGGCAAGACGTGCCGACTCTTTCACGTCTTTTTATCCATCCGGTGAAATCCATGCGCGGTATTGGTCTGACGCATGCTGTAGCCGACATTAGCGGTCTCTCGTTTGATCGCATTTTTATGATCACCCAACCCGATGGCACCTTTATTACTGCCCGCCAGTTTCCGCAGATGGTGCGCTTTACGCCATCGCCGCTGACGGATGGTCTGCATCTGACCGCGCCAGACGGCAGCAGCGCAGTGGTCCGCTTTGCTGATTTTGCGCCCGATGCCGCGCCAACGGAAGTCTGGGGCAACCATTTTACCGCACAGGTTGCGCCCGCTGAGATTAACCGCTGGCTGAGTCACTTTTTCTCACGTGATGTCCAGCTTCGCTGGGTTGGGTCGACGCTGACCCGCCGGGTAAAGCGTCACGATGACGTCCCGTTATCCTTTGCGGATGGTTTTCCCTATTTGCTCACCAACGAAGCTTCGCTGCGCGATTTGCAGCAACGCTGCCCGGCCAGCGTCAGGATGGAGCAATTCCGCCCTAACCTGGTGGTGACTGGCGCGCAGCCGTGGGAAGAGGACAGCTGGAAAGTGGTGCGCATTGGCGATGTGATTTTTGATGTGGTGAAACCGTGCAGCCGCTGCGTGTTTACAACTGTCAGCCCGGAGAAAGGCCAAAAACACCCGACCGGCGAGCCATTAACGACACTGCAAGGGTTCCGAACGGCGCAGGACAATGGCGACGTGGATTTTGGGCAGAACCTGATCGCCCGCAATAGCGGTGTGATCCGGGTGGGTGATGAGGTCGCTATTCTGGCTACCGCTCCGGCCAAAATATACGGCGCCGGCGCCGTGGCGGAAACGCTGTCGCCGGAAGTCCAGCCGGAAGGTACGGTGGACATCAGTTGGCAGGGGCAGACGTTTCGCGGCAACAACCAGCAGGTGCTGCTGGAACAGCTTGAAAATCAGGGGATTCGCGTGCCCTATTCCTGCCGGGCTGGCGTTTGCGGATGTTGCCGGATACGGCTAGTAGAAGGTGAAGTCAGCGCTATGAAAAAATCGGCCGTCGCGCAGGATGGTTCGATTCTCTGCTGTAGCTGTATACCGAAGACGTCGCTGCGGCTGGAGGCTTAAACCGCCTGTTCGTAACGAATGCCAGCAGCGTTCATTTGCGGCTTCAGGCGATCGTTCATGATTTTGATCGCATCGCCAAGCTGCATTGTGCGCCCGGCAATGACCACGCCCGGCTGCGCCAGCAGACAGAGCGCTGCATTTTCGCCCGGTTCCACCACCAGCAGATTGACGCACTCCTGCGTGTCGCTCAGCCAGACGCAGGCCCCTTCCCCCGTCGCAGGCGACCAAAGTTCGCCGTGAGATAAAAAGTGCCAGCTTTTCGGCATTTGTGGTTTCAGGAAGCGAATGGCGACCAGCGCATTGAGCACCAGCTCTGCACGCTGCTCATTGGATAAATCGAGATCGCGGCATTTTTCATCGAAAGAGAAATAGAGCGCTGCATCGTCGACACAAAAACCTGAGGGCGAAAAGGCATCCGGCGTCAGCATCTTACCGGCAAACCGCGAACGAAATAACATGCCATTGGCTAAGTCGAGCATCATACGGTCATGCTCGTCATCAAAATACCAGCGCCAATTGTCGTCAGGTTTAATTCGCATTGTCCTCTCCCGTCCCCATAAACATCCTGTTACTTTTTCATCCTTTTTGTCGCCCCGGTTATTACCCTAATAATGAAAGACTAAAATGTTTAAATTAGCAACAGTGACGGAATATAAAACAACCAGGGCGGGAAATAAAGCCCTGGCGGTTCAGTAAAAGGAAAAAAGATTAGATATGGGTGACAATTTCTTTAATCAGCGGCGGGCCTTTAAAAATAAAACCAGAATAAATTTGCACCAGCGTTGCGCCTGCGGCCACTTTCTCACGCGCAGCGATCACCGAGTCAATGCCGCCGACGCCGATAATGGGTAACTGCCCCTTTAATTCCTGAGACAAGCGGCGAATTATTTCAGTACTTTTTAATTGTAATGGACGGCCGCTTAAACCACCGGTTTCATCACAATGTTTCATTCCCTGCACGAGGGATCTATCCAGCGTCGTATTGGTGGCGATAACGCCATCAATATTGTGGCGAACTAAACTGTCCGCCACCTGGATCAATTCTTCTTGCGAAAGATCCGGTGCGATCTTCACTGCCACCGGCACATATTTATGGTGACGATTTTGCAGATCGTTTTGCTTATTTTTAATTGCCGTGAGGAGATCATCCAGCGCTTCGCCATATTGCAGAGTACGTAACCCCGGCGTATTTGGTGACGAGATATTAATCGCGATATAGCCTGCATAAGCATAGATTTTCTCCATACAAATCAGGTAGTCATCTTTACCCTGCTCGACTGGCGTATCTTTATTTTTGCCGATATTGATACCGAGTACGCCATCAAAATGCGCTTTCTTAACGTTCTCGACCAGGTTATCAACGCCGAGATTATTAAAGCCCATCCGGTTGATCAGACCTTCGGCATCCACCAGACGGAAGATCCTCGGTTTGTCATTGCCCGGCTGTGGCCGTGGCGTCACGGTGCCAATTTCAATGGAGCCAAACCCCATCGCCCCAAGTGCATCAATGCATTCGCCGTTTTTATCCAGACCCGCCGCCAGTCCAAGCGGATTCTTAAAGGTCAGGCCCATACATTGTACCGGTTTCTCCGGTACACGCTGGCGTACAAGCGCTTCCAACGGTGTGCCCGTGACACGGCGTAATTGTTGAAATGTTAATTCATGAGCGCGCTCTGGATCGAGCTGGAAAAGGGCTTTACGAACGAAGGGATAGTACATGAACTCTCCTGGATTCCCGGTGTGCAAACCGGGGGCGTATTATCTGCGAAACCCCCGGCAAATGGAATTGACCTGCGGCAAAAAAAGCTGATTTGGCGCAATCGTTTTCCCCTCCACCCTCCGCTTTATGCAATTTTTGGCAATTTTTCTTCAAATAAATCATTTAGTGGAATAAATCGCCTCTGTCACACTGCTTTAAATTGTTATGAATGTTACTTAAAAGCAAACAATTAGTTATAAGGAGCTACTATGCGCGTTGTCACTCTCGCCGGAAGTCCGCGCTTCCCGTCCCGCTCCAGTGCGCTGCTGGAGTATGCTCGTGAGCGTCTGAGCGCCCAGGATATCGAGGTCTGCCACTGGCACTTACATAACTTCGCGCCAGAAGATCTGCTGTACGCCAACTTTGATAGCCCGGCGTTACAAACGCTTATTGAACAGTTGAAAAACGCGGACGGCTTGATCGTCGCTACCCCCATTTATAAAGCCTCATTTTCCGGTGCCCTGAAAACGCTGCTGGATTTACTCCCCGAACGCGCACTGGAAGGCAAGGTGGTTTTACCGCTGGCGACCGGCGGAACCGTGGCGCATATGCTGGCAGTGGATTACGCGCTGAAACCTGTTCTCAGCGCGCTCAAGGCGCAGGAGATCCTGCATGGCGTGTTTGCTGACGACAGCCAGGTGCTTGATTATCAGCATAAACCCAGCCTGAGTCCCAACCTGCAAACCCGTCTTGATAGCGCACTGGAAACCTTCTGGCAGGCGCTGCACCGCCGCGATATCCAGGCACCGGATTTCCATACGACACAAGGAGTCGCTCATGTTTAGCGCTTTCAGACATCGCGCACAATGGCTGGCGATCGGCGGGCTGTTGACCGTATCCGGTTGGGTACATGCCGCCGAACCTGCACCGGATGGGTTACGCATTGGCTATCAGAAAGGCAGCGTCAGTATGGTGCTGGCAAAAAGTCATGAATTGCTGGAAAAACGTTACCCGAACACCAAAATATCCTGGGTGGAATTCCCGGCTGGCCCGCAGATGCTGGAAGCACTCAACGTCGGTAGCATTGATATTGGCAGCACTGGCGATATTCCGCCGATTTTTGCCCAAGCTGCTGGCGCGGATCTGGTCTATGTCGGCGTGGAGCCTCCTAAGCCGAAAGCGGAAGTGATCCTGGTGGCGGAAAACAGCGCCATTAAAACGGTTGCCGATCTGAAAGGGCATAAAGTGGCGCTGCAAAAGGGTTCCAGCTCCCATAACTTGCTGCTGCGCGCTCTGCAAGAAGCCGGACTGAAATTTACGGATATTCAACCTGTCTTCCTGACACCGGCCGATGCCCGCGCAGCCTTCCAACAAGGGAACGTCGACGCCTGGGCCATCTGGGATCCGTACTATTCCGCAGCCCTGTTACAAGGCGGCGTGCGGGTGTTGAAAGATGGCACCACGCTGAAGCAGACCGGCTCCTTCTATTTAGCTGCCCGCCCCTATGCAGAGAAGAATGGTGCCTTTATCCAGGGCGTACTGGACACCTTTAGTGAAGCGGATGCACTCACCCTCAGCCACCGTGACGAAAGTGTCGCGCTGCTGGCAAAAACCATGGGATTACCGCCGCCCGTTATCGCCACCTATTTTGATCACCGCCCCCCGACCAAAATCGGGCCGGTAAACGAGGCAACCGCCGCACTGCAACAGCAAACGGCCGACCTGTTTTATGCCAACCACCTGCTACCGAAGAAAGTGGATATCCGTACCCGCATCTGGCAGCCAACCCAACAAGGAGCCAAGTTATGAGCCTGAATCTCTTCTGGTTTTTGCCTACCCACGGAGACGGTCACTACCTGGGGACCGATTACGGTTCCCGACCGGTAGATCATGCCTATCTACAACAAATTGCCCAGGCGGCGGATCGTATTGGATTTAGCGGCGTACTGATCCCAACCGGGCGATCCTGCGAAGATGCCTGGCTGGTGGCCGCTTCCCTGATCCCGGTAACCCAGCGCCTGAAATTCCTCGTCGCCCTGCGCCCAAGCGTCACCTCCGTCACCGTCGCCGCCCGCCAGGCCGCCACACTGGACCGCCTGTCTAACGGCCGGGCGTTGTTTAACCTCGTGACCGGTAGCGACCCGCAGGAGCTGGCAGGGGACGGCGTGTTTCTTGATCATACTGAGCGTTACGCAGCATCCTCAGAATTCACCCATGTCTGGCGTCGCCTGCTGGAAGGCGAGACGGTCGATTTCCAGGGCAAACATGTTCATGTTCGCGGCGCGAAATTATTTTTCCCACCCGTTCAGCAACCGCGCCCGCCGCTCTATTTCGGCGGTTCATCGGATGTGGCGCAAGATCTGGCCGCGGAACAGGTCGATCTCTATCTGACCTGGGGCGAGCCCCCCGAACAGGTCAAAGAGAAAATTGCCCAGGTGCGCGCCAAAGCAGCGGCGCACGGGCGTAGCGTCCGCTTCGGCATTCGCTTGCATGTGATCGTGCGTGAAACCACCGCCGAAGCCTGGCAGGCGGCAGACAACCTGATCTCGCATCTGGACGACGAAACCATTGCCAAAGCGCAGGCGGCTTTTGCACGCCAGGACTCCGTCGGCCAGCAACGTATGGCGGCGTTGCATAACGGTCAACGCGGTAATCTGGAAATCAGCCCCAATTTGTGGGCGGGCCCAGGTCTGGTACGCGGCGGCGCAGGAACGGCGCTGGTGGGCGACGGTCCAACAGTGGCGGCGCGCATTAACGAGTATGCGGCACTGGGAATAGACAGTTTTATTCTTTCCGGTTATCCGCACCTGGAAGAGGCGTATCGGGTGGGTGAGCTGCTGTTCCCGCATCTTGATGTCGCTATCCCGCAGATCCCGCAACCGCGATCGTTGCAGCTTCAGGGCGAGACGGTGGCGAATGAGTTTATCCCGCGAAAAGTGGCACAAAGCTGAGGAATCATCATGGCTGCACAGAACAGAGGGTTGCTGCGTATCGCACCGTGGTTGCTGCCCATCGGGATTGTGATCGTCTGGCAAATCGCCTCATCGACTGGCTGGCTCTCCACCCGCATTCTTCCGTCACCGGAAGGCGTGCTGGAAGCCTTCTGGACGCTGAGTGCAAGCGGAGAACTGTGGCAGCATCTGGCCATCAGCTCCTGGCGTGCCGCGATTGGCTTCTCTATTGGCGGCAGCATCGGGTTGACGCTGGGGTTGATAAGCGGTCTGTCGCGTTGGGGAGAACGGCTGCTGGACACCTCTATCCAGATGTTGCGTAACATCCCGCATCTGGCATTGATCCCCCTGGTGATCCTGTGGTTTGGCATCGACGAGAGCGCGAAAATATTCCTCGTCGCGTTGGGTACGCTGTTTCCGGTGTATATCAATACCTGGCATGGGATCCGCAATATCGATCGTGGACTGGTGGAAATGGCGCGCAGCTATGGATTAACCGGTTTTGCGCTCTTTATCCATGTGATCCTGCCGGGCGCCCTGCCCTCTATTATGGTCGGCGTGCGCTTTGCCCTTGGCCTGATGTGGCTGACCTTAATTGTGGCGGAGACGATTTCAGCCAATGCGGGCATTGGTTACCTGGCCATGAACGCACGGGAGTTTCTGCAAACCGATGTGGTGGTGGTAGCAATTATCCTCTACGCCCTGCTCGGCAAACTGGCTGATGTCAGCGCGCAACTGCTGGAGCGCCTGTGGTTACGCTGGCATCCGGCTTATCATGAGAAGGAGGCAAATGCATGACGACCGCCCGACTCACTCAAGGGATCCCCTTGTTATTAAATGGCGTAAACAAGCACTACGGTGATAACGCCGTATTGAAGGGGCTGGATTTACACATTGCCGCCGGGCAGTTTATTGCCGTGGTGGGGCGTAGCGGCGGTGGCAAGAGTACCTTACTGCGCCTGCTGGCTGGCCTCGAATCCCCAAACAGCGGTGAACTGCTGGCAGGAAACACGCCACTGGCACAGATCCAGAATGACACGCGAATGATGTTTCAGGATGCCCGCCTGCTGCCGTGGAAATCGGTTATCGATAATGTCGGTCTGGGTCTGAAAGGCCCCTGGCGCGAGGCCGCACAACAGGCACTCCGGTCAGTGGGGCTGGCGCAGCGCGCAACGGAGTGGCCTGCGGCGCTCTCTGGCGGGCAAAAACAGCGCGTAGCACTGGCGCGTGCGCTGGTGCATCAGCCCGGACTGCTGCTGCTCGATGAACCGCTTGGCGCACTGGATGCGTTAACACGTCTTGAGATGCAAGCGCTGATCACGGAACTGTGGCAATTGCATGGGTTTACAGTCGTGCTGGTCACGCACGATGTCAGCGAAGCCGTGGCCATGGCCGATCGCGTCCTGCTGATTGAAGAAGGGAAAATTGGCCTGGATTTGGCCATCGATATCCCCCGCCCGCGCCGGACAGGTTCACTCAGGCTGGCGGAGTTAGAAGAAACCGTACTGAACCGGGTCATGCAGCGCGGCGAGTCAGAAAGCACGGTTGCGCCACAAACCCGCCACGCCTGAAAGCATGTCGACTTAGCCAGTCGGGAGGCGACATTGACAGGCCCGGAAAGCGTTGCGCTACCGGGCCTGATTGCCGGACTATGCCAGCGCTTTGCTGACTTTCTCGTACAGATCGCCGGACAGGTTCGGCAATGCTTTTAACTGCTCCAGCGCTGCGCGCATCAACGCCTGACGTTTGGCGTCATAACGTTTCAGGCGGATCAGCGGCTCGATCAGACGCGACGCCACCTGCGGGTTGCGGCTATTAAGCTCAGTCAGCATTTCGACCAGGAACTTATAACCGCTGCCATCCTGCGCATGGAATGCCGCCGGGTTGCTGCCGGCAAAAGCACCGATCAGCGAACGAATGCGGTTCGGGTTGCTCAGGCTGAATGAGCGGTGTTTCAGTAAACCACGCACTGTTTCCAGCACATTGCTCGCCGGGCTGGTGGCCTGCAGGATAAACCACTTGTCCATCACCAGACCGTCATGATGCCATTTGTCATCATATTCCTGCATCAGCGCATCGCGGCACGGTAACTGTGCGGCCACAGCGGCTGAAAGCGCCGCCAGCGCATCGGTCATGTTATCGGCGTCGTGATACTGCTGACTCACCAGTTTGTCACCCAGTTGTGCATCGCCAAAGGCCAGGAAGCGCAGGCAGGTGTTACGTAACGCGCGCTTGCCGATATCCGCATGTTCCACCTGGTAGTGGCTCAATTTGTTGGCGTTATACACAGCAAGGAACTCATCCGCCAGCTCAGTGGCAAGCGTACGCGTCAGGGCTTCACGCACGGCGGTGATCGCGGTGGGATCGATAACCTCAAACAGTTCGGCAATCTCATTCGCTGATGGCAGCGTCAGGATCTCGGCAGCAAGCGCCGGATCGATGACCTCGTCGAGCAGGATCGCGCGGAAGGCATCGGCCACATGCAGCGGCAACGACAACGCCTGCCCCTGCTGATGACGTGCAACATTCAGCTTGATATGCGTGGCCAGCAGGCTTTGCGCTGCATCCCAGCGGGAGAAATCGTTGCTGGCATGGCGCATTAAAAACGTGAGCTGCTGATCGCTCCATTTATATTCCAGTTTCACCGGCGCAGAGAACTCACGCAGCAGTGACGGTACCGGCTGGAAATAAACATTATCAAAGACAAACGTTTGTTCCGCCTGCGTCACGTTCAGTACGTGGTGTACCGGATGACCGCCTTTTTGCAGCGGGATCACCTTGCCTTCGTTATCGTACAACTCAATATCGAACGGGATATGCAGCGGCTGCTTATCTTGCTGCTCTGCCGTTGGCGGCGTGCGCTGGCTGATGGTCAGCGTGTACTGCTCGGTATTCGGGTTGTAGTCGTCCTGCACCGTCACAATCGGCGTACCTGCCTGACTGTACCAGCGACGGAAATGCGAGAGATCGATATTGGAAGCATCTTCCATCGCCTGCACGAAATCGTCACAGGTTGCAGCGCTGCCATCATGGCGCTCAAAATAGAGCTGCATCCCTTTCTGGAAGTTCTCTTCGCCCAGCAGCGTGTGCAACATGCGGATCACTTCAGCACCCTTTTCGTAGACTGTCAGGGTATAGAAGTTGTTCATTTCAATGACTTTATCCGGGCGAATCGGGTGCGCCATCGGGCTGGCGTCTTCCGCAAACTGCATGCCGCGCATGGTGCGCACATTGCTGATGCGGTTAACCGCACGGGAGCCGAGATCGGAACTGAACTCCTGATCGCGGAACACCGTGAGCCCCTCTTTCAGGCTGAGCTGGAACCAGTCGCGGCAGGTGACGCGGTTACCGGTCCAGTTATGGAAATATTCATGACCGATAACACGCTCAATATCGAGGTAATCTTTATCGGTCGCGGTATCCGTCCGGGCCAGAACATATTTCGAGTTGAAGATGTTCAGCCCTTTGTTCTCCATCGCCCCCATATTAAAGAAGTCGACGGCAACGATCATGTAGATGTCGAGATCATACTCCAGCCCGAAGCGATCTTCGTCCCACTTCATGGAGTTCTTCAGCGACGTCATCGCCCACGGCGCACGATCAAGATTACCGCGGTCAACATAGAGCTCCAGCGCCACTTCACGCCCGGAACGGGTGGTAAAGGTGTCGCGCAGTACGTCAAAGTCACCGGCAACAAGAGCAAACAAATAGCAGGGTTTCGGGAACGGATCCTGCCACTGAACCCAGTGACGGCCATCGCCCAACTCACCCTGATCAACACGGTTGCCGTTCGACAGCAGGAACGGATAGCGGGTTTTATCGGCAATCAGTTTGGTGGTAAATCGCGCCAGCACATCCGGACGATCGAGATACCAGGTAATGTGACGGAAACCTTCCGCCTCACACTGGGTGCACAGCGCTTCGCCAGACTGGTACAACCCTTCCAGCGCAGTATTCGCCGCCGGGCTGATTTCATTGACGATACGCAGGGTAAAACGATCCGGCAGGCCATCAATGACCAGTTGGTTGCCTTCTTCTATTTTATAGTTTGACCATGGGGCATCGTTCACCTGGAGAGAGAGCAATGTCAGCTCGCCGCCATCGAGGCGCAGCGGTACGACAGAGGCGCTATGGCGAGACACTTTACTCAGCGCGGTAACGACCGTTTTGGCGGCGTCGAGCTCAAAGGTCAAGTCAATATCGCTAATCAGGTAATCCGGCGCACGGTAATCGTGGCGGTATTTGGCTTGTGGCTGTTGTGTCATAAAAAACCTTTAGCATCTTCTGTTTGGTTACGACTCCAGTCTATTCCGGTTGCAGAAAACGCGCCACGCAGAATGTTCATCTTTTCAGAGGGAAAAGCTCTGGTTTGCTACATTCTGGCAACAGGAGGCACGAAATGCCATCGACCCATTCCGTGCGATATGGTGTGATCGGGGTTCAATAACCTGGTAAACAAGGTATACTCCAGCGACGACCTGCTTTGTTTATTGTACTAAACGCTCCTGTAAGAGGATGCTACTGCGCACCATGACTCAACTCGCTTTCCCTGGTCTGCAAACGCTGCTGGATACCGACGCTTACAAGCTGCACATGCAGCAAGCGGTGTTCCATCATTATTACGATGTGCACGTTTCAGCGGAGTTCCGCTGTCGTGGCGACGATCTGCTCGGCATCTACGCTGACGCGATCCGTGAACATGTGGATGCCATGCAACACCTGCGTTTGCAGGATGACGAGTACCACTGGCTGTCCGGCCTGCCTTTCTTTAAATCCGACTATCTCAACTGGTTGCGCGACTTCCGTTACGATCCGCAGCAAGTCGCTATTAGCAACGACAACGGCAAGCTCAACATTCGTCTCTCCGGCCCATGGCGCGAAGTGATCATGTGGGAAGTGCCGCTGCTGGCGGTCATCAGTGAAGTGGTGCATCGCTGCCGTTCGCCTCAGGCGGGCGTAGAGCAGGCTCTGCTGCATCTGGAAGCAAAACTGGCGGATTTTGCTGTGCGCACGGCCGGAAAGGATATGTCCCGTTTTCGCCTGATGGATTTCGGCACCCGTCGCCGTTTCTCCCGCGATGTTCAGCAGGCGATTGTTAAACGACTGCAGCAAGAACCGTGGTTTGTTGGCACCAGTAATTACGATCTGGCGCGCCGGTTGTCATTAACGCCAATGGGAACCCAGGCACATGAGTGGTTCCAGGCGCATCAGCAAATCAGTCCAAATCTCGCCACCAGTCAACGCGCTGCGCTGGCGGCCTGGCTGGAAGAGTATCCAACGCAATTAGGCATTGCGCTGACCGATTGCATCACCATGGATGCCTTTTTACGTGATTTTGGCCCGGAGTTTGCTACCCGTTATCAGGGGTTGCGCCATGACTCCGGGGACCCGGTGGAATGGGGGGAGAAAGCCATCGCCCACTACGAGAAACTGGGAATTAACCCTCTGACAAAAACGCTGGTGTTCTCCGATAACCTCGATCTGAACAAAGCGCTCGATCTGTATGGCCACTTTGCCTCACGCGTTAACCTTAGTTTTGGTATCGGCACCCGCTTAACCTGCGATATCCCCCAGGTGAAGCCGCTGAACATCGTGATTAAACTGGTGGAGTGCAACGGTAAACCGGTGGCGAAATTGTCCGACAGTCCGGGGAAAACCATCTGCCATGACAAGGCGTTTGTCCGCGCACTGCGTAAAGCATTTGATCTGCCCCAGGTCAAAAAAGCCAGCTAATCTCCCGGGAGCCAGACGGCTCCCTTCTTTTTGCCGACAATTTATTAATTGTTCCTGCGAATTCTGCTTGTCTGATGGCGTATGCCAGGTAACATAGATATCCCCCCTTATCGGGCGGACAAGTGTTTATTTTTTCCGACTATTAACAGAGAGAATATTATGAGCGTTGTGCCTGTAGCCGACGTATTCCATAGCCGCGTTGCCGTTGACAGCGAAGTCACCGTACGCGGATGGGTACGCACCCGCCGAGATTCTAAAGCTGGTATCTCCTTCCTCGCCGTTTATGACGGCTCCTGCTTTAATCCTGTACAGGCCGTTATTAATAATTCTCTGCCCAATTACAATGACGAAGTACTGCGTCTGACCACCGGTTGCTCCGTTATCGTCACCGGTAAAGTTGTGGCTTCGCCGGGCGAAGGCCAGAGTCTGGAAATTCAGGCAACCCACGTTGAAGTGACCGGCTGGGTTGAAGATCCGGATACCTATCCGATGGCAGCGAAACGCCACAGCATCGAGTATCTGCGTGAAGTCGCGCATCTGCGCCCGCGTACGAACCTGATCGGTGCCGTCGCACGCGTTCGTCATACGCTGGCGCAAGCGCTGCATCGTTTCTTTGATGAGCAGGGTTTCTTCTGGGTCTCCGCGCCGCTGATTACCGCCTCCGATACCGAAGGCGCTGGCGAAATGTTCCGCGTTTCCACACTGGATATGGAAAACCTGCCGCGCACAGCGGAAGGTAAAGTGGACTTTGACAAAGATTTCTTTGGCAAAGAGGCCTTCCTGACCGTTTCCGGTCAGTTGAACGCCGAAACCTACGCCTGCGCACTGTCGAAAGTCTATACCTTCGGTCCGACCTTCCGTGCGGAAAACTCCAACACCAGCCGCCATCTGGCGGAGTTCTGGATGCTGGAGCCGGAAATCGCTTTTGCCGATCTCGATGATAACGCCCGTCTGGCCGAAGCGATGCTGAAATATGCTTTTAAAGCCGTCCTCGATGAGCGTATGGATGACCTGAAGTTCTTCGAAGAACGCGTCGACAAAGATGCCATTGGCCGTCTGCAGCGCTTTATCGCAGCAGATTTCGCCCAGGTGGATTACACCGATGCGGTAGCCATTCTGGAGAAATGCGGTGAGACGTTTGAAAACCCGGTGTACTGGGGTGTTGATCTGGCTTCTGAACATGAACGCTATCTGGCTGAGAAGCATTTTAAAGCGCCAGTCGTCGTGAAAAACTACCCGAAAGATATCAAAGCGTTCTACATGCGCCTTAACGATGACGGGAAAACCGTGGCGGCGATGGACGTGCTGGCGCCGGGCATCGGTGAAATCATCGGCGGTTCTCAGCGTGAAGAACGTCTGGATGTTCTGGATGCCCGTATGGCTGAGATGGGACTGAACAAAGAAGACTACTGGTGGTATCGCGACCTGCGCCGTTATGGCACGGTGCCGCACGCCGGCTTCGGTCTCGGTTTTGAGCGCCTGATAGCCTACGTTACCGGCGTACAGAACGTCCGTGACGTGATCCCGTTCCCGCGCACACCGCGCAGCGCGACATTCTGATCGATCTGATAAGAACATGAAGGCCAGCCTGAGCGCTGGCCTTTTCTTTATCTCTGCCGCATCAACCAGTGTTCACAACGCAGACACATTTTTACTCACTTCCTTACCTTCCCGTTCATTTTCTGCACCAAATTGGGTTAGAACCACTCTGTACAAAAAATCAACACCGATGTTGTTGCCCATTTTTACCTCCATGTGATTTCGCACGTTTGGTTAAAAACAGAGCAGCCATCTGGATGGCTAAATCAAGTTATAAGAAAATACAGGATGAGAGGGATTCCGGGATAAGAAAAGCCGTTATCTCAATTAAATATAAGTAATTCATATAAATAGGAATGAAGATGCTGCTTTTAGCAGCAGTCAGTTCGGAATTATGAAGTGGTTCACAAAGTTCCCTAAAATTAATAAATTCTTACACAATATTTCTTTTTGTTACCGCTTTAAGACATTTGTAGCACTTTCAGGGTGGCGAAACGCTGACATGTTTGGAAAGATGCCTTTCAGACACAGAAAGACACCAAACTCTCATCAATAGTTCCGTAAATGTTTATTGACGGAATTTATTGGCGGCAGTGGCAGGTGTTAAAAAAAACCAATGAGGGTAATAAATAATGATGAAGCGCAATATCCTGGCAGTGGTTATCCCTGCCCTGCTGGTAGCGGGTGCAGCTAACGCTGCAGAAATCTATAACAAAGATGGCAACAAAGTTGATATCTACGGTAAAGCTGTAGGTCTGCATTACTTCTCTGACAACACTGATAACGACGGCGACAAAACCTACGCTCGTCTGGGCTTCAAAGGCGAAACCAAAATCAACGATCAGTTGACTGGTTACGGCCGTTGGGAATACAACTTCCAGGGCAACAACTCTGAAGGCTCAGATGCTCAGACTGACAACAAAACCCGTCTGGCATTTGCTGGTCTGAAATTTGGCGACGCAGGTTCTTTCGACTACGGTCGTAACCTCGGTCTGGTATACGATGCTATCAGCGTGACCGATATGCTGCCGGAATTCGGTGGCGATACCAGCAACAGCGATAACTTCTTCTCTGGCCGTAACGGTGGTCTGGCGACTTACCGTAACACCAACTTCTTCGGCCTGGTTGATGGTCTGAACTTTGGCGTTCAGTATCTGGGTAAAAACGATCGCGCTGGTAACGTAACTCGTTCCAACGGCGATGGCTGGGCGACTTCTGTAAGTTATGACTTCCAGGGCTTCGGCATCGTTGGTGCTTACGGCGCAGCTGACCGCACCAATAATCAGCAGGCTAACACCAATTACGGCACTTCTGGCGAAAAAGCTGAGCAGTGGGCAACTGGTCTGAAATATGATGCGAACAACATCTACCTGGCAGCTCTGTACGGTGAAACCCGTAATGCTACCCGCCTGAGCACCACACTTCCGGGTGACGACGATTCTACTAGCGGTTACCTGAACAAAACTCAGGACTTCTCTATTGTAGCCCAGTACCAGTTCGACTTCGGTCTGCGTCCGTCCATCGCTTACTACAAATCTAAAGCGAAAGATGTGGCAGGTGTTGGTAGCGAAGATTTCATCAACTACATCGAAGTGGGCGCAACTTACTACTTCAACAAAAACATGTCTACCTATGTTGATTACCAGATCAACCAGATCGACAAAGACAACAAACTGGGCATCAACTCTGACGACACCGTTGCCGTTGGTATCGTTTACCAGTTCTAATCAGTCACCCCTCGACTGTTATATGCATATCAAACAGGGCTACGGCCCTGTTTTTTTATGTCTGCGATATAAAGAGTGATGACTTTTGAAAAGTATCGCGCTTTTTATCGCAAACGGTTGGCAATTCCCGTATCTCCCGTTAACCTGATAGCGGATCTCCCTTCTGTCATCAAAATGGAACCTCGTCATGTTTGAGAATATAACCGCCGCTCCTGCCGATCCTATTCTGGGTCTGGCCGATCTGTTTCGCGCCGATGAACGCCCCAATAAAATCAACTTAGGGATCGGCGTCTATAAAGATGAAACCGGCAAGACCCCGGTGCTGACCAGCGTAAAAAAAGCGGAACTTTATCTGCTGGAAAATGAGACCACCAAAAATTACCTCGGCATCGACGGTATTCCTGAATTTGGCCGTTGCACCCAGGAACTGCTGTTCGGCAAAGGCAGCGCGATTATCAACGACAAACGTGCACGCACAGCACAAACCCCAGGTGGTACAGGTGGTCTGCGCGTAGCGGCGGATTTCCTCGCCAAAAATACCTCTGCAAAACGCATATGGGTAAGCAACCCAAGCTGGCCGAACCATAAAGGCGTCTTCAACTCTGCCGGTCTGGAAGTGTGCGAATACACTTACTACGACGCGCAGAATCACGCGCTGGACTTCGACGGTCTGCTGGCCAGCCTGAATAACGCACAAGCGGGCGACGTGGTGCTGTTCCACGGCTGCTGCCATAACCCGACCGGTATTGATCCAACGCTTGAACAGTGGGAGACGCTGGCGAAGCTGTCCGTTGAAAAAGGCTGGCTGCCTCTGTTTGACTTTGCTTACCAGGGATTTGCCCGCGGTCTGGAAGAAGACGCAGAAGGGTTGCGCGCATTTGCTGCGCTGCATAAAGAGTTGCTGGTTGCCAGTTCGTTCTCGAAAAACTTTGGTCTGTACAATGAGCGTGTCGGTGCCTGTACGCTGGTCTGTGCCGATGCAGAAAGCGCCGACCGCGCCTTCAGCCAGATGAAATCGGTCATTCGTGCGAACTACTCTAACCCACCAGCGCATGGCGCTTCCGTGGTGGCGACGATCCTCAGCAATGAAGCCCTGCGCGCAATCTGGGAACAGGAGCTGACCGATATGCGCCAGCGTATCCAGCGTATGCGTCTGCTGTTTGTGAATACGCTGCAGGAAAAAGGCGCGGATCGTGATTTCAGCTTTATCACGAAACAGAATGGCATGTTCTCATTCAGCGGCCTGACCAAAGATCAGGTGCTGCGTCTGCGTGAAGAGTTTGGTATTTACGCTGTGGCATCCGGGCGTATTAACGTCGCGGGCATGACGCCGGACAATATGGCGCCGTTGTGTGAAGCCATCGTTGCAGTGCTGTAATCAGCGCTGAAAAAAAGGGTCGCCACGGCGACCCTTTTTTATTTACCAGACAGGAAGCTCATCCTGCAAGAACGGGTTATGCAGCCGTTCATCACCCAGCGTCGACAGGGGGCCATGACCGGGGATAAAGGTCACGTCATCGCCAAGCGGCAACAGTTTGCGTTTGATGGAGTCAATCAGTTGCGCATGGTTGCCCTGCGGGAAATCGCTGCGCCCTACGCCGCCTTTAAACACCACGTCGCCGGAAATCAGCAAACGCGATTGCGCATCGAAGAACACCACGTGACCCGGCGTATGCCCCGGGCAGTGCAATACCTGTAAACTCACTTTGCCCACGCTGACCGTATCGCCTTCATCCAGCCAGCGATCCGGCGTCAGCGGCTGACAATCATCAAGGCCGAACATCCGGCTCTGCGCCGGTAAGCCTTGCAGCCAGAACTCATCTTGTTTTTCCGGGCCTATAATGGGCACACCATAATGCTGCGCCACTTCAGCCGCCGCGCCAACGTGATCGAGATGACCATGCGTCAGCAGGATTTGCGTGAGCGTCAGGCCGGAAGCATCCACTTCCTGAATAATACGCTCAGCATCACCGCCGGGATCGACCACGGCGGCGAGTTGGGTTTGTTCACACCAGACAAGCGAACAGTTCTGGGAGAATGCGGTAACCGGAATAATACGATAGTTCATGCTGCTCCTGTAGCTCAGGCCTGAGGTTTACCAGTGCCGAAGCGGCCCGGTATCAATATGCACAAAATTGCTGCTGGGGTAATATCCTACACCACCCGCGCGCAGAGATAACGCAGCTTTGCGAATATTGCTCAGAGAAATCCCTTCGATATGGAAATCCATGGCCTGGCCTTTGGTGTGATAACTTTTTTTCGCTACTCCACGGCTGTGCTCGCGAAGTTCATTATTGGTATCAACAGAACGATAACCAGAAACGAGTTGCACAGGTTTGCGTGTTCCTAACAGCCCCTGCAGACGATATAGCTGGTCAAACAGACCAGGATCGATGCTTTTGATCTTATTCGCGCGGTAATCACGGAAAAAGTGGTTAAGTTTTGCTAATTCATCCTGAATATAGCCCCTGCCGTCGAAAAACTCGGCTTTAATAGATTCTCCGGTATGAAGATTATTAAGCGTCAGAATACGCGGGCGCGGAGTAGAAAGGGTGGCAAATGCCTGCGTCGGCAGGAAGGATGCGCCGAGAGCGACTCCACCTAACGCAAGCAGTTTGCGACGATTAGCGTCAAATTTATCCATGATAATCAGGTCTTCAGGCAACATAAAATTGAACGTAATTTATGCACTTTTATGCGCACGAGAGGCACCTTACCGGGCATCAAAGTCCACGTCAAGGTTGCCTCATCCCAGCAAATACGGGCTCTGTAGCTTACCTGACCCGTTTTTCACCTTTTCTTACGACAACGTTATTTTACGAACTGCTTCATTTACCTGATTAATTGCTCCGCTTTTGGCAGGATTTGTGCGCCGGATCGCGCCGTCAGATCATAATTGTAAATATCTGTACGATACTGCGTGCGGCCATCAGCCCCGACAAACGCCGTCAAATAATAGAAATTGACCGGAATATCCTGACGGATATTAACGTAACGGGTATCCCCCTGCTTTAACGCATCGGAAATGCGCGTGTCATTCCAGCCCGCATCCTGCAGCAGCATATTCGCCAATTCAGACGCTTTATTCACGCGCACACAGCCTGAACTCAATGCCCGCGCCTCTTTCTGGAACAGGTTATGGTTCGGTGTATCGTGCAAATAGATGGCGTCAGAGCTCGGCATATTGAACTTATAGCGACCCAGCGAATTCTGCGCACCAGGTGCCTGCTGGAACCGGAAAGGCAGGTTTGATGGCGTAATCGTCGCCCAATCCACCATAGAAGGATCGATCGCTTCTTTGCTGTTCCAGCCACGCAGCACAGTATAGCCATGGCGTTCAAGGTAGCCTGGGTCATTCCACACTTTCGGCAGAATGTCTTTTCGCGCCAGCGTTGGCGGAACATTCCACGGTGGGTTGACCACGACATTATTCAGCGCGCTGCTCATCATCGGCGTCTTACGATCGGGTCGGCCGACAATCACCCTCGATGCCAGAACCTGGTTACCGTTCAGGTAATAAACCAGCGAATATTCCGGAATATTCACCATAATTCCGGTCGCGAGATTACCAGGCAGCAAGCGGAGGCGTTGAATATTCAGCGCCAGCACAGCTGCACGTTGCGCCGGGCTGACGTTAAGCCAGTCACGCGTTGACTGACCGATCACCCCGTCCGCATGCAGCCCCTGCCAGGACTGAAAGCGTTTTACCGCTTCGACCAGTTGACGATCGTAAGGACCACGCGCTGCAGCCGCTGCATGCGTTTTTTTCACCGGCTGAGCCGACGGGCTAACAGCGGCATCATCTCCCGGCAGCGCAATGTTGGGGCCGCCATCCAGCATACCGGTACGCTGCAAAATTTCGCGCAGCGCAACGATGTCGTTGCTCCACTGACCGGGGCGCAGGGACGCGGTATCTTTTAATTGCGGCCACGGGCGCGCATCGGCCACCAGCGACAACAGCGACTGGTGCATTGCCGTATATTGCGGGTGATGTGGAGCAAGGCTAGTGATGAAACCGGGCAGCGTGCCCTTATCCAGCGCCAGCTGCCACTGATTGATAACGGAGAGAGCCGGCGTCGCCAGCGTGTAGGGTTTGTCGCTGTAGAGCCAGCGCTGGCCCTTAGCCTGAATACCTTCAACAAAATGCAGATACCCCAGCATCGCATCCGACAGCACGATATCGCGCGCCAGACCGGACACCCCAGGATCGGTTAACAGCTCAACCCAGGTGGTAAATTGCGGCTGAAAACCGGCAATCGCCACTTCCGCCAGTTGTTGCTGAAACGCCTGCACCGCATCGCGGTTGTCCCACATGGGTTTTTGCCCCCGCGCAGCATAGAGCGCAGCGAGCTGATTCATATAGAGCGGCGTCCAGTTCGCGGGTAACTGCGACTGCAACTGCGCGCGTACCGCAGCGACGGAAACACCGGCAGGATAAGGCGCGACGCCTGCCATCATTGCCGTCGCAGGCGACTGTTCCAGCGGTTGTGCAAGGACTGTCGGTTGATCGCCCTGCGTGGCTGAACTATCAACAGGTATCACTTCAGGCTCATCGGCCTGCACACTAAACAGCGGAGCGAATGCAAATGCCAGACACAAACTCAGCGCCGACATTCGACGACCATACAACTTCTCAAGCAACATCCCTTGCCCCCTGTTTCTCTCACATTGCGCATGACAAATTCGTCAGCTTTCTATCAGTATATAAACAGCAAAAACCATTTGCCTGACCTGGTGTAAAGAAGTTTAAAGATAAAAAACCGGCAGGCATAGCGTTCAAAAATAAAAAAGGGCGACATATATGCCGCCCTTTGAATTCATCACAAACGCTATGAGGCGTCTGCGGTACCCGGCAATGTTTCCGGTAGTTGCGCCGCGAAGCCGCGCAGACCGACCACATGCACATGTTCATGATTCTGGAAGACTTTACGCACCAGTTTATACGTAGTGCCTTTTTCCGGGCTGATATTTTCCGGCGCGGCAATGATCAACTGCATCTCCAGACGTTCGCACAGCTCGAACAACGTCGCAATGGAACGGGCGTCGAGACGCGCCGCTTCATCGAGGAACAGCAGACGACACGGCGAAATATCTTTGCCGCGCAAGCGACGGGCTTCATCTTCCCAGCTCTGCACGACCATCACCAGAATCGACATCCCGGTACCGATAGCCTCCCCGGTGGAGAGTGCGCCGGATTCCGCACGCAGCCAGCCATCGGAGCCACGGTTAACTTCCACTTCCATCTCCAGATAGTTGCGGTAGTCCAGCAGCTCTTCACCAATGGTCTGCGGCGTACGCTGGCCCATATCGATTTGCGGGTTCAAACGCTGATACAGTTTCGCCAGCGCTTCCGAGAAGGTCAGGCGGCTGCTGTTAAACAGATCCTGATGCTGCTCGTGTTGCTCAGAGAGCACCGTCAGCAACGTGGCATGGCTTTCCCGCACATTCACATTCAGGCGTACGCTGTTAACCTGGCCGAAGGAGACGCTTTGCAGTCCCTGGTTCAGCATACGAATACGGTTCTGCTCGCGCTGGATGGTTTTACGAATAATGTTCGCCACGCTACGGGAGCTGATTGCCAGTTTCTGTTCGCGGGAGGTCAGCTCTTCCGTCAGACGGCTGAGTTCGATCTCCATCTGTTCAATGGCTTCAACCGGATCGTCAGTACGAATAATATCCTGACGGATACGCTCGCGCAGATGCTGATACACGGCGACAAAGAACTGGATCTTGCGCTCCGGACGTTTCGGATCTTCCGACATACGCAGCACGTCGCGAAGATGCTCATTGTCTGACACCGCCAGACGCAATGCCCCCAACGCCTTATCCGACATCGAACGCAATTCGTCAGCAGAGAGATAAGCCAGCTCACGGCGGTGCAAACGACGTTCCACGCCATTGTCTTTCACCATGCGCATCACCGCACACCAGCCCGCTTTTGCGGTCACCACCTGCTCGCGCATCTCATGATAATCACGTTCCAGCTTGCGCAGTCTGCGGGTCAGGTTATCCATCTCCGCTTCACAAAAAGTGATCGCTTTTTCCAGTTGATTACGACGGGCACGGTTGGTGGAGAGTTGCGCATGCAGTTCGTCGCGGCGAATACGCGCCCGCTCTTCCGCGCCGCCATCCGCGCGGACGCCGATGTCCTGCAACTCTTTTTGCAGATCGTTAAGCAGCTCTTTTTTGGTATCAAACGAACTCTTCAGCGAAGCCAGCACCTGGTTGTACTGACTGTACTGCGCTGCATGGCTACGCATCGCTTCACGGGCTTTGGTACGTTCCGCTTCCGCCTGCTCCAGGCGCTGACGCAGTTTTTCGTTGAGATCGTTGTTGCCGTTAAACATTTCAGCCGCATCGGAATAGCTGAAATGGGCGCGACGTTGAACCACTTCCGCCAGCACAAACGCCTGCTGACGTGCATCACGCTGCACCTGCTGGGAGGCAGCGTAATCTTCTTTTAACTGTTCAAACTGCTCCGGATCGCTTTGCAGCACCGACACCATCGGTTCCAGTTTTGCCAGCTGGTTGCCAAACTGCTGAATAAAGCGGGCGGCTTCCTGCGCCTCATCCAGACGCTCCTGGATCTCATCCACGCGATCCGCCAGCGTGTCGTCAGTCAGCAAGTTGATGCGTGGCAACAAGCGGTTAAGCTGCGCCACGCCCTCTTTCGCCAGATCAAACTGTACGCGACTTTGCTGGTTGTCGTTTTCATGGGCGCTGATGGCGCGCTCCAGCTCGCCGCGGCGGCTGTTGAGCGTGCGGATCTCCGCTTCCGGATCGTCTTCGAACGCCACCGCCAGATGGCTGCCAATAAAGCGACTGAACGCCTGATGCAGACGCTGCGTTTTTTGCACATCGAAAGAGAGGGTGGCAAAACGCTCCGCCAGTTCTTCACGTTCGGCGTGCAGGCTTTCAATACGGCTTTCGCGGGCCGCGCGGCCAAACAGCGGCAGCGACGGGAAACGGGAGTAGCGCCACTGGCGATCGGCGATCTTCACAACCACCGCTTTTTCCAGCTCATCAACGCTAAACACGCTGTCATCAAAGGACTGCGGATCCCCTTCAATCAGATAGAGATCTTCCGGGCAATCATCCAGACCTTCCAGCATTTCGGCGATCTGCGACAGATCAGGCACCACAATGGCATGGCGCGACGGACCGTACAGCGCAGAGTAGTACGGCGCATCGTCAATGCTGACATCATCGTAAATTTCCGACAGCAGCACACCGCCAAAGCGTTCCGCCAGCGCATTCAGACGCCCGTCTTCCGCGCCGCCAGGCTGGCTTAAACGTTCAATTTCGTCATCCACTGCGCGTTTGCGCGCGCCGACTTCGTCACGTTCAACGATAGCTTCGCGCTCACGCTCCAGCAGTTGTTGCAGGTATTCAGTCACATCCTGACCGGATTCAAACTGCTCGCCGCTCTGCTCACTCAGTTGCGTCAGGCTGCTCTGCGCTGCCAGCCAGACAGGGGCGCGTTTAGTCAGTGACTGAATGCGTGATTGCAGTTGCTCCAGTTCCTGACGCATCGCCATGCGCTGTTCACCCGCAGCAGCAACGTTATCGGACAGTGCCGCGATTTGCGCTTCCAGTTGCTGATGCAGCGCCTCTAACTCTTCGGCGTCGTACTGCTTGCCCTGACGTTTGCAGAACTCCGCCAGCAAACGTTCAGCGTCCTGCTGCTCGCGCAGACGCTGCTCCAGCTCATTCAGTCGCATACGCAGCGGCTGAACCTGCTCTGCTAAATGGCGCTGGTTAACGCCATCGCGCAATAAGTCGCGGGCGACATCCCAGGCTTCATCACGGGCCAGCGGGCCATTGATTGCCGCCACCAGTTGATACGCTTGCTCAAACTGGCTGTGCGCCGTCTGGGCAACGCTCAGTTTTTGATCCAGTGACAGCAGTTTTTCCGTGGCTTCCAGCTCTTTCGCCTGGAAGGTTTCCAGCCACTCATCGGCGGTTTCCGCCGTCAGATCCGGCAGACGGCACAGCTCTTTCGCACGCTGTAACGCTTGCAGAGCCTGGTTGTACTGGATAGCGCGGGTTTGCTGCACGTCCAGCGCCTGCTGGTAGTCGGCAAGCTGGCTTTTCAGCTCATCCACTTCCAGTTCCGCCGCATCGGCACGGGCTTCGTTCTCTTCCTGGCGCTCAGCGGCTTCCGCCACCACTTCATGCTGCTCTTCGAGACGAATGCTCAGCTCATCCAGATCCGCTTCATAACGTTCAATTTTTTCCTGCTGACGCAGTGCGGTCTGCACCAGATTCAGGTGATCGCTGGCGGCCTGATAATCCGCTTCCAGATCCCCTTCCGATCCGGCGTGCTCAGAGAGCTCGCGCGCCATATCAACATGCTTGTATTGTTCCGCCGCCAGTTGCTGACGCGAGGTAAACAGTTCACGACGGAACTCCAGTGCCTTGTCCAGATGCACCCGACGTTCGTTAGCGTGGCGCATATAATCCGCCGCCACATAGTTGGTGGCTTCACTGATTAAATGCTTAAACAGATCGCGATCCGACTGGGTCACACGGATCGCTTCCAGCGTCATGCGGTTTTCGCGCAGCGCGGCTTCCATGTCCTGGAACGCCTTACGAACGCCGCTGTTTTCCGGTAACAGGTAATCACGCAGAGAGCGGGTAATGGCGCTGGAGATCCCGCCGTACAGCGAGGCCTCAATCAGGCGATAGAACTTACTGCGATCCGAAGCAGAACGCAGACGCCGCGCGACAATGCCCAGATCGAACATCAGCGCATGGTAGTCGGTGATGGAGTTGAACTGCTTAAACTGTACGCCTTCCATCGCATCCAGTTTGTCTTTCACTTCCTGCAGCGACAAAACTCGCGCCTGGCGTTCGTTCAGGGTTTCCGTCAATAACTGGGTCGGCAGCACGGCTGTCGGCAGGCCCTGAATGGCAAACGGTTTGATGTCCACTTTGCGATCGCGACCAGCAACCTGCTGCAGACGCACCCCCACCAGCACACGCTGATGACGGGAGTTGATCACATCGAGCACCGAATAACAGACACCCGCTTTTAACTTCCCGTGCAAACCCTTATCGCGGGAGCCCGACGTGGCCCCGGCTTCGGTGGTGTTACGGAAATGCAGCAGCGTCAGATCCGGGATCAGTGCGGTGACAAACGCCGCCATAGTGGTGGATTTCCCGGCGCCGTTCCCCCCGGAGAGGGTGGTTACCAGCTCATCCAGGTCAAAGGTGCGGGCAAAAAAACCGTTCCAGTTAATCAGCGTTAGCGAACGAAACTTACCGCGATCGATCATTACTCTTCCTCCGAGCTATCCGGCTGATTGTCTTCAGGCTCATCATTGAGCTGCAGGTGGTTTTCGACAGGCATCGCTTCACCGTCGCGGATCATGCGCAGTTGCGCCTCGCGCGGATCATCGCCTGAACGGACATCCGCGCCAAAGCGGAACACCGATTCAGTGATGCGAAACTTGCTGCTGTCATTACCCATAAACCAGATCATGCCAAGGCGGCGCAGACGGTTTAACGAGGAGCGCACCTTTTCCTGCAGTTTTTGCCGGTCCAGGTCAGAACCGGTTGAGCGGTTGTTAACCAGCTTCAACAGTTTCGGTTCGTCCGCCAGCGACAGCAGCTCGTCATACAGTTCCTGCTGGGTGAAGATCCCTTCATTGGCCAGACGTTCCGGGCTGAGATAGAGGTAGCAGAGGATTTTGCCGACCATCATATCCAGTTCGGAAAGCACCGAACGCGGGATAAGCGTGGTTGAACGCGGGCGCAGGTAGAAGAAACCTTCCGGCGCGCGGATCAACTCAACGTTGTAGCGGGCATAAAACTCTTCCAGGTACTCCTGGAAATCCATTAAAAAGGCGTGATTATCCAGCTCGTCGAGACCAATATGTCTGCCCGAGCGTAGTGCGCTGTCCAGCGCCGGAAACAGCGAGTTAGCCAATGCCTGCGCCAGTTTAACCGGCATCACTTGTTCAATATTTGTCGATGACATGCGCCTGTACCTTGGCTCCGTAATCATTAATCGGCTGCCATTTCGGCGGCAGGCCGGTGAAATCTGCTTGCGCTACGCCGAGACGTACCGCCTGATCAACCACAATGCGCGCAATGTCGAAATGACGAACGCGTGGATACTGCGCCAGATACTCGCGGGCCACCAGGCCAAGATCCAACGGCACCCCTTTGGTCTTATAAATTGCCAGTTGCTGCTCGATCATCGCCGCAAGCTGCTCGCGTATTTCGTTAAACTCTTCGAACTCCAGATCCGGTGGAAGTTCGCCGGTGACTTCTTCGTCGCGCAGCGCCATCTCTTCATCGCGCATATCGAGTAAGCGGTCAGCATTGGCGTAAGTCAGTGCCCATGGGGCGTCGAAATAAGACTGTACTGACTGGCGCAGACGTTGGGCAAAGACGCGGTTTTTATCCATATCAATGGCGGTACGGATAAATTTATGCACGTGACGGTCATAGCCGATCCACAGGTCAATCGCCTGTTGGCCCCAGCTCACAATGCGGTCCAGCTTGCTTTGCAGGTTGAACACCAGCTGGTCGAGGAACTCCAAATCGCTGTGCGCCATGGTCGCATCCTGGATGCGCAGCAAATTGGCCTGCAATTTGTCTCCGGCGGCTTCCAGCGTGTCCTGCAACTCACGCAGGGTGCCGGAGGTTTCCGACAGCAACATTTCGCAACTGGAAATCGCCGCACGCCAGTCTTTGTTCAGCAACTGGGCAATGTCATCTTTCACCTGCTGCTGCTGCTCATCCATCACGCGCTGGGTGAGATCGATACTGTCGAAGATCTCCGCCACCGAATATTTTAACGGCGCATAGACGTTACGGTGCCAGTGAAACTCATCACCGCCCTCGTCCGCCGCGTCGGCAGCGCGTTTTAACTCCCCCGCCACGATCGACAACTGCATCGAGAGGCGCAGCGTAGAAAACTCGCGCTGACGGATGTAGTAGTCCGTGATCCCGATACCCAACGGCGTCAAACGGTAGATCGCATTGCCTTCCGTTAACTCACTGGTGAAACGGTTTAATAAACGCTGACGCACCATATCGTTAATGGCGTTGTTGGCACGCTGAATGATGGTTTCACTGGTTTGTTCAAATGCATCACTCACATAACGAAAGGCATCCACCAGCTCGCCTTCGCTCATTTCACCGTCCAGACGCTCGCCGTTAAGCGTGGCGACAGCCAGCAAAAAAGAGAGCCTGTCGACCGGTAGCGAGATGGAGAAATCATTCTTTCTGGCCCAGGCAACCAGTTCGGGGACTGTCTGGGAAAATTCACTCATCGTTTGTCCTTCCATCGATTTGCGGCCTAAGCGCGGTCACGTGAATATAGCGGCCGAGACTGATGTACGGCTCCTGGCGGCAATAGCGCGTTTCCAGTTCAAGCAATGCATCGAAACAGTCGTGCTGCTGGTGTTTCTCGCGAAGGTAATCGTGAAAAACACGTACACCGGTTTTACCGGTTATCTGCCAGCCAATCTGTTCAAGCCAGCCGTAGACGTCCGCTGGAACGCGCGGATGGTCCGGGGAGAGAGTCCGTTTTTTACGTTTCGGCATACCGGCCCGCACGTAATCAAAATTCCCTGCCACCATATTGTGCATCAATAGCCCGCCGGCGTTATAGAACATCAACGACAACGCACCGCCAGGGCGCAGCACCGACCATAAGGTCTGCAATACGCTGACGGGTTCCGCGACCCATTCAAGCACAGCATGGAACAATATCAGATCAACCGGCGATTCCAAATGCTGCGCAATGTCCTGAGCGGCGCATTGTACGAAATGCATGTTACCGCTCACACCTTTCTCGTCTGCCGCAGCCTGCGCGCGTGCAATCATCTCTTTTGACACATCGCACAGCGTCACCTGATGGTCGCGCTGCGCCATACGGATCGCCGTTTGCCCTTCTCCGCCGCCAGCATCCAGCACGTGTAATGTGCCTGGTCCCATTGACGCCAGCAATACATCAAGATCCTGCCAGAGGATTGCCTGACGCAACTGGCCTTTGGTGGTGCCATAGATATTGCGTGAGAATTTCTCCGCGATGTCGTCGAAATTTCGATCCTTCATGACCGCTCCACGCTTGCGACAAAACCGCTATTTTGTCACAGCCGTAACGATAATGAACCCACCTGATGTAAGATCCGCTGAAATCACCTGCTGTATGCTCAAAAAGGAGACGGATACGGTGCTTTTTACCCTCAAAAAATACATCGGTGGCCTGATGCTGCCCCTGCCTTTCTTGCTTTTACTGATCGGCTTGGGTCTCGCGCTGGTGTGGTTCAGCCGCTGGCAAAAAACCGGCAAAGCGGTTGTCACCCTTGGCTGGGTGGTGTTGCTGCTGCTAAGCCTGCAGCCTGTCGCCGATGGGCTATTAAAACCTATCGAAGATAAATACCCCACCTGGCGCGGCACACAGCCGGTAAAATATATCGTGATCCTCGGCGGTGGCTATACCTGGAACGACGACTGGGCCCCCAGTTCTAATCTGATCAGCAACAGCTTACCGCGGCTCAATGAAGGGATCCGCCTGTGGCTGGCGAACCCTGGCGCGAAACTTATCTTTACCGGCGCGGCGGCTAAAACCAACCCGGTCAGCACTGCCGAAGCCGGTGCGCGCGTGGCGGAAAGCCTGGGCGTGCCACGTAGCGACATCATCACGCTCGATGAACCGAAAGATACGGAAGAGGAAGCGGCGGCGGTCAAAGCAGCGATTGGCGATGCGCCTTTCCTGCTGGTCACCTCCGCATCGCATCTGCCACGGGCAATGATCTTTTTCCAGCATGTCGGGCTGCATCCTCTTCCCGCCCCTGCCAACCAGCTGGCGGTCACCTCACCGCTTAATCCCTGGGAACGGGTTATCCCCTCCCCGGTCTGGCTGCTGCACAGCGACCGGGTGGGATATGAAACGCTGGGAAGAGTCTGGCAGTGGCTGAAAGGCAGCTCAGGAGAGCCAAGGGAGCAGTGATTTAGAGGCCAGTTCGAAGTTGGTGCGGCTGAATTGCCCGGTATTTACCAGTTGCGCCACTTCGTCCCATAACAGATACAGCCAGCGTCGCCAGAGGAACGACTCTGCCACTGGCGCACGCTGTAAGTAGTGCCAGAGCAGACCTTCCGCCTGCGCGCCATCGGCCAGACGGAACAGTTCATATTCACGCGGCGCCCACAGCATAATGCCCGGCCCGACCATCGCCAGTAACTGATCGCTACGGGCATCTTTCAGCATGCTACGCAGATTAAAGCTACCGTGCACCAGCACACAATTATCGTTAAACCCTTCAAACAACGCAGGCAGGCACTCCCGGGTGCGAAACAGCACGCGTTTATCCTGCATTGTCAGCCCGGTATTGTGATACTGATTCAGGGTGGTCCACAGCACTTCTACGCGCTGGCGATACCAGGATGGCCAGATATTTTCCTGCGTGCTATCGACCGTTCCTACGCAGCCGTGACTGTCCTGCCGATGCCAGGCGAGCAGCCCTTCGACAATCTGATCTTTCAGTTGCTCCCAGCGTTCCGGCGTACGGGCAGGCGCTTCAACGGGAACACCACGCAGACGCTCAATCAGCAGCACATCCGGCCCCGGATGCTCTTCATGGGTCATGACGCCGTAGACCACCGGCATCCGCACCGTACCGCTGCGTGCAAGCATTGAAATTTTCCAGGCCAACTGTCGCGCAAGACCCGGCGTGGAGAAGCTTCTCGCCAGTAATGGCATCGGGTTGCCCTTACTGTCATATAAGGACCAGAGTGCCGAGTCAGGTTTTTCGCTGACGCACTCCATACGACTCAATTTTTCTCCCAGCAGATGACTTAGTTCGGCGCGCAGTTGTTCCATAGCAGATGCCCTCATCAAGACTACTGCTTTTATAATGAGCGCCAGGGCGCGAGATGTCACCCTGATGAGATCAAAACAGTTTAAGAATTTAGCGGCTTGAAGAGAAATCCCCTCCGAATGAAGGGGATGAGGAGATTAATGCAGTTCCGCGCGAACGCGCTCCAGATCGTCTTGTGTATCAACACCAGTGCCGGGAACAACGCTTGCCACCGCGACATGTATTTTCTCGCCATACCAGAGCACACGCAGTTGCTCCAGCATCTCAATCTGCTCAAGCGGGCTGGTTTGCCAGCTGACATAACGGCGAATAAAACCGGCGCGATAGCCGTAAATGCCAATATGACGCAGGAAGGTGTCGCCAATCGTTTCGCGGGAAAGCGCAAAGCGATCACGATCCCAGGGAATGGTGGCGCGGGAAAAATAGAGCGCATAACCTTCGGCATCCATCACCACTTTCACCGCATTCGGATTGAACGCCTCTTCCGCACTGTGAATCGGCACGGCCAATGTCGCCATGCCGACCTCGCGCGCGGCCAGGTTCTCTGCAACCTGGCGGATAATAGCCGGTGGGATCATCGGCTCATCGCCCTGCACGTTGACAATCACGGTGTCATCGCTGAAACCGCATTTTTCCACCACTTCTGCCAGACGCTCAGTCCCGGACTGGTGATCGGCACGGGTCATACACACTTCACCGCCCACAGCTTCCACTGCATGTTTTACCGCTTCGTTATCCGTAGCCACGATGATGCGTTCAGCCCCCGATTCACGGGCGCGCTCCAGCACATGCACCACCATCGGTTTACCATTAATATCCACTAAGGGTTTACCCGGCAGGCGTGTTGAAGCATAACGAGCAGGAATTATCACCACAAAACTCATGGACGGCTCTCTTCGGCAGTTAACGAACGCGCTTCGTTTTCCAGCAGTACTGGAATACCTTCCCGGACAGGAAAGGCAAGGCTATCCACTTTGCAGATCAGCTCCTGCTTATCCTGGGTGTAGTAAAGTTTGCCGTTACAAACCGGGCAGGCGATGATTTCAAGTAAACGGTGATCCATTTTTCCTCCTGATGCACCGACAATTAACGGGTTAAGCTTAACATATTCAATTCTTACACCGCGCCTGTTTCCAGACCAGCGCGCAATGCCAAAAACAGCCCTTCCGGCAGACGAGAAAAGGTAACCCGCTGCGCGCCCTGCCAACGGGCAAAATCGGTTATTGCAGCTTGCAGCCCCTTTTCCAGTGCGTCGCCGGGTTTCACGCCCGCTTCAAGATAGAGTGCAATAACCTCCAGTACCCCTTCTTTGCGGTGCATTTTGGCATCCATACGCCCGACAAGCCGACCACGATGCAGCAGCGGCAGAACAAAATAGCCGAATTGCCGTTTTGGCGCCGGGGTATAGCACTCCAGCCGATAGCTGAAATCAAACAACTGTTCTGCACGCTTGCGATCCCACACCACCGGGTCAAACGGCGAAAGCACCGCGCTGTGCGTGGCCCGCAGTTTATCGGCCTCGGCCTGCTCCAGCAGTGGCAGCAGTGAAGCATGCAACCATGCCGGGCCAATGTTCTCAACATTGACCGGGTAGATCTTTTGCGCGGCCTGTAAACGCTCCAGCAGTACAGGTAAGGCGGGTTGACGCAGGCGATAGTAATCCGCCAGCCACTGAGCGCGAAACAGCCCCAGACTGCGCGCGCTGTTTTCCAGCATGCGAAATTCAGCGTCGGCCTGCGGTAACAGATCTCGCGTATCATCCCAGTGCGGCATAACCCGATGGGTTAAATCATAAACACGCTGAAAATTCCGGCGCTCAACCACCATCACTTTCCCGGCGGTAAATAATCCTTCGAGATGGCGTTTATGCGGTTTCCACTCCCACCAACCGCTGGTGCCTTTGCGTGGATGTTCGAAATCCACTGAACGCACCGGGCCATTTTGCTGGATATGCGCAATAAGCTGCGCAATTTCGTCCGCATGCTCTTCCATCCATGCCTGGCGGTATTTCCACCCCATGTTATCCGGCGACAACATGCGGTGGCGCATCAGCGCAAAATCCTCACGCGGTAAAAAACAGGCTTCATGCGCCCAGTACTCCATCAGCTCGCCGTTTTTCAGGGCTTCATCCAGCCACTGCGGCGGATAATGCCCCAGGCGGCTGAACAGGACCAGATAAGGGCTGCGGGCAACAATATTGATGGTATCAATTTGCAACAGCGACATACGCTGAATGGTGGTGAGGATATCTGCAGGTCTGGCGCGCCGTGAGGGTTTACGTAAGAGCCCCTGGGCGGCGAGATGCAGGTGACGGGCGGCGGTCAATGAAAGGTGCGGCACAGACATGGGAGTTCCTGTTAAGTCAACAGGGCGCAGCCGATGCAACAGTCGTCAGCGCGCCAGAGTGATCAATTCCTGCAGTAATTTCTCCGCCCGTTCGCCTTCCAGTTGTGCGTCTACAGGCAAATACCACCAGTTGTCTTCGGCAAAAGCGCGGCACTTAACGGCATCTTTCTCAGTCATGACTAACGACTGACCGGGTTTCACCAGTGCGTGGACATCATTATGGGTGAGCGCCTGATGATCGGCCAGTGCTACCGTCTTTTCCAGCGTTACGCCACTTTCAGCAAGGGTAGTAAAAAAACGAGGGGGATGGCCAATGCCCGCCATCGCCACCACATGCTTCAGATCGCGAACTTCGCGGCGCTCGCCGGTATGCAGGTTGATAGCCATCCCGGGCCGCAGACGCATCGGGATTTCGTCGCGCTTTGCCACACCACCATTGGTGATGACGGCATTGACTGTTTTCAGACGTGAAGCGCGCTCGCGCATCGGTCCGGCTGGCAACCACCAGCCATTGCCAAAGCGCCTGACGCCATCAATGACCACGATTTCCATATCACGGGCAAGCCTGTAGTGCTGCAAACCATCATCCGTGACAATAAGTTGCACCGGATGCTGTGCCAGAATCGCTTTAACAGCCTCGGTCCGCACAGGCGAGACAGCAACCGGCGCTCCCGTGCGCTGATAAATCAATACCGGCTCGTCCCCGGCTTGCGCCGTGGGGGTGGTTGAGGTCAATAACAGGGGATAACGATCCGCTTTGCCGCCATAGCCACGCGAAACCACGCCAACACGGATACCGCGCTGCTGTAACTGCTCCACCAGCCAGATGACCACCGGTGTTTTACCATTGCCGCCGGCGGTCAGATTACCCACAACAACCACCGGGACAGGCGCGCGCCAGGCTTTCTTCAGACCCAGACGATAGGCAAGACGAATAACACCGCTCACCAGGCCATAGAGCCAGGAGAACGGCAACAGCAACAGCCACAGCGGAGATTCACCGGACCAGATGCGCGCTATCATTCGCCAAACTGCATCTTGTGAAGCTGAGCATACACACCGCGGTGCGCCAGCAACTCGGTATGACTACCGCGTTCAACGATGCGACCATCCTCTACCACCACAATCTCATCAGCTTGCTCAATGGTCGAAAGACGGTGAGCAATCACCATAGAAGTACGGTTTTTTTGCAGCTCGTTTAACGCCGCCTGAATAGCGCGTTCAGACTCGGTATCCAGCGCGGAGGTCGCTTCATCGAGGATCAGGATTGGGCTATCTCGCAACAGCGCGCGGGCAATGGCGATACGCTGACGCTGACCGCCGGAGAGCAATACGCCGTTTTCACCGATGACCGTGTCCAGGCCTTGATCCATTTTATTGATAAAGTCGAGGGCATAGGCCATCTTCGCAGCCTGCTCAACCTCTTCACGGCTGTACTCTTCGGTACGCGCATAGGCAATGTTGTTAGCAACGGTGTCGTTAAACAAATGGACATTTTGCGATACCAGCGCAACCTGATCGCGCAGTGAGGCCAGTTTATACTCACGCAGATCGTGGCCATCCATCAGGATTTGGCCTTCGTCGATATCGTAAAAACGCGTGATCAGGCTGGCCATCGTCGATTTACCGGAGCCAGAGCGCCCCACCAGGGCAACGGTTTTCCCCGCAGGGATCGTCAGATTGATATTACGCAGCGCGGGCGTTTCCCGTCCCGGATATGTGAAGGTAACATTGCGGAATTCAATATCTCCACGGGCGCGTTCAATCACCAGGGTGCCTTCATCTTTTTCCTGCTCGCTATCAAGGATCGCGAACAAAGTCTGGCAGGCAGCCATACCGCGCTGAAATTGGGCATTGACGTTGGTCAGCGATTTTAGCGGACGCATCAGCGCAATCATCGAAGAGAAAACCACGGTGATCGTACCGGCTGTCAGCGTATCCATCACGCTTGGGAAGCTCGCTGCATACAGCACAAATGCCAGAGCAAGAGAGGCAATAAGTTGAATGATCGGGTCTGAAATGGATGAGGCTGACACCATTTTCATCCCCTGCAGACGCATCTTGTTGCTGACTTTGTCGAAACGACTGGTTTCCACTTGCTGGCCACCAAACATCAGCACTTCTTTATGCCCTTTCAGCATTTGCTCCGCACTGGTGGTCACCTGCCCCATGGTGTTTTGCATGTTTTTACTGATGTTGCGAAAGCGTTTAGACACCACGCGAATAGCGAGCGACACAATAGGCGCCAGCACAATCAGGATCACCGACAACTGCCAGCTATACCAAAACATCATAATAAACAGGCCGATGATCGACGCGCCTTCGCGCACCACCGTGATCAACGCACTGGAGGAAGAGGACGCCACCTGTTCAGAATCGTAAGTGATTCGCGACAGCAGCGTCCCCGTGGACTGTTTGTCAAAGAAGGAAACAGGCATCCCCATCATGTGGCCGAATAAACGACGGCGCATGGTCATTACCACTTTTCCGGAAACCCAGGAAATGCAGTAGCTGGAGATATAACTGGTGATACCACGCAGGATCATCAGCCCGATAACCACCAGCGGCATCCACAGCAGCACTGAACGGTCCGTTTTACCAAAACCATCATCCAGTAACGGTTTGAGCAGCGATAGCATAAAAGTATCGCTGGCTGCGTTGAGGATTAACGCTATCCCCGACACGATCAGACCCGCTTTAAAAGGCGCAATGGTTGGCCAAAGTCGGCGGAAAGTCTGCCACGTGGAGAGATCTTTATCGTTCTGCATTCAAAAAACCAGCACTTGTTGAAATAGCCGCATATTCTACCTGTTATCGCTGGGGACGCCAAACCACTGATGATACCAACGAGGTAAAAGTTGATCTCGTAAGCTATGGATTTCCCAGCCCTGCGATGAGAAAGAGAGCGTTATCTGCCCCTGATGGGCCGTATCGAACCAACGATAGCCTTGCTGGCGGTAGCGTGTCGTCACTTTTGCCGAGGGCAATCGCCAGGCGTTATAGCGAGATGCCGACGCCAGTGCAGCTTCACTGGCGACACGTTGAATAAAAGGCAGCGTTGATGAGGTATTGCTCCCATGATGGGGTACCTGCACCAGCGTGGAAGCAAGATGTTCCCAATAACGACTCAGCATCGCCATCTCCCCCTGCGCCTCAATATCACCCGTCAGCAAAATACTGTTCTGGCCATCATCTACCCTGACCACACATGATCGGTTATTGCCTTGTGTCGTTGAGCCTTGCAGGGGCCAGTGAACACTGAAATTTAACCCTTGCCACTGCCACTTTTCACCACGGAAACAAGGATGATGCCCCGCCCAACCTAACGGGCTTCGCACCCACATCCCCGGCCAGGTATTCAGTAAGCTGTTCAGCCCTCCCCGGTGATCCAAATGTTCATGACTCAGAATAACGCCTTCCGGCACCAGCGCATGCCAGCGCAGCCACGGGATAATTAACTGCTGCCCGCTGTCGCCGCCAGGCCAGGCTGCTCCTGTGTCATAAAGGATCGCTTTGCCATCACGCTCAATGACCATGGCAAGCCCGTGCCCGACATCAAGCATGTGTACCGACCATCCCCCACCCCGCTCACTTCGCCAGAATGGAAAAGCCAACATCACCAGACATGCCACGCAAACAGCGGGCGTTGTGCGCCACAGGTTAAAACGCCAGGCCATCAACGCACACCAGGGCGCCCATGCCAGCCACTGCCAGCGCATATCAACGTTTAACCAACCAGGGGGGAGCCAACGTAAAAAGCTGAAGAGTATTTCCAGCGTGTTATCCGCGACAGACCAACAAACAGTCTCCATTATTGAAGACCCGGTCAGATGCAGCAGCATACCTAACAGAATGAAGGGTACGGCAACGAAAGTGACCAGCGGGATAGCCCCCAGGTTCGCGACCAGAGCGCTGAGGCTGATGCCGTGGAATATCGACAACTGGATCGGCAGAAGCAGCACTGTCATACCCGCCTGCAAATAGAGGAGGTTAATACAGCCTCTCACCCACCAGCGCGGATGTGCGCCAGGAGTGGGGAGCCACTGATACCAAAACAGCAGCGCAGCCACTGCAAAAGCAGACAGCCAAAGGCTGTCTGAGAGAACGGCAAGGGGATCGGTAAATAAAATGGCTGCCACACAGCACAGCCATACTTGCCAGGGCGACCACAGACGCCCGGAAAGCCTTAACATAGCCCAGGCACTGAGCGCCACCGCCGTGCGTAGAGCCGGAGGCTGCAACCCCGTTAGCCATGCATAGCCAATCGCGCCGCCCACGCTTAAGAGCAACGGCAACCGCCAACCAATCCACCGGGCGGGAAGGAAAAACTGCACACCGCGTACGATAAGCCACACCAGCATAGACGCAAGAGCGATATGCAACCCGGAGATCGCCATCAGATGCGCCGTGCCGGTTTGTCGCATTACGTTTTTCACGTCACGGCTCAGCGCTGAGCGCTCACCCATTCCCAAAGCCAGTATGACCTGCTGCCAGGTGTATGCCGTCAACTGCTCCCTCAGCGACTGCAGATACCCGGCACGCCAGCTGCAACCTGCATCCAGTATTCGGGCATGAATAATCCGCCCGCTTAAAGATTGATGAGATGCCAGAGCATAACGTTGGGAGTCAAAACCACCATCATTGAGCTGCCCATGTATCGGGCGAGCGCGAATCGTCATCGCCCAACGTTGCCCGCTGCAGGTCTGCTGGGGAAGATACTCCCCGTAAAAGGTAATGCCGGGTGCAGGATAAAGGCGCACGCCGTCCAGGCGGAGAATTTTCCCCTGGTGGCGGGTCATATTATCGGTTTCGGTAAGCATCACCTCAACATGGCGGTTACCACCTGCCAGATGTCGGGTCGGCCAGAGGATTTGCTGTGCTGAGAGGATCCCCCATACAAAAAACAGAAGCGTAAACCCGCAGTAACGCAGCACCGGCTTTTGGCTGTACGCAAGCAGACAGCCAAAAGCCAGTACGCACCAGACAAGACGGATATCCGGTAAAGCGGGCAGCCACAGCAGTGGCAAAATGCCGGCCATAATACAGGCGCTGAGCGCAGGTAAGGTCATGCACACCTCCTTGTTGCACAGGAAGTATGCGGCGTTGCAGTTGCCGTGTCTGGAGAGTGATGAACCGTTTGCGGCACAGGCTGGTAAGTTTTTACCGCGTTACATCTTACGCAATAAGCATTACGAGCAAAGTCCCGAAAAATTCAGACTGGCACAAAACAAAAAAGCACCCCGAAGGTGCTTTTTTGCTGTTTAAGTTTTAGCGTTTCGCTAAACCTTATTCATAAATATTGGCGCGGTCGCGTAATTCTTTACCCGGTTTAAAGTGGGGAACATATTTTCCTTCCAGATCCACTTTGTCGCCTGTTTTGGGGTTACGCCCGGTGCGAGGTGCACGATAGTGCAGAGAAAAACTGCCGAAACCGCGGATCTCAATGCGCTCACCCTGGGCAAGAGTAGAGGCCATATGCTCCAGCATCTCTTTTACGGCATCTTCCACGGCTTTTGCCGGGATATGCGATTGCTGGCTTGCAAGTCTTTCGATCAATTCTGACTTGGTCATGATTCCTCCGGTTTCCTTCAAGGCAAAAATTCGCTTAATAGCTTTAACAAGGGCGGCCGTAGCCGCCCTTTGTCATTGATTACAGGACGAATCCTGCAATCTGTCAAGTGACTCGTCATCCTGCGAACTGCAGTGCGTTAACTTCGTCACTACAGTCCGCAAAGTTGGGAGTAACTTACTCGCCTTTCGCTGCTTTGAAAGCTTCAGCCATAGCGTTAGAGAAGTTGCCTTCTTCCTGTTTGTTGTTAACAGAAGCGATTGCATCTTTCTCATCAGCTTCGTCTTTCGCACGAACAGACAGGCTAACTACGCGGTTCTTACGGTCAACGCCGGTGAATTTAGCTTCAACATCGTCGCCAACATTCAGAACCAGAGTTGCGTCTTCAACGCGGTCACGGGAAGCTTCAGAAGCGCGCAGGTAACCTTCAACGCCGTCAGCCAGTTCTACGGTTGCGCCTTTAGCGTCAACTGCAGTGACTTTACCGTTTACGATTGCGCCTTTCTTGTTCAGTGCAACGTAGTTGTTGAACGGATCTTCTGCGAGCTGTTTAACGCCCAGAGAGATACGCTCACGCTCTGCGTCAACCTGCAGAACAACGGCTGCGATTTCGTCGCCTTTTTTGTATTCACGAACTGCTTCTTCGCCTGCAACGTTCCAGGAGATGTCAGACAGGTGAACCAGGCCGTCGATACCGCCGTCCAGGCCGATGAAGATACCGAAGTCAGTGATAGACTTGATTTTACCTTCAACGCGGTCGCCCTTGTTGTGGGTTTCAGCGAACTGCTGCCACGGGTTGGATTTGCACTGTTTCAGGCCCAGGGAGATACGACGACGTTCTTCGTCGATATCCAGAACCATCACTTCCACTACGTCGCCAACGTTAACAACTTTGGACGGGTGGATGTTTTTGTTGGTCCAATCCATTTCGGAAACGTGAACCAGGCCTTCAACGCCTTCTTCGATTTCAACGAAGCAGCCGTAGTCGGTCAGGTTGGTAACGCGACCAGTCAGCTTGGTGCCTTCCGGGTAACGTTTAGCGATAGCTACCCACGGATCTTCGCCCAGCTGTTTCAGGCCCAGAGATACACGAGTACGTTCGCGGTCGAATTTCAGCACTTTAACAGTGATTTCGTCGCCAACGTTTACGATTTCGCTCGGATGCTTAACGCGTTTCCATGCCATATCAGTGATGTGCAGCAGGCCGTCTACGCCGCCCAGATCAACGAATGCACCGTAGTCAGTGAGGTTCTTAACGATACCTTTAACTTCCATGCCTTCCTGCAGGTTTTCCAGCAGCTGATCGCGTTCTGCGCTGTTCTCGGATTCGATAACCGCACGACGGGAAACAACAACGTTGTTACGCTTCTGGTCAAGCTTGATTACTTTGAATTCAAGCTCTTTGCCTTCCAGGTGCAGAGTGTCACGGACCGGACGAACGTCTACCAGAGAACCTGGCAGGAACGCACGAATACCGTTCAGCTCAACAGTGAAGCCACCTTTAACTTTGCCGTTGATAACACCGGTAACAGTTTCAGCGTCTTCGTAAGCTTTTTCCAGCGTGATCCAAGCTTCGTGACGTTTAGCTTTTTCACGGGACAGCAGGGTTTCACCGAAGCCGTCTTCTACTGCATCCAGAGCAACGTCAACTTCGTCACCAACCTGGATTTCCAGCTCGCCCTGGGCGTTTTTGAACTGCTCAGCCGGAATGGCGGACTCAGATTTCAGACCGGCGTCAACCAGTACTACATCTTTGTCGATAGCAACAACAACACCACGAACGATGGAACCCGGGCGGGTTTCGATTTCTTTTAAGGATTCTTCAAACAGTTGAGCAAAAGATTCAGTCATGTTTAATCTTCAGGTTTCATATTTAACGTCCACCTGGCTCCGTGCCGGATGGGGTTGTTTAACATACCCGCTGTCATTCCATTGCAACGGGGGTACTGCAAATTCGGTCGCAATTATGCGAGGGCCAATTTTTGGCGAGCATATTGTAGCGCTTTCTCAATCACTTGCTCAATACTTAAACGGGTTGAATCCAGTACTAAAGCATCGGCAGCAGGCACTAACGGCGCAACAGGGCGATTACGATCGCGATCGTCACGTTCTTTGATCTCGGCCAAAAGGCGTTCAAAGTTAACACTAAAGCCCTTCTCCTGCAACTGCAGCATACGGCGGTGCGCACGCTCTTCAGAGGAGGCGTCAAGGAAAATTTTCACTGGCGCATCGGGGAAAACAACGGTGCCCATATCACGCCCGTCCGCGATCAGGCCCGGCGCTTCGCGAAACGCGCGCTGGCGACGTAATAACGCCTCGCGCACGCGCGGGAAAGCCGCCACTTGCGATGCCGCATTCGCCACGTCCTGAGTGCGAATTTCACCACTCACATCTTCGCCTTCCAGAATCACTTCCAGATTGCCGTTGGTCGAGACAAAACGCACATCCAGATGCGCCGCCAGAGGAACCAGCACCTCTTCGGAGGTCACATCAACATGGTGATGTAGCGCGGCCAACGCCAGCACACGATAAATGGCGCCAGAGTCCAACAGATGCCATTGCAACGCTTCCGCCATTGCCTTGCAAAGGGTGCCTTTTCCCGCACCGCTCGGCCCATCAATGGTAATTACCGGGGCAATTGCCGTCATCTTTATCTCCTTAATCAGGGCATACCGTTACATAAACGCCGCGCATTATACGCGGCAATGCGCACGATCGTTACTCCCGCGTGCGAATAACGGAATATATGGAGCTGAGTGTAGAAGAATTGTGCGGGAAGCGGGCTGATTTACATCAGCCCGGCACAGACAGAAATGACGTTACTTTTTATCTGCGGCAATGCGCTCGCGGATATGCTGCGCGCGCTCAGTTGACGGCGGATGGGAATCAAACATCGATTTCTCCGAACCCGCATCCAGCTTCGCCAGTTTCTCAAAACTGGTGACTAATCCCTGACGGCTGATGTTACGTTTTTTCAGCAAATCGTAAGAGAAATCGTCCGCGGCGGATTCCTGAGTGCGGGAGAATGCGGAATTCACCATATTCTCAGCCAGGTCGCCGAGCTGGGACTGGGAGAGTTGTGCACCTGCCGCACTGCTGGCGGAGATGGCATCACGGGCAGCCAGTGTCGCATACGCCGTCTGCATTGCTTTGCGGCTATGACCCAGGGCAACGTGCCCCATTTCATGACCCAGTACAGCTTCGACTTCATTATCCGTCATCATATCCATGAGACCGCTGTACACGCGAATGCAACCGTTCGCCATTGCCCACGCGTTAACCTCTTTCGTCATATAAACTTTATAGGTTACTGGCGTGCCATCGATATTGTTACCCAGCGCTTTTGCAATTTTGTCGAGACGCTTCGCATAGGTACTGGATGCCGGGGCAAGGGTGTTCTGTTTATCCATCTCCGCGCAAGACTTCTCTGAGAGCGCCTTCACGTCGGCATCGCTGAGCGTTGCCGCTTTGTATGCTGACATACCGGATTTGGTTAACGCTTCTGCGTTGATACCACCCATGTTTTTACAACCAGAGACCAGAGTTGCCGCCATCAGGCAGCTGAAAATCATTGTTTTTTTCATAGACAGTCCATGTTTATCTAATTGAATCATCGGGAATATTCCCGGGCAGATAGTAACATGGAGCAGAAGGTTGTCGACACCCTCAACAATAGCGGGTAAGTCAGCCCTGCGATGCCTGCGCAGGGCTGATAAATGTTATCAGGCAGGGGTACTAATGCGGGCTAACTGTTCGAAGTAGTCCGGGAAAGTTTTCGCTGTGCATTTCGGGTCGAGGATCGTAACGGGCGTATCCGACAGCGCCACCAGCGAGAAGCACATCGCCATACGGTGGTCGTTATAGGTGCCAATTTCCGCAAACTGCAATTTTGCTGGCGGCGTAACGCGAATATAGTCTTCGCCCTCTTCGACTTCGGCACCCACTTTACGCAGCTCTGTTGCCATCGCAAACAAACGGTCTGTCTCTTTCACACGCCAGTTATAGATGTTGCGCAACGTCGTCGTCCCGTTAGCAAACAGCGCCGTCGTGGCAATGGTCATTGCCGCATCCGGAATATGGTTCATATCCATGTCGATAGCGTTCAGCTCACCATGCGTACAGGCAATGTAATCATCACCCCAGACAATCGTCGCGCCCATTTTTTCCAGCACATCGGCAAAGCGGATATCACCCTGCACGCTGTTACGGCCAATGCCGGTTACTTTAACCGTGCCGCCTTTTATTGCCGCCGCGGCGAGGAAATAAGAGGCAGATGAGGCATCCCCTTCCACCAGGTAGTGACCCGGTGACTGATAGCGCTGTCCACCACGCACCACAAAACGCTGGTACTGCTGGTTTTCAACGTCAACACCGAAGGTCTTCATCAGATGCAATGTGATGTCGATATAGGGTTTGGAAACCAAATCGCCTTTAATGGTGATGATCGTATCTTGTGGAGCCAGCGGCGCAGTCATCAGCAGTGCGGTTAAGAACTGGCTGGAAACGCTGCCGTCAACACTCACATCACCGCCGGTAAAACCACCGCGCAGGCGCAGCGGAGGATAATTTTCCTGCTCAAGATAATCAATCTGCGCGCCGCCCTGACGCAAGGCATCGACCAGATGGCCGATTGGACGCTCTTTCATGCGCGGTTCGCCGGTCAGCACTAACTCATTGTTCCCAAGGCACAGCGCTGCCGCCAGCGGGCGCATGGCAGTTCCGGCGTTGCCAAGGAACAATTCAAGCTTTTCCGCAGAATGCAGCGGACCGCCGACACCGGTCACTTCGCAACGGGTGCGATCGGCGGATAAAGTGTAATGAACTCCCAGCGCGCTGAGGGCATTCAGCATATGGCGCACATCGTCACTGTCCAGCAGGTTAGTCAGAACGGTCGTGCCATGGGCGAATGCAGCAAGCAACAAAGCGCGGTTTGAGACACTCTTTGAACCAGGCAGATTGATGGTGCCATCCACCCGCGCGATGGGTTGTAACGTCAGGGATTCCATGAAACTTCACTCTCAACAAACAGAATAAAACCCCCGCAGTTCAACTACGGGGGTACGTTAAAACAGGTCGATGATTAACCGTGGCGACGTTCGAAATCGACCATAAAATCAGTCAGCGCCTGAACACCCGCCAGAGGCATCGCGTTATAAATAGAAGCACGCATGCCTCCCACAACGCGGTGGCCTTTCAGCGCGTGCAAACCCGCGGCGATTGACTCTTCGAGGAAGACTTTATCCAGCGCACTGTCTGCCAGCTGGAAAGGCACATTCATGCGGGAACGGTTCGCTTTTGCAACATCGTTACGGTAGAAGTCACTGTTATCAATCACGCCATAAAGCAGGTCAGCTTTTTGCTGATTGATTTTATCCATTGCAGCTACGCCGCCCTGTTTTTTCAGCCATTTAAACACCAGACCTGAGAGATACCAGGCAAAAGTCGGCGGCGTGTTGAACATGGAGTCGTTTTCGTTCAGCACGGTATAATCAAGAATGGACGGGCAGGACGCGTGCGCGTTACCCAGCAGATCTTCACGTACAATCACCAGCGTCAACCCTGCCGGGCCGATGTTTTTCTGCGCGCCAGCGTAGATCACGCCGAAACGGCTAACATCAATCTGGCGCGACAGAATCGTTGAGGAGAAATCCGCAGCGACAACGACGTCGCCAAAATCCGGCGTTTCGTCAATGGCGATACCGTCAATCGTTTCGTTCGGGCAGTAATGCAGGTAAGCAGCGTTAGCGCTCAGTTGCCAGTCGCGCATCGGTTTTACCGCACGCAAACCATCAACAGTGATTTTCGCGTCGATCACGCTCGGTACGCAGTATTTTTTCGCTTCTTTTACTGCGCTTGCCGCCCAGTAACCAGCATCCACATAATCCGCAGTGGTTTTCTCACCCAGCAGGTTCAGGGGAACGCCGGCAAACTGACCGCGGCCACCGCCGTGACAGAACAGAACCTTATAGTTGGAGGGGATGTTCAGCAGGTCGCGAAAATCCTTTTCTGCTTCTTCCGCCACATGGATAAACTCTTTACCACGGTGGCTAATTTCCATCACCGATGTACCAAGCCCTTGCCAGTCGCACAGTTCCTGTTGCGCCTGTTTGAGCACATCCGCCGGTAACACTGCCGGGCCAGAACTAAAATTGAAGACCTGAGTCATTTCCCCTCACCACGCTATAAAGCAATAAGTTATTCCTGTGACATCGGTTTTATCATTCAGCGCCACGCGCCGCAACGGGTAATAGGCGCGGGAGGGAAGTTGTGCGCCAAATCACATAGCAGATTGTTTTGCATTGCTTACGGAGACCCGATAAAAACCCTGTTATGTGACGCGAATTGCCCGACTGGCCTTCGACCATTCCGGATTTGCACAGCGCGGGCAGATTTTCTCTTCACCCGCCCGAAGCGGGACAATTTTGCTGCAGCGCACGCAAACATAGTCTCCCTCTTCAGGGGCCTTTTTAAAGCGTTCGCTACAGCCTTCCGGCAGAATACACAGGCCGGGTTTAACCTCTTCATCGGTAAAGTAGTACACGCTAAGTTGCCCATTCGTTTCCATAATTGCCAGGCGGACCTGCCCTAACTGGTCAACACCGTTGGTACGTAATTCCATAAAGAATTCAAATTCGGTCAGGTTCTCCTCGTGTAATTTCTCCCATGCCAGCTCGCCGTCTTTGACGATCACTACCGGTTTGCCTTCCAGCAAATCTTCCAGTTTTTCACTGTGCGACATCAACCACATCACCAGGCGGTAGAGCATGCCCAGCGTAATAAACACCACGAGTACGGGCAGCATGGGTACATCGTCGTAGAAGGCCACATCACCCGCAGCGGAACCCAGCGTCAGAATGATGAGGACTTCAAATAACGACATCTGCCGTACGCCGCGCCGACCGGTGATTTTGAGAAATAAGAAGACTAAAACAAAGGTATAGAGGCTACGCAGCGCGACTTCCCACAGAAAATCAAGGGGTACCTTGTCGAGCGCCATCCGGTGCAGGTCGAACGCTTTCATTTTTTCATGCCTGTACAGTCAGTTACTTTCCATAAGCATAGTCAGAAGTTTTATTTTCACCGGACTAATGGGGAAGATAGCGTCAGTCACGTAAAACCCGTATCATTGCGCGCTTTACGTACGAAAAAAGTGACCGTCATGACTCAAACATTTATTCCCGGCAAAGATGCCGCGCTGGAAGACTCCATCGCTCGCTTTCAGCAAAAGCTCACCGATCTCGGTTTTAACATTGAAGAGGCCTCCTGGCTGAACCCGGTACCCAACGTCTGGTCTGTGCATATTCGCGATAAAGAGTGCGCGCTGTGTTTCACCAACGGCAAAGGCGCCACCAAAAAAGCGGCGCTGGCCTCTGCGCTGGGCGAGTATTTCGAACGTCTGTCCACAAACTACTTCTTTGCAGACTTTTGGCTCGGCGACACCATCGCGCAGGGGCCGTTCGTTCATTATCCTAATGAAAAATGGTTCCCGCTGCCGGAAGATGACAGCCTGCCGGAAGGTATTCTCGATGCGCGCCTGCGCGCCTACTACGATCCGGAAAATGCACTGGCCGCAGGCATGCTGGTTGATTTGCAATCCGGTAACGATGATCGCGGGATCTGCGCCCTGCCGTTTACCCGCCAGTCCGATGAGCAGACGGTCTATATTCCCATGAATATCGTTGGCAACCTGTATGTGTCTAACGGTATGTCAGCCGGCAACACGCGTAATGAAGCCCGTGTTCAGGGGTTGTCGGAAGTGTTTGAGCGTCATATTAAAAACCGCATTATTGCGGAGAGCATTAGCCTGCCGGAAATCCCGCAAGAGGTGCTGGCACGCTACCCGGGCGTTGTTGAAGCCATTGCAAAACTGGAAGCGGAAGGCTTCCCGATTTTCGCTTATGACGGCTCGCTCGGCGGTAAATACCCGGTAATCTGCGTAGTGCTGTTTAACCCGGCCAACGGCACCTGCTTTGCCTCTTTTGGCGCGCATCCTGATTTCGGCGTCGCGCTGGAGCGTACCGTTACCGAACTTCTGCAAGGCCGTGGCCTGAAAGATCTCGATGTGTTCACCCCACCGACCTTTGATGATGAAGAAGTGGCTGAGCACGCCAACCTCGAAACCCACTTTATCGACTCCAGCGGCCTTATTTCATGGGATCTGTTTAAACAGGATGCGGATTATCCGTTCGTTGACTGGAGCTTCGCCGGCACCACTGAAGAAGAGTTCGCCACCCTGATGGCCATCTTCAAGGCGGAAGATAAAGAAGTGTACATCGCTGACTACGAGCATCTGGGGGTTTACGCCTGCCGTATCCTGGTGCCGGGCATGTCGGATATCTACCCGGCGGAAGATCTGTGGCTGGCCAACAACACCATGGGCAGCCATCTGCGCGACACTATCCTCTCCCTGCCTGGCAGTGAGTGGGATAAAGAAGATTACCTCAATCTTATCGCGCAACTGGATGATGAAGGCCATGACGACTTTACCCGTGTGCGCGAACTGCTGGGCCTGGCTACCGGGAAAGATAATGGCTGGTACACCCTGCGTATTGGCGAGCTGAAAGCAATGCTGGCGCTGGCTGGCGGCGATCTGGATCAGGCACTGGCCTGGACCGAATGGACGATGGAATTTAACGCCTCCATCTTCAGTGCTGAGCGAGCAAACTATTACCGTTGCCTGCAAACCTTGTTATTGCTGGCTCAGGAAGAGGAGCGGCAACCGCTGCAATACCTGAACGCGTTTGTGCGCATGTACGGTGCGCAAGCTGTAGAAGCCGCCAGTGCGGCGCTGAGCGGTGAAGCGCCGTTTTATGACCTGCAACCTGCTGACGGTACGCTGAAGGCTTTCCCGGCGCACCAGGCTTTGTTAGCGGCTTACGAAAAATTACAACGCGCGAAAACAGCGTTCTGGTCGAAATAACGACAAGTAGTGCGACAATCTGTAGGCTTAATGACGGGTCTACGCTATATTACGGGGCAATTTCATTGCTCCGTTTTATTTATTTTTTGGCAATGATGGCCAGTTGTAATATTTAGGTTAAATATGGGTAAATATTAATATCCTTCCAATCTAACATTGTTACTTCTTATGGCAATTACTCCATTTTAATTAACTGTTTTTTGGGAGGCGTCATAAAAAAATTCAACTCTTTTTGCAACTTTTAAACTTTATTTTTATTTTGATAATCAACAAGTTACTCCGCATTCGTAGAAAAACCACGCGCTTTGCGGTCCTATAAGCCAGGCGAGATATGATCCATATCAAATTCTCTTCTATAATGCTTTGTTAGTATCTCGTCGCCGACTTAATAAAGAGAGAGTTAGTGTGAAAGCTGACAACCCTTTTGATCTTATTCTTCCAGCAGAGATGGCGAAAGTTGCCGAAGAAGCTGGTGTCTATAAAGCGACTAAACATCCGCTTAAGACTTTCTACCTGGCGATCACCGCAGGTGTGTTTATCTCCATTGCTTTTGTTTTCTATATCACTGCTACCACCGGTACAGCGACGATACCGTTCGGTATTGCTAAACTGATTGGTGGTATCTGCTTCTCACTGGGGTTGATCCTTTGCATCATCTGCGGTGCCGATCTTTTTACATCCACCGTACTGATTGTGGTGGCGAAAGCCAGTGGGCGCATCACCTGGGGGCAACTGGCCCGTAACTGGGTGAACGTCTATGTCGGTAACCTGGTGGGTGCACTGCTGTTTGTGCTGTTAATGTGGTTGTCTGGCGAGTATATGGTCGCCAATGGCGGTTGGGGCCTGAACGTCCTGCAAACTGCCGACCACAAGCTGCACCATACATTTGTTGAAGCGGTTGCGCTGGGTATTCTGGCGAACCTGATGGTCTGTCTGGCCGTGTGGATGAGTTATTCCGGCCGCAGCCTGATGGATAAAGCGATGATTATGTTGCTGCCGGTTGCGATGTTTGTCGCCAGCGGTTTTGAGCACAGCATTGCAAACATGTTTATGATCCCGATGGGTATCGTAATCCGCAACTTTGCGAGCCCGGAGTTCTGGACCGCAGTTGGTTCCAGCCCGGAAAGTTTTTCTCATCTGACTATTGCGAATTTCATCACCGATAACCTGATCCCTGTAACAATCGGGAATATCATAGGTGGAGGGTTATTAGTCGGGTTGACATACTGGGTCATTTACCTGCGTGGCAACGATCATCATTAATGGTTGTTTCAGGCAGTAAATAAAAAATCCACTTAAGAAGGTAGGTGTTACATGTCCGAGCTTAATGAAAAATTAGCCACAGCCTGGGAAGGTTTTGCGAAAGGCGATTGGCAGAATGCAGTAAACGTACGCGACTTTATCCAGAAAAACTACACCCCGTACGAAGGCGACGAGTCCTTCCTGGCTGGCGCAACTGATGCGACCACCAAGCTGTGGGACAAAGTAATGGAAGGCGTTAAACTGGAAAACCGCACCCATGCGCCAGTTGATTTCGACACCTCCGTTGCCTCTACCATCACTTCTCACGATGCTGGCTACATCAACAAAGCGCTGGAGAAAATCGTTGGTCTGCAAACTGAAGCTCCGCTGAAACGCGCCATCATCCCGTTTGGCGGGATCAAAATGGTTGAAGGTTCTTGCAAAGCGTACAACCGCGAGCTGGACCCTGCTCTGAAAAAAATCTTCACCGAATACCGCAAAACCCATAACCAGGGCGTATTCGATGTTTACACCAAAGACATCCTGAACTGCCGTAAATCTGGCGTTCTGACCGGTCTGCCGGATGCCTACGGCCGTGGTCGTATCATCGGTGACTACCGTCGCATTGCGCTGTACGGTATCGACTTCCTGCTGAAAGACAAATATGCCCAGTTCCTGTCCCTGCAGTCTGACATGGAAAACGGCGTAAACCTGGAAGCGACTATCCGTCTGCGTGAAGAGATCGCTGAACAGCATCGCGCACTGGGTCAGATCAAAGAGATGGCCGCTAAATACGGTTGCGATATCTCTGCTCCGGCGACCAACGCTCAGGAAGCTATCCAGTGGACCTACTTCGGCTACCTGGCCGCTGTTAAGTCTCAGAACGGCGCTGCAATGTCCTTCGGTCGCGTATCCACCTTCCTGGACGTGTACATCGAACGTGACCTGAAAGCAGGCAAAATCACTGAACAAGACGCTCAGGAAATGATTGACCACCTGGTCATGAAACTGCGTATGGTTCGCTTCCTGCGTACCCCTGAGTATGATGAACTGTTCTCTGGCGACCCGATTTGGGCAACTGAATCTATCGGCGGTATGGGCGTTGACGGCCGTACTCTGGTTTCCAAAAACAGCTTCCGTTTCCTGAACACCCTGTACACCATGGGGCCGTCTCCGGAGCCGAACATCACTGTTCTGTGGTCTGAAAAACTGCCGCTGAACTTCAAAAAATTCGCTGCTAAAGTCTCCATCGACACCTCTTCTCTGCAATATGAGAACGACGATCTGATGCGTCCGGACTTCAACAACGATGACTACGCAATTGCTTGCTGCGTGAGCCCGATGATTGTGGGTAAACAAATGCAGTTCTTTGGTGCTCGTGCTAACCTGGCGAAAACCATGCTGTATGCAATCAACGGCGGCGTTGATGAAAAACTGAAAATGCAGGTTGGTCCGAAAACTGAACCAATCAAAGGCGACGTGCTGAAGTTTGATGAAGTCATGGATCGTATGGATCACTTCATGGACTGGCTGGCTAAACAGTATGTCACTGCGCTGAACGTTATCCACTACATGCATGACAAATACAGCTACGAAGCTTCTCTGATGGCGCTGCACGATCGCGACGTTATCCGTACCATGGCTTGTGGTATCGCTGGTCTGTCTGTAGCAGCTGACTCCCTGTCTGCTATCAAATACGCGAAAGTTAAACCGATTCGTGATGAAAACGGTCTGGCTGTCGACTTCGAAATCGAAGGTGAATACCCGCAGTTTGGTAACAACGACGCTCGCGTTGATGACATGGCTGTTGACCTGGTTGAACGTTTCATGAAGAAAATTCAGAAACTGACCACTTACCGCAACGCTATCCCGACTCAGTCTGTTCTGACCATCACCTCTAACGTTGTGTATGGTAAGAAAACCGGTAATACCCCAGACGGTCGTCGTGCAGGCGCGCCGTTCGGACCGGGTGCTAACCCGATGCACGGCCGTGACCAGAAAGGTGCTGTCGCCTCTCTGACTTCCGTTGCTAAACTGCCGTTTGCTTACGCTAAAGATGGTATCTCTTACACCTTCTCTATCGTTCCGAATGCGCTGGGTAAAGACGACGAAGTGCGTAAAACCAACCTGGCTGGCCTGATGGATGGTTATTTCCACCATGAAGCGTCCATCGAAGGTGGTCAGCACCTGAACGTGAACGTGATGAACCGCGAAATGCTGCTCGACGCGATGGAAAACCCGGAAAAATATCCGCAGTTGACCATCCGTGTGTCTGGTTACGCAGTACGTTTTAACTCCCTGACGAAAGAACAGCAGCAGGACGTTATTACCCGTACTTTCACTCAGACCATGTAATGGTATTGACTGAAATCGCGAAGTAAAAAGCGTATACTGAAGGCTCCACGCAAGTGGGGCCTTTTTAACACCTGAAGTATGCTTTGCCAGCCATCTCTGCTCACTGGATGCCTGCCAAAACAGACTTAGCGCAGAAGGAATCAAACTGCGCAGACACAGGCCCCGGATGGGCCATATCTGGAGAAACACCGCAATGTCAGTTATTGGTCGCATTCACTCCTTTGAATCCTGCGGCACGGTCGACGGCCCGGGCATCCGCTTTATTACCTTCTTCCAGGGCTGCCTGATGCGCTGCCTCTACTGCCATAATCGCGATACCTGGGATACGCACGGTGGGAAAGAAATCACCGTTGAGGATCTGATGAGCGATGTTGTTACCTACCGTCACTTTATGAATGCGTCCGGAGGCGGCGTAACCGCATCCGGCGGCGAAGCCATCCTGCAGGCGGAATTTGTCCGTGACTGGTTCCGCGCCTGCAAGAAAGAAGGCATTCATACTTGCCTGGACACCAATGGCTTTGTTCGCCGTTACGATCCGGTGATTGACGAACTGCTGGAAGTGACCGACCTGGTGATGCTCGACCTGAAGCAAATGAACGATGAGATCCATCAGAACCTGGTTGGCGTCTCTAACCATCGTACGCTCGAGTTCGCACAATATCTGTCGAAGAAAAATATCAACGTGTGGATCCGTTACGTCGTGGTGCCAGGCTGGTCTGATGATGATGACTCCGCCCACCGCCTGGGCGAGTTTACCCGCGATATGGGCAATGTTGAGAAAATCGAACTGCTGCCCTATCACGAACTGGGTAAACATAAATGGGTGGCGATGGGTGAAGAGTACAAGCTGGACGGCGTGAAGCCGCCGAAGAAAGAGACCATGGAACGCGTCAAAGGCATACTGGAGCAGTACGGCCACAAAGTGATGTACTGATCGCGATTAACGCCAAAAAAGCCGCAACGTTGTGTCGCGGCTTTTTTATCGCTGCCAATCAGGCATGCGCCACCGGCGTCGGATGATGGCCCGCTTTGCGCATCAGCATTACCAGATAGATAAACGACACACCCGCGATCATGATGAACAACAGGCTGTCTGAATAACTCTGCATCAGCATCGCGGTCAGCGTCGGGCCAAGCAGGCTGCCAATGGTATAGCTCAGCAGCAACGCCTGATTCATTGCGACCAGTTGGTGGTGTTCGACTTTTTCGCAGGCCCAGGCCATTGCCACAGGATAGAGCGTAAAACCCGCCGTGCCGAGCACAAACAGCGCGGGAGCCATTGCCGCATTGCTTAACATGGCGAAACAGCCAACGATCACCACAAACACCTGCACGCGCAGCACCAGCAAACGGCCAAAACGATCCGCCAGGCGGCCAACAGGCCACTGCCCGACAATACCGGCGCTGACCAGTAATGCCATCCAGAAGCCGATCCCTGAATCGCTAATCCCCTGATGCGAAAGATAGAGCGGCATCAGGCCGTACAGCGATCCAAGGATAATCCCGGAGATAATGCAGCCATTTACGCCCAGGCGCGCCTGCCGCAGGCGTAACATCGGCCATACCGACGTGGCACCCTGCTCTTCATTGTGTTGATTCACAATACGGGTGAACAACAGAGGCAAAATTGCTGCCAGCACCAGCCCGGTGGTCCAGGGCAGCACACTCATCAGTTCCGTCGGCAATTTGCTGACCATCACCTGACCCAGCACTGTACCCACGTAGTAAACCATCATATATGCCGCCAGCAGTCGACCGCGGTTGCGTGACGTGCCGCTGCACATCAGCCCGCTTTCAACCACCACCCAAATCATCGCGCAGCCCACACCGGCGATAAAACGCCAGGCCATCCAGCTCCAGAAGCCCACCATCAGCCCCAGCCCGATACACCCGGCGGCAAAGATCAGCGACGCAATGTAATAGCTACGGTTAAACCCCAGACGGCGGATCAAACGCCCCGTCAGCAGCGTACCCAACAGGTTACCGGTGAAGTATGAGGAGCCCACCATCCCCACCTGCCAGGTAGGCAGATCTTCATGGGCAAGCCAAAGCGGTACAAGCGTATTCAGCGTTGCAATCGCCAGCGTCAACAGCATCAGGCCACAGAGCAATAACAGCACTGGCCGGGTATAGGTGGACATGGATAAAAACCGTGAGGAAGTTCAGAAGTCGTGCGCATCATGCCACTGGCAAAAACATTGTCAATCCGCTGTTTTTCAGGGCAGACACGTTTTGCACCACGACGATTGATAAAACTTATCCAGTGTCGTGATTACATGATAAAAAACCGTTTCAGTCGGTTGATTATGAAAGACTATTCCAGGAATAAGGCGGAATTGTCAGTCGAAAAAATTCATGGTGATTTTTCAGCTGAAGTCGCTGAAAAAAGGCAGTAAAAAAGCGCCCGCAGGCGCTTTTCAGGAACGTCGGTAACAGCGATTAGCCGATAAACTCAAGGCCTTTCATGTACGGACGCAGCACTTCCGGGACTTCGATACGTCCATCAGCCTGCTGGTAGTTTTCCAGCACCGCAACCAGCGTACGGCCAACAGCCAGGCCGGAACCGTTCAGCGTGTGCACCAGACGGGTTTTCTTGTCCGACTTGCTGCGGCAGCGCGCCTGCATGCGGCGGGCCTGGAAGTCCCACACGTTGGAGCAGGAAGAGATTTCACGGTAGGTGTTCTGCGCCGGCACCCAGACTTCAAGATCGTAGGTTTTGCAGGCACCAAAGCCCATATCACCGGTGCACAGCAGAATTTTACGGTATGGAAGACCCAGCAACTGCAGCACTTTCTCTGCGTGACCGGTCATCTCTTCCAGCGCCGCCATGGAGTCTTCCGGGCGGACAATCTGCACCATCTCAACTTTGTCGAACTGGTGCATACGGATCAGCCCACGGGTATCACGACCGTAAGAACCGGCTTCAGAACGGAAGCACGGCGTGTGTGCGGTCATTTTGATCGGCAGATCATCTTCGTCGATGATTTCGTCGCGCACGAGGTTGGTCAGCGGCACTTCAGCGGTCGGGATCAGCGCATAGTTGCTGCTGTCCGCTTCTTCTTCCAGCGGACGGGTATGGAACAGATCGCCAGCGAATTTTGGCAACTGACCCGTACCGTACAGCGTGTCCTGGTTCACCATGTACGGCACATAGTTTTCCGCGTAACCATGTTCTTCGGTGTGCAGGTCGATCATGAACTGCGCCAGAGCGCGGTGCATGCGGGCAATCTGCCCTTTCATCACCACAAAACGGGCACCGGTCAGTTTTACCGCAGCGGCAAAGTCCAGACCGTTGTGCATTTCGCCCAGCGTAACATGATCGCGGATCTCAAAATCGAACTGACGCGGTGTGCCCCAACGGCTGATTTCAACGTTGTCGTTCTCATCACGGCCCGCAGGAACGCAATCATCAGGGATGTTCGGGATAGTCAGCGCAATATTACGGATATCGCTCAGCAGGGTGTCCAGCTCCGCTTTTGCAGCATCCAGCTCTTCACCCAGCTTGTTCACTTCCAGGCGTAATGGCTCGATATCTTCCCCGCGTGCCTTCGCCTGGCCAATGGATTTCGATCGTGAGTTACGCTCTGCCTGCAGGTTTTCTGTCTTGACCTGAAGGACTTTACGACGCTCTTCAAGCGCGCGTAATTTATCTACATCCAGCTTAAAGCCCCGGCGTGCCAGTTTTTCAGCGACTGCGTCTGGCTCGGTACGCAGCAGATTGGGATCGAGCATGCTTTTCCTGTGCTTATCGAATTGAAATAAAAAGAGAGCGACCGCAGCCTGCGGTCGTTGATGTACAGCAGTAACCTTACCGCAACGCCCGCACTAGCGGTAGCGTTTTATAGGGCTTTTATGATCCTGTTCGGCGAGCCAGGCGAGCTTTTCACCAATCTTACCTTCCAGGCCTCTGCTGGTGGGATGATAATAACGCGTTTGTGCTAATTCCTGCGGGAAATACTCCTCCCCGGCGGCGTAAGCATTGGGTTCGTCATGGGCATAGCGGTACTCCTGCCCATAGCCCATCTCTTTCATCAGTTTGGTTGGCGCATTGCGTAAGTGCACAGGCACGTCATAATCCGGACGCTCGCGCGCATCCGCCAGCGCCGCTTTGAATGCGATATACACCGCATTGCTTTTCGGCGCGCAGGCAAGGTAGACAATCGCCTGCGCGATGGCGCGCTCGCCTTCTGCCGGACCCACACGGGTAAAACAGTCCCAGGCAGAAATCGCCACCTGCATCGCACGCGGATCGGCATTCCCCACGTCTTCCGAAGCAATCGCCAGGCAACGGCGGGCAACATACAGCGGATCGCCCCCGGCAGTGATAATGCGTGCATACCAATAAAGCGCCGCATCCGGCGCACTGCCGCGCACCGATTTGTGCAGCGCAGAGATCAGATCGTAAAAGCGGTCGCCTTTATTGTCGAAGCGCGCGCTGCGCTCACCGGCGATCTCCGTCAACAATTCCGGTTTCAGCACGCGTTTGCCGGAGGCGTCCAGCTCGGCCATATCGGCCATCATCTCAAGCGTATTGAGCGCCCGACGCGCATCGCCATTGACCAGCTCAGCAATCGCCCGCCGGGTTTCGTCGGGCAGCACAATGTCCTGGCCACCATACCCACGGGCGTTATCGTCCATCGCCTGCGCCAGCACCTGCTCAATATCTTCTGTCGTCAGCGATTTAAGCAAATAGACGCGCGCGCGGGAGAGCAGCGCGGAGTTAAGTTCAAAAGAGGGGTTTTCAGTCGTTGCGCCAATAAACGTAATTGTGCCGTCTTCGATATGCGGCAGAAAGGCATCCTGCTGACTTTTGTTAAAGCGGTGGACTTCGTCAACAAACAGGATGGTGCGCCGGCCGGCATTGCGATTCTGACGTGCGCGCTCGATGGCTTCGCGGATCTCTTTCACCCCGGAGGTGACCGCAGAGATGCGCTCGACATCCGCACTGGCGTAGCGGGCAATCACTTCTGCGAGCGTCGTTTTCCCGGTGCCTGGCGGCCCCCAGAGGATCATCGAGTGCAGATGCCCGGCTTCAATGGCGCGCGGCAATGGTTTGCCTTTCGCCAGAAGGTGCTGCTGGCCAATATACTGCGCTAAATTTTCTGGCCGCATACGGGCGGCCAGAGGTTGAAACGCATTATCGGAGAAATCGAGCGACATGTTGCTCATGCGCGCCTCTTACTTACGTTGATCGTCAACCGTTACGCCCTGCGGCGGGGTAAAGGTGAATTTCGAAGCATCAACGGTGCCGTTTTGTTGTGATTTCAATTGATAGCTGCTGCGCTGGTCATCCTGTTCAATCGCGCTGAACTGGTGGATGGTGCCGTCACGGCCAACGTTGATGGTAAACTGTTTCAGATTGCCGTTGCTGCCTTTCGGCGTCAGCACAAAGTCGTCGCCATTTTGCACAATGTTGTACTGCTGCCAGTCGCTGGCCTGGTTGCGGGCAATCAGCATAAACGGGGTGTTGCCGGTTGCGTCTTTCAGCCAGGTCGCTGTCGCTTGCTCAACAAACGGGTTATAGAACCACAGGGTTTTGCCGTCGGAAACCAGTACACTTTCATCCGGTTGTGTCATATGCCAGTTAAACAGATTCGGGCGTTTTACCCACAGATCGCCCTGTCCTTCCTGCACTGCCGCTCCGCTGCCATCCGTCACTTTCTGGGTAAAGCTGGCGTGGAAACTGCTGACTTTATCGAGACGGCTTTTCAGATCGCTGGAAGCATCCGCCCATGCATTGCTGACTAACAGACTGCTCATCAATGCACACACCATGGCGATTTTTTTCATTGTCATTCCTCAAATACGTCACTCCCGATGTGGGAGAATACTTCTGTCACTCTAAGCGCCGTGCGGGTGGAGTGACAGAAGAAAAGGTTGAATTTCTACTTATTTACCCATCTTTGCAATCAATCAAACGGCGGCGGCGCCAGTACCTCACGGTTACCGTTATGCCCCTGCTCGCTAACAATCCCCTGCGCTTCCATCTGCTCGATTATGCGCGCTGCACGGTTATAACCGATGCGGAACTGACGCTGTACGCCGGAGATGGAGGCTTTACGTTTTTCGGTGACGAAGTTAACAGCCTGGTCGAATAACGGATCCAGCTCTTCACCACCGTCAAAACCACCGCCTGCGCCACCCTCGCTTTCGCTGTCTGACGTGATGCCATCGACATACTGCGGACGACCACGCGCTTTCCAGTCCTGAACCACCGCATGCACTTCCTGGTCGCGAACAAACGCACCGTGCACGCGCACGGGCGCAGAGGTGGAGTTCGGCCCGGAATAGAGCATATCGCCCATACCGAGCAGGGATTCCGCTCCGCCCTGGTCAAGAATGGTGCGCGAGTCAATTTTGCTCGACACGGTAAAGGCAATACGCGTAGGGATATTCGCTTTAATCAGACCGGTGATAACGTCAACGGAAGGACGCTGGGTCGCCAGCACCAGGTGGATACCGGCGGCACGGGCTTTCTGCGCCAGACGCGCAATCAGTTCTTCCACTTTTTTGCCGACGGTCATCATCAGGTCAGCAAATTCGTCCACCAGCACCACGATATACGGCAGTTTTTCCAGCACCGGATGTTGCACATCCATGCTATCGCCAGGTTTCCAGTACGGATCCGGGATCGGACGGCCCATCCGCGCAGCTTCGGCAATCTTTTCGTTATAACCCGCCAGGTTACGGACACCGAGCGCAGACATCAGCTTATAGCGACGTTCCATCTCGTTGACACTCCAGCGCAGGGCGTTGGCGGCGTCTTTCATATCAGTAACCACTTCGGTCAACAGATGAGGAATGCCTTCGTAAACGGAAAGCTCCAGCATTTTCGGGTCGATCATGATAAAGCGCACCTCTTCCGGCGTCGCTTTATACAGCATGCTGAGGATCATTGCGTTGACGCCCACTGACTTACCGGAACCGGTAGTCCCTGCCACCAGCAGGTGCGGCATCTTCGCCAAATCGGCAATCACCGGATCGCCCGCAATATCTTTCCCCAGCACCACGGTCAGTGGCGACGGGCTTTCGCGGAACTTCACGCAGTCCAGCACTTCACGCAGGTACACGGTCTGACGTTTTTTGTTCGGTAATTCCAGGCCCACGTAGGGCCTGCCGGGGATCACTTCCACCACACGCACAGCAACGGTCGACAGTGAACGCGCCAGGTCACGGGAGAGATTGGAGATACGCGCCGCTTTCACGCCCGGTGCCAGATTCAGTTCAAAACGGGTAATAACCGGACCCGGCGAGTAGTTCACCACATCCGCTTTAATGCGGAAATCCGCCAGACGCGCTTCAACCAGACGCGCCATCTGCTCAAGCGCAAAGGTGTCCACCGGCTCGACTTCAGTCGGCGGCTGGGTCAAAAGATCCAGCGAAGGCAGCGGCGTTGTCGGTTTTTGTACCGGACGGCTGTCGCCATTACGCATTAACAGCGGGTGGATCAGACTCTCCTGCGGCTGTGGCGCAGGTTGCTGCGCCTGCTGTGCCGCAGCGTGCTGATACTGATGCTGTGCAGGTTGTTGATGATGATGCGGCTGTTGCACCGGTTGCTGATGATGCTGGACCGGCGGTTCCGGATCCGGCATCGCACCTGGTGTAAACAGCGGTTCACTCGGGCCGTCATCCACCAGCGCTTTCATCGGCGAGAATTCAAAGTCTTCCGGCATAAACGCCTGCATACCCGCAGGTTGTTCCCCGGAATAACGCTGCTGCTGAGAAGCGGCAAACTGACGAGCGAGTTCGGCTTCTTCTGCTTCGTCCTCGCTCAGCTGCGGCTGTGCATGATAGTGCGGTGTATCATGATGGTACTCTTCACCGTAGCGATCGTGCTGCGTCGCGGCAAACTGGCGTGCCAGCTCATTCTGTTGCTGCAGATCCGCATCGTCGTCATCATGATGACGAACCTCTTCCTCGCGCGCGCGCTCTTCAGCCATACGCTGCGAAGGCAGCTTGATGCCATAGGACGCCAGTTCGCGGCGCGTGGGCACCCGTACGCGATTTGGTCGCGGGAGCTGCGGGCCAATCCCCTCTTTCACCTGCGGACGCGGCACGCCACCGGCAGCAAGGCTGAACACCGGAGCGGCGGCGGCAACGGTCGCGGCAACACCGCCGGTTGCCTGCTGCACACTTGCCGCAACGGGTGCAACAAGGTTCGGATCGGTTGCAGGCGCAGCCGGTATAATCGGTTCGGCCGGTTTTGGTATGGGCATTGCGCTGGCGGGCTCAGGGATCGGCTGATACCAGGCGGCAAGCTGCTCGCGTTCACGAGCGCGCTTCTCTTCCACCTCTTCAAAGTAATAAAGCGGCGGACGCGCCTGTTTCACCTCTTCAACAATCGGCTCCGGTTCAGGTTCCAATATCGGTTCTGGCGCAGGGGAAATCTGTGGTTCGTTCTGCCACGGCAATGGATCGTGCTGTGGAGATTGTGCGTAGAGCGCCTCTTCCTGCGGTTGCGGCGTTACCGGCGCATCCGGGATCCAGGTGTCTTGCTCGACGGGTTGCTGCCATTCCGATTCCGGCGACGCGTACTGTACAGGCTGGTACGGCGCATCATGAGATTCCTGCGCATATTCCTGCGCATACTGTGCAGGCTGCTGAGGCGCGTCCGCAGTCACCGGCGGGGTCTGGGCATAGGGCCATTGCACTTCCGGCTGCGGCGCATGAACGTAAGGGTCAGCAGGGGCGGCATATGCCTGCGCTGCAGTGGTGGCTGCGGCAGCAGCAGCCACTGGTGCGGTGATGCTGCGGCCATTCATCAGCGGATCGAACTCTTGCTCCGCTTCCGTCGCGCGATGCCCGGAAAACAGCACATCATCAGCGTCTGCGGGAACACCGCGCGCACTGTAAGCAATCTCGTCCTCATCGTCGTCCATCCGTTTGCCGGAGAACAACGCTTCGTCAGTTTTACGCCCCATAGGGTTGGCGAATTTTTCGGCGATGCGTTTACGGCGCGCCAACGCGCCACGCAGAATACGGGTCCGGCGGGATTCATGCGATGCGCGCTGCGGAGCATCGTGGTCCTCATCCTCATCTTCATACTCATCGTCATCAACCCAGGTGTCATCACGGCGGGTGCGATTGCTGGCAAAAGTAAGGATGTTAAGAATGACACTGCCAATCTTCTCGGCGATGGTGACCCAAGACCAACCGGTGAACAAGGTCAGACCCGCGGCCCAAATGCACAGCAGCGCAAGCGTACCGCCACTGCTGCGTAACAGCGGCTGCAGCGTGGTGCTCAGCAGACTGCCAATCACTCCGCCGGAGGCAAAATACCAGATATCGTCTGCGTTGATGGCCGCCAGACCACACGAGGTCAGGATCAGTGCCAACGCACCAATCATGCGCAACGAGACGGCGAAATAGTCAATGTAGTCTTCACTGGCCCGGTGGCGATACGCAAACCAACAACCGCCGGTAATGATCACCGGGATGGTGTACGCCATCACACCAAAGATGAAAAACAGCGTATCTGCCAGCCATGCGCCTGGCGCACCGCCCAGATTATGGATAGGTTCATGCCACGCCGTTTGCGACCAGCTCGGGTCGGACGGGTTAAAGCTGAGGAGCGCCGCCATTAGCCAAACGGCAAAAAGTGAAACGAGGATCAGCAACGCCTCCAGGAGTCGACGCCCGCTGCTTAACTTGGTCAGTGTGACTTCTTTGTCTTCTGTGTATTCCTGGCTCAAGACAGGCTCTCCAGGTCCTTGATGCTAAAACGGACAACAGCGCCGGGTTTCCCCGGCACTGTTGCTGTATGGATTAACAGGAGTGTAATCAAAAAACAGCGATTTTGCACCTGTTCCGTGTTAGCGCGTCTTAATTACCAGACGATTGCTCTGTTTGACTTCTTCCATCACCACATATGTGCGGGTGTCGTTAACGCCCGGCAGACGCAGCAGGGTTTCCCCTAACAGTTTGCGGTAAGCCGACATATCCGGCACGCGCGTTTTCAACAGGTAGTCAAAATCGCCGGAAACCAGATGACACTCTTGAATTTCTTCAAGTTTTTGCACAGCGGAGTTAAATTGTTCAAACACATCCGGCGCGCCACGATTCAGAGTAATCTCAACAAAAACCAGAAGTGATGCATCCAGATAATGCGGGTTCAGCAGCGCTGTATAGCCCTGAATAAACCCTTGTCTTTCCAGCCTGCGCACACGCTCAAGGCACGGCGTAGGGGAAAGTCCCACTCGTTTAGAAAGCTCGACGTTGGAAATACGCCCATCTTTTTGTAATTCGTTAAGAATATTACGGTCGATGCGGTCGAGATCTTTACCAGGGCGCTTTTTACTATCTACCATTATTATTGTCTCTCTGTATTCCTTCCCTACTCCTGTCTTGACCCTGTGCACTTCACTGTTCAGGATCTTTGCCCGTCGCGGTACGTCCGCGTGTGTTAAAACTGGCACGGCGCGTAATCCAGGGGCTATATTAAGAAGACCGTTGCCTGACGGCAGCTATCGATATCACGGATGGCGTCTGTCCACGCCATGCGTAGATTTCACTAGCCCGGTAAAAATGGCATTTACATGCATGAATTTGGGTCACGCGCGAAACACTGCTTTTTTTCTTCCTTTGATGTTTTCGCAAATGCGCAGGGGATTGTCAAAGCAAAACATCTTTTTTTAGTACAACATGCCAGATATTCATCAGCACCGCCCCGTAATCCTCATTTAATCACCTTATAACTGACTTTTTCTCAGTAGAAATTGTTATGTTTGGCCGCAAAATGGCGTGCTGTCATCGGTCATTTCTATTACACATATCGTTAACAAAATCGCTGCACTCTTTTTTTACGCTGGCAAATTCCCTACAATCCAGCCCAATGTCTGCCAAACAATAATGAGGATCTCATGGGTACGGCCAAACACAGTAAGCTGCTTATCCTTGGTTCAGGCCCTGCCGGTTATACCGCTGCGGTCTATGCTGCGCGCGCAAACCTGCAGCCGGTGTTAATTACCGGTATGGAAAAAGGCGGTCAGCTCACCACCACCACCGAAGTGGAAAACTGGCCGGGCGACCCGCACGATCTGACCGGGCCATCGCTGATGGAACGCATGCATGAGCATGCTACTAAATTCGACACTGAAATCATTTTCGACCACATCAACAGCGTTGATTTGCAGAATCGACCATTCCGCCTGACCGGCGACAGCGGCGAATACACCTGCGATGCATTGATCATTGCTACCGGCGCGTCCGCACGTTACCTCGGCCTCGCCTCTGAAGAAGCATTCAAAGGCCGCGGCGTCTCCGCTTGCGCCACCTGTGACGGTTTCTTCTACCGTAACCAGAAAGTCGCGGTGATCGGCGGCGGCAATACGGCTGTTGAAGAAGCGCTGTATCTGGCGAATATCGCCTCTGAAGTGCACCTGATCCACCGTCGCGATACGTTCCGTGCGGAGAAGATCCTGATTAAACGTCTGATGGACAAAGTGGAAAGCGGCAACATCGTGCTGCATACCCACCGCACGCTGGAAGAAGTAACAGGCGATCAGATGGGTGTCAGCGGCCTGCGTCTGCGTGATACACAGAACGCCGACAACGTCGAATCACTGGAGGTTGCGGGTCTGTTTGTGGCTATCGGCCACAGCCCGAACACGGCGATTTTCGAAGGCCAACTGGCGCTGGAAAACGGCTACATTAAAGTGCAGTCCGGTATTCACGGTAATGCCACGCAAACCAGCATTCCTGGCGTCTTTGCGGCAGGCGACGTGATGGACCATATCTATCGTCAGGCGATCACTTCCGCCGGTACAGGCTGTATGGCGGCGCTGGACGCAGAGCGTTATCTCGACGGTCTGGCTGAACGTAAATAATCTTTACAAGTCAGTAACAAAGGTAAAAAAGGCGACTATAAGTCGCCTTTATTTTTGCCCCGATGTAACATTGCGCAGACTAAAAATCCGATAACTTCACCTGCAAAGCGCGCAATGAATAAAACCCGTCAACAAGAGCTTACCCACTGGTTAAAACAGCAAAGTATTATTTCCCGTCGCTGGCTGACGGCGTCCCGCCTTCTCGGCGTCGTTAGCGGCGTGCTGATTGTGGCGCAGGCATGGATCCTCGCTCGCATCCTTAATCATATGATTATGGAAAATATCCCGCGCGAAGCCTTGCTGCTGCCCTTCACGTTGCTGGTGCTGATCTTTATTCTTCGCAGCTGGGTGGTGTGGATGCGCGAACGCGTGGGTTTTCATGCCGGTACGCATATTCGCTTTGAGATCCGCCGCCGCGTACTCGATCGCTTGCAACAGGCAGGTCCGGCCTGGATTCAGGGCAAACCTGCAGGAAGCTGGGCGACGCTGATCCTTGAGCAAATCGACGACATGCACGACTTCTATGCCCGCTATTTACCGCAGATGGCGTTGGCGGCCAGCGTGCCATTGCTGATTGTGATCACCTTATTCCCCATCAACTGGGCCGCTGCGCTGATCTTGCTTGGCACCGCCCCCCTGATTCCGCTCTTTATGGCAATGGTCGGCATGGGCGCTGCAGATGCCAACCGTCGCAATTTTAAAGCGCTGGCGCGGTTGAGCGGTCATTTCCTTGATCGTCTGCGCGGAATGGAAACATTACGTATCTTTGGCCGCGGAGCAGCAGAAACCGACAACATTCGCCATGCGTCGCAAGACTTCCGCAGCCGGACCATGGAAGTGTTGCGCCTCGCATTTCTCTCGTCTGGCGTCCTGGAGTTTTTTACCTCACTGTCGATCGCCGTGGTCGCCGTCTATTTTGGCTTCTCTTATCTCGGCGAACTCGATTTTGGTCACTACGGAACGAGCGTCACGCTGTTTGCCGGTTTTCTGGCGCTGGTGCTGGCGCCGGAATTTTTCCAGCCGTTACGCGACCTCGGTACGTTTTACCACGCGAAAGCCCAGGCGATAGGCGCGGCCGACAGCCTGAAAACCTTTATGGAAGCGCCTTTAGCCCATCCGCAACGCGGCGAAATCACGCTGAAAGCCGATGAGCCGGTGACGCTCACAGCCAGCAACCTGATCCTCAAATCACCGGAAGGCGCAGTGCTTGCCGGACCGCTCAATTTCACGTTACCCGCCGGGCAGCGCGTTGTTCTGGTTGGGCGCAGTGGCTCAGGGAAAAGTTCGCTGATTAATGTGCTGTCGGGCTTTCTGCCCTATGAAGGCTCGCTGCGTGTCAATGGCATTGAACTGAGCGATCTGGATCCGGACGCCTGGCGCGCTGTCATAAGTTGGGTAGGGCAAAACCCGCAGCTTCCGGCGGCGACCCTGCGAGACAATATTCTGCTTTCACGCCCGGATGCCAGTGAAGAGGCGTTACAGACGGTGCTGGAAAAAGCCTGGGTTAACGAGTTTCTGCCGATGTTGCCGGACGGTCTGGAAACACAACCCGGCGATCAGGCCGTCCGTCTTTCCGTCGGCCAGGCGCAGCGTGTGGCGGTGGCCCGCGCCCTGCTCTCGCCCTGCAAACTATTATTGCTGGACGAGCCTTCAGCCAGTCTGGATGCCCACAGCGAGCAGCGCGTCATGCAGGCGCTGAATGACGCCTCTCGCCAGCAATCCACGCTGATGGTGACACATCAGCTGGAAAACCTCGCTGACTGGGATGCGATTTGGGTGATGCAGGATGGTCAGATTATCGAGCAAGGCACGTATGCCGCGCTTTCCACTGCGCAGGGGGCATTTGCCGACCTTCTTGCTCATCGTCAGGAGGAGATTTAAATGCGCGCGTTGCTACCTTACCTTGCATTGTATAAACGCCACAAATGGATGCTGACATTGGGCGTGATCCTCGCAATTGTTACGCTGCTCGCCAGTATTGGCCTGTTGACGCTCTCTGGCTGGTTCCTGTCTGCATCTGCGGTGGTCGGCGTCGCCGGGATCTACAGCTTCAACTATATGCTCCCCGCCGCTGGCGTTCGCGGCGCGGCGATTACCCGTACCGCCGGTCGCTACTTTGAGCGTCTGGTCAGCCATGATGCCACATTCCGTGTGCTGGAACATCTGCGCGTATCGACCTTCAGCAAGCTGTTACCGCTCTCCCCTGCCGGTTTAGCCCGCTTTCGCCAGGGCGAATTGCTGAACCGCGTGGTCGCCGACGTTGACACCCTCGATCACCTGTACTTACGCGTAATTTCACCGCTGGTGGGTGCGCTGGTGGTGATTATCGTGGTGATGGTTGGCCTGAGCGTGTTGGATGTGTCGCTGGCGCTGATTCTGGGCGGGATCATGCTGGCGACGTTGTTTGTGCTGCCGCCGCTGTTTTATCGCGCAGGCAAACCCACTGGCGAGAATCTCACCGCCTTGCGTGGTCAGTATCGCCAGCAACTCACCAGTTGGTTGCAGGGACAAGCGGAGCTGACGCTGTTCGGCGCCAGCCAGCGTTACCGCCAGGAACTGGAAAATACCGAGCTGAGCTGGCATGACGCCCAGCGCCGTCAGTCCGATCTTACCGCGGTCTCACAGGCAGTGATGCTGCTGATCAGCGGTGCGGCGGTGATCGCCATGCTGTGGTTTGCTTCCGGTGGTGTAGGCGAAAACACGCAGCCAGGCGCACTGATCGCACTCTTCGTCTTCTGCGCGCTGGCAGCTTTTGAAGCGCTGGCCCCGGTAACGGGGGCTTTTCAGCATCTCGGTCAGGTCATCGCCTCGGCAACACGCATCACCCAACTCACCGAATGCGAGCCGGAAGTGACGTTCCCACACAACACGACCGCCGCGCCAGAACAGGTCGCTGTCCAGCTTGATGCGCTGTCGTTTAGCTACCCCGGCCAACCACAACAGGCACTGGACAACATGACGCTGTCGATTTCTGCCGGGGAACATGTGGCAATCCTCGGGCGCACCGGCTGCGGCAAATCCACACTGTTGCAGTTGCTCACCCGCGCATGGGATCCGCAGCACGGTGAGATTCGCTTAAATGACCAGCCAATAACGGGTTTTTCTGAGCCGGTATTACGTAGCCTTATCAGTATGGTGCCGCAGCGCGTGCATCTGTTTAGCGCCACTCTGCGTGACAACCTGTTGCTGGCTGCGCCCCACGCCAGCGATGAGCAGTTAACGGCAATGTTGACGCGCGTCGGGCTGGAAAAACTGCTCGACGATAGCGGCCTGAATGCGTGGCTGGGTGAAGGCGGGCGTCAATTGTCGGGCGGAGAGTTGCGTCGTCTGGCGATTGCCCGTGCGTTATTGCATGATGCGCCGCTGGTCTTGCTGGATGAACCCACAGAGGGCCTGGATGCATCAACCGAGAGCCAAATCCTTGAATTACTGGCTGAAGTAATGAAAGGGAAAACCCTGCTGATGGTCACCCATCGCTTGCGTGGCTTGTCGCGTTGCGATCGGATAATTGTGATGGACAACGGGCAAATAATTGAGCAAGGTAATCACGCAGCGTTAATGGCGAAACAGGGGCGGTACTACCAGTTTAAGCAGCGTCTGTAAGTGGATATTCGTCATTTTGCCGTTCCTGCTACGGCACCGCTAAAGTATAACGGCCAAAATGACGATATTAACCTGTGTCCCTTGTCGCGTTGTGGAGCACTGAAGTCATGCGCCTGGTGCAGCTTTCTCGTCATTCTATCGCATTTCCTTCGCCCGAAGCGGCGTTGCGTGAACCCAATGGGCTTCTGGCGCTGGGCGGCGATCTGAGTCCGGCGCGCCTGTTGATGGCCTACCAACGCGGTATTTTTCCGTGGTTTTCTCCAGGCGATCCCATCCTTTGGTGGTCACCGGACCCACGCGCCGTGCTATGGCCCGAGTCTTTTCATGTGAGCCGTAGTATGAAACGTTTTCACAAAACCTCCCCTTATCGCGTCACGCTGAATCACGCCTTCGGTCAAGTGATTGACGGATGTTCGCAGGATCGCGATGAAGGTACCTGGATCACGCCAGACGTGGTTATGGCTTACCACCGACTTCATGAGCTGGGACATGCGCACTCGATTGAAGTCTGGGAAGACGACGAACTGGTCGGCGGTATGTATGGCGTTTCGCAAGGTGCGCTATTCTGCGGTGAATCGATGTTTAGCCGCCGTGAGAATGCATCAAAAACCGCGCTGCTGGTCTTTAGCGCTGAATTTATGCGTCGCGGCGGAAAATTAATTGATTGCCAGGTACTGAATAATCACACAGCCTCACTTGGCGCGGTGGAGATCCCACGTCGGGATTATCTGCTGCATCTTGCCGACATGCGTAAACAACCATTACCGTCCCATTTTTGGGTGCCACGGACGCTGTTTTTATCCCTCTGACGAATGTTTTCGGCACATTTTTTATCAGGGTGTTATAATGGACGCTCAGAGCCGCTTTTGCCTGTTGCCCCGCCTCATCCGGGAATGGTTCGTATCAGGGATGCCCTTCGTTTATCTCATCGCTCCCCTTTACGGATGCGCGTTTCGCGCGTCGTGACTTGTGGCGTGAGGGCAATATGCAAAAGTCGTTTTGCTGCGTTTTATCAGCACAAATCTTTACTTAACAGACGAACTTCGGCATTATCTTGCCGGTTCAAAAATTATGGTAGTGATACCCCCGAGGATTAGATGGCCAAAGAAGACAATATTGAGATGCAGGGCACCGTTCTTGAAACGTTGCCTAATACGATGTTCCGCGTAGAACTGGAAAACGGTCACGTGGTCACTGCGCATATCTCTGGTAAAATGCGTAAGAACTATATCCGTATTCTGACGGGTGATAAAGTGACTGTGGAACTGACCCCGTACGACCTGAGCAAAGGCCGCATTGTCTTCCGTAGCCGCTAAGATCTTTCGCCAGCACGGTTAAGTGCACATATTCTAAAGGCCGGGTAATCCCGGCCTTTTGTTTTTCTCTTCCCGCTCTCTCCCCTCAGATTAAACTTTAACCACCCAAGACAATTGTCTATACTTAGCTATGACAAATGTCCGCATGCAGGAGGAAAAATGCGAACCTGGAGTCCGGATCAAAAACCGGCTGAAAATGCGCTCTGGCGCTTTGCCGGTTTCCCCGCAAACAGAGGCCTTAAACTCGTTCAGATGCTGAATGAAGGTTTGCCGGTCAGTATCCTCGATAATATTCATGAATGGACGGAAATGTCCCGTTCCGACATTTTGCGCGTGACCGGGATTAACGAACGCAATGTCGCCCGCCGTAAAAGTACCGGTCGGACGCTAACGCCGGAAGAGAGCGAACGCATTGCGCGTCTGGTGAGGGTGGTGGATGCGGCGGTGCAGTTTTTCGGCAACAAAAAGATGGCATATGACTGGCTGCAAGCGCCGGTTCGCGGTCTGGGCAACGTTGCGCCGATCTCGTTAATCGCCACAGAAAGCGGCGCACTGGAAGTGACCGACCTGATTGGTCGCCTGGAACATGGGGTGTTTGCTTGATTTTCTATCGCCTTGTGACGCACCGCTACGCCAGCGAAGCCTGGACCGGCAGCGGTGCAAATCTCTATGGCGGCAGATGGAATCATAAAGGTCACCCGGCAGTTTACGTCGCGTCGTCCATTTCGCTGGCTGCGTTAGAAATGTTGGTGCACGTGCACAGCGACAGCATCCTCACTCAGTACGGGCTGTTCAGTATCGAGATACCCGATAACGATATTGAATACCTTGATAAACAATGGTTACCGCCCGACTGGCAGGAAAACCCGGCCCCGCTCTCAACCATGGATCTCGGTACCGCCTGGCTCGAAGCCAACAGTGGCGTTGCACTGGTGCTTCCTTCCTGCGTGGTTCCACTCGAGAACAACGCCATGTTGAACCCACAACATCCGGTTTTCAGTAAGCAGCTGAAAACGGTCAAAGCGCTCCCCTTTTCTTTTGATGCCCGCCTGGTAAATCAGACCACCGTACGATAAAACCCGCGAACAAACGTCAATGGAAATCAATCTCATTTGCATTTAACATGCGAACGCTCACTTCATTTTGTTCACATAATGCCCTTTCGGATCGTTTAAAGAAAAGGGCTGTAAAAACAAAAGAGTGCGCGTCTAAACATAACAATCTGATGAGGTATTGGCATGTCTTTCAATCGGGTATATGGCAAGCAGCTATGCGCCGAACTCAACACAACGGGATTTAAAAAGAAATTTGCGTTCTCATTACTGACGCTTTGCATCACTCATGCATTCGCTATTTCAGCAGCAAATGCGGCTGACAGTGCAACAACCTCCGACAAAACCCGTTCGGAGCAGACGCTGGTCGTTACGGCTGATGGCAACAATGAGGCAAAAACCGAGGCGACGAAATCCTATACCGTACCGGCCACGCGTGCAGGCACGAAAATGAACCTGACACAACGCGATATTCCACAGTCGGTCAGCGTATTGACCCAGCAGCGGATCAAAGATCAGAATTTGCAGAATGTGGGAGATGCACTGGCTAACGTCACCGGTATCTCGGCTTCGCAGAATGACTCAGAGCGCGTTGACTTCTATTCCCGCGGTTTCTATCTCGACAATTATACCTACGATGATATTCCCTCCGCGCAGACCGGCGCATGGAACTTTGGTGAAACAGACGGCGACTCTGCGATTTACGAGCGTATTGATATTGTTCGGGGCGCGACAGGTTTAATGACCGGCACCGGTAACCCTGGCGCTACCGTTAACATGATCCGTAAGAAAGCCGACAGCAAAACCTTTACAGGTAATCTCTCGGCAAGCTATGGAAGCTGGGATAACCAGCGTTATGTTGCCGACTTATCCGGGCCACTGAATGAGTCAGGAACCGTGCGTGGCCGCGTCGTGACCGGTTATCAGGATCAGGACAGTTGGGTGGATCGCTATCATAAAAGGAAAAAATTCCTCTATGCTACTGTCGCGGCAGACATCACGGACAATACGACGCTGGATCTGGGTTATGACTACCAGACGCGCGACACCGATGGCCCCACGTGGGGAGGTCTGCCAACCTGGTACAGCAACGGTAGCCGTATTCAGTATGATCGCAGCGCTAACCCGTCAGCAGACTGGACACATTACAACATTCTGTCACGCAAAGTCTTCGCCAACCTGACCACCAACTTCGACAACGGCTGGCAGGTACGCGTCAACGGAACCCATGCTGAGTCGGATTTCGACAGTAAGCTACTTTATGTCACCGGCTATCCAGATCAGACCACCGGCATTTTGGACAGCAGCGGCTATGGCTACGCAGGCTGGTATAAAGGTTTACGCACTCAGACCGCCATTGATGCCTATGCCAGTGGCCCGTTTGAACTGCTGGGGCGTCAGCATCAGTTAGTGGCGGGAGTTGATTACAGCCGCCAGCGTAACCGCTACCTCTACTCAAGCACCATCCTTTCACCTGCTGAAATAGGCAACTGGAACGACTGGAATGGCGATGTGGCAGAGCCTGACTGGCCCGCCTGGGCGCTCTCTTCTGAAGATACCATCCGTCAGAAAGCCAGCTATATGGCTGCACGCTTTTCACTGACCGATCCGTTGTCGATGATCATTGGCGCGCGTTATACCCAGTACAGCGCGCAGGGTACGACTGCAGATATGAAGAAAAATAACCTGACGCCTTACGGTGGGCTGGTCTATGACATCAACGAGAACTTCTCCGCGTTTACCAGCTACACCTCTATCTTCAAGCCGCAAACGTATCGCGACCAGCAAGGCAATTATCTGAAACCGGTGACCGGGAAAGATTACGAAGCCGGTATCAAAGGCGACTGGGACGACAGTCGGATCACCGCGAGCCTGTCGGTGTTCCGCATTGAGCAGGACAATCTTGGTCAGATCCTGAGCAATACCTATGTCAACAACAGCAGTGAAAACGCCTACAAAGCGGCAAAAGGCGTGGTGAGTCGCGGTGTTGATTTTGAAATCAACGGTGCGGTCACGGATAACCTGAAGGTCACGTTTGGCGCCACCCGCTACGTGGCGAAGGATGCATCCGGCGATCGCACAAACCCGTACATGCCGCAAACCAGCCTGAAACTGTTTACCAGCTATACCCTGCCAATGCTGCCGGAGTTGACCGTCGGTGGTGGCGTGAACTGGCAGAACCGCACCTATAAAGAGGCCACGAATCCATCCGGGCAAACAGAGCGCGTTTACCAGGGGAGCTATCCGCTGGCCAATCTTTTTGCCCGTTACCAGATCAACAAAAATCTCGCGGTACAGGGAAACATCAAAAACTTGTTTGACCGTGAGTACAACACCAATCCCTCCGGCGGAGTGGCATTCAACGAACCGCGAAATTATTCGGTTAGCCTGAATTACGCTTTCTGATTGTAAATGGACGCACCTGGCGTGGCCCTCCAACAAAAGCGGTCACGTCAGGCAATGATAAAACCGTGTAAAGCGGGAAGATGTCATGCCGGAAAGATTCTTTTTCTTGACCATCCCCCCGCCTCCCGCCGTACTATCAGCAGCAAACATCATCAAAATTAATGATTGGCGGAAACATGGAACAGTCCGGACACAGTAATCATTCATTACTGCTTAGCGAATGGCAGGCTTTATTGCACCAGACGCCCCCCACCGTTCACGATATTCTTACCGGCCTGGGCGATGAAGAGATCCGCCATCTGGTTAATGTTTTTTATGACTACATGCTTTCACATCATGAAAGCGAGCTGTTTCTGAGCACTGAACAGGTCAGTACACGCCTCAGTCATAGCATGTTCCATTGGTTACGCAGCGTGCTGGGCAGTGCCCGGCAAGATCTGCCGCAGCTATTAGAAAAACAGCGTGAAATTGGCATTATTCACGCACGTATCGGCTTGCCAATTGACCTCGTCGCACGCGGGGCGCGAAAGCTGAAAAACGAGCTTTACCAGTTATTACAGACGAAAGAGACGATCCCGACCGCCTTACTGAGCGATATTATTTGCTTCAGCAGTCTGGCGATGGATACCGCGATAGAAGCAATGACGGTGTCTTACTCCCCCACCTACCAAAGCTCCATGCAGGCGCAGGAACAGTACCGCCTGCTGTCGATTTATGACGATGTAAATGTTGAGCGTGAACGGCAGATCAGCGCGCTGACAAGCTGGGAAAACCAGTTTATCTACAATATCGCCACCGGGCTGCCTGCTGCGGATCTTATCCCTCTGGCGAAATCAGAATTCGGTATGTGGTTTTCTCATAAAGGCAGGCATCTGCTGGGCAACCCCAACATGCTGGCCAATATGGATACCCTGATAACGCAGGCGGATGATCACATTACACAGGCACTGACCCAGTCACTGTCGCCAGTGGTGGAGTCGCGGATGGCGGTATTGCAGGCGATACGCCAGCTTACCGGGCAGATCCATCGCCTGCTCACATCGATGTTCGATGCGCTGGTTGAGCTTGAAAACGGTAAAGATCCCCTGACGCAACTGCTGAATCGCCGCTTTATTCCCACCATTATGCGCCGGGAGATCTCACTGGCGCTGAATGTGCGTAAACCGTTTATTCTGGCCATGCTGGATATCGACCACTTTAAAAAAATCAACGACAGCTACGGGCACAGCGCGGGCGATATCACGCTGAAAACCGTTGCCACCGTCATTTACGACCATTTTCGCAGTAGCGACTATGTGTTCCGCTACGGCGGCGAAGAGTTTATGGTCTTGCTGGTCGAGTCGGATTTAACTCAGGCGAAGATCATTCTGGAAGCGTTACGCCAGAAAATCGCCGCGCTCAGTATTGAGGTATCCCCCACGCAGCACTTCTCCGTGACCGTTAGCATTGGTTTCGTGGACTTTGATTATCATCCGGATTACAAGCGTTTGATTGATAAAGCAGACCGCGCGCTCTACGCGGCCAAAGATCATGGGCGAAACCGTATTGAAGCGCACCCGCGCTGATCCCCACCCTGCTTTCGCGTCTTATCTGGCGCAGAGATAAAAAAACCGGGTCCACAGGAACCCGGTTTTTATGACGTCACCGCAGAAATTAATGGGCTGCTTCCGGCTTGTGCTTCTGGGCACTCTGGAAACCGTACTCCAGCTCATTTTTCTCTTTGTTAAGGGTGACCGTAACCTGGCCGCCGTCCACCAGCGAACCAAACAGCAGTTCATTGGCCAGCGGTTTTTTCAGGTTATCCTGGATAACACGCGCCATCGGGCGGGCGCCCATTGCACGGTCATAGCCTTTTTCGGCCAGCCAATCACGCGCTTCCTGACTGACTTCCAGCGACACACCTTTCTGATCCAGCTGCACCTGAAGTTCGACAATAAATTTGTCGACCACCTGATGGATCACCGTTGTCGACAAGTGATCGAACCAGATAATGTTGTCCAGACGGTTGCGGAACTCCGGCGTGAAGATTTTTTTGATCTCTTCCATCGCATCGGTGCTGTTATCCTGATGGATCAGGCCGATGGATTTGCGCTCGGTTTCACGCACACCGGCGTTGGTGGTCATCACCAGCACCACGTTGCGGAAGTCCGCTTTGCGCCCGTTATTATCGGTCAGCGTACCGTTGTCCATGACCTGCAACAGCAGGTTAAAGACATCCGGGTGCGCTTTTTCGATCTCATCGAGCAGCAGTACCGCATGCGGATGCTTGATCACTGCGTCGGTCAGCAGACCGCCCTGATCGAAGCCCACATAGCCCGGAGGCGCACCGATCAAACGGCTGACGGTGTGACGCTCCATATACTCGGACATATCGAAACGCAGCAGTTCAATACCCAGCGCTTTTGACAGTTGTACCGTCACCTCAGTTTTACCCACGCCGGTCGGCCCCGCAAACAGGAAGGAACCGACCGGTTTATGGTCCTGACCCAGCCCTGCACGGCTCATTTTAATGGCCTCGGTTAACGCCTCGATGGCTTTATCCTGACCAAACACCAGCATTTTCAGGCGATCGCCGAGGTTTTTCAGCGTGTCGCGGTCGCTCTGAGAAACGCTCTTCTCAGGGATACGCGCGATACGGGCAACAACCGACTCGATATCCGCCACATTGACGGTTTTCTTGCGTTTACTCACCGGCATCAGACGCGCGCGCGCGCCCGCTTCGTCGATGACGTCAATCGCTTTATCCGGCAGATGACGATCGTTGATGTATTTCACCGCCAGCTCAACCGCCGCACGCACCGCTTTCGCCGTGTAACGCACATCGTGGTGCGCTTCGTACTTCGGTTTCAGGCCATTGATGATCTGCACCGTTTCTTCAACCGACGGCTCAGTGATATCAATTTTCTGGAAACGACGCGCCAGGGCGCGATCTTTTTCAAATATGTTGCTGAATTCCTGATAGGTGGTGGAGCCCATCACGCGAATTTTACCGCTGGAAAGCAGCGGCTTAATCAGGTTCGCGGCATCCACCTGGCCGCCGGACGCTGCACCCGCGCCGATGATAGTGTGGATCTCATCGATAAACAGAATGCTGTTGTTGTCCTGCTCAAGCTGTTTCAGCAGCGCTTTGAAACGTTTTTCGAAATCACCACGGTATTTGGTGCCCGCCAGCAGAGAACCGATATCCAGCGAGTAGATGGTGCAGTCGGCCATCACTTCCGGCACATCACCCTGCACAATACGCCAGGCCAGACCTTCCGCGATGGCGGTTTTACCCACGCCGGACTCACCCACCAACAGCGGGTTATTTTTACGACGGCGGCACAGCACCTGAATCGCGCGTTCCAGCTCTTTACCCCGGCCAATCAGAGGATCGATGCCTCCTACGCGAGCAAGTTGATTAAGATTGGTGGTGAAGTTCTCCATACGTTCCTCCCCGCCTGCTTGCTCTTCGCTGCTCGCCTGGCTGTTGCCGGTGCTCCCTGCGTCAGATGATGGCCCCGGCTCGTCTTTACGCGTGCCGTGAGAAATAAAGTTCACCACGTCGAGGCGGCTGACTTCATGTTTGCGGAGCAGATAAGCCGCTTGCGACTCCTGCTCACTAAAGATGGCAACCAACACGTTCGCCCCGGACACTTCGCTACGACCGGAAGACTGAACATGAAACACCGCGCGCTGAAGAACACGCTGGAAACTGAGCGTCGGTTGCGTGTCGCGCTCTTCCTCGCTCATGGGCAGAACGGGTGTGGTTTGTTCGATGAAGGCTTCGAGTTCCTGTCGCAGCGCCACCAGGTCCACGGAACACGCTTCCAGCGCTTCGCGGGCCGAGGGGTTACTGAGCAGAGCCAGTAACAAGTGCTCGACGGTCATAAACTCATGTCGGTGCTCGCGCGCTCTGGCGAAAGCCATGTTTAAACTGAGTTCCAGTTCTTGATTGAGCATAGGCACCTCCCCCAAGTTTTATTGCCTGCATTCAGGCTCTTTCCAGCGTACACAGCAACGGATGTTCGTTCTCCCTGGCGTACTTGTTCACCATAGAGACTTTCGTCTCCGCGACCTCGGCGGTGAAAACACCGCAAATGGCCTTTCCGTGATAGTGAACCGTGAGCATCAGTTGCGTTGCGCGCTCTACATCATAAGAAAAGAACTTTTGTAGCACGTCAATAACAAATTCCATTGGCGTGTAATCATCGTTCATTAACATCACTTTATACATAGATGGCGGTTTCAGCGCGTCGCGCAGTTTCTCATCCGCCAATTGTTCAAAATCCAGCCAGCTGTTGCTCTTACCCATCGTTAGCTTTTCATCTTAGGTTACAGGTTCCGACGACGTTTAATCGGCCGATAAAATGAGTCTAGATGCATTTTCAATCTACATCAGATGTCAGATAACAATCATCTATCGTTACCATCCGCGACGGCTGTCACATTCTTTCTGAATAGCGTTAACTGCTTCAAAATTTTGATGCGCCGCCTCCCAGAACCCCTGCCAAACGCTTGACGCGTTATCCGATTTCTCTAAATTGTACTCTCGAGAGTTGGCGAGGTTTTGAACAGCCCCCACACTCTGCCACCGGTTCATTCCATCTTACTTAAATAAGATTTACGAAGGATGTCGAAGCATGGAAACGGGTACTGTTAAGTGGTTCAACAATGCCAAAGGGTTTGGTTTCATTTGCCCTGAAGGCGGCGGCGAAGATATCTTCGCACATTACTCCACCATTCAAATGGATGGTTACAGAACGCTAAAAGCCGGGCAAACTGTCCGGTTTGATGTACACCAGGGCCCTAAAGGCAATCATGCCAGCGTCATCGTGCCCGTCGAAGCAGAAGCTATGGCCTGACGCTTCATCATTCATTGTGTACATGCCCCGGATAAAATGCCAGCCCAACAGGCTGGCATTTTTATTACTCTCGCGCCAGCGCATCCACCGGATCCAGCCGTGCGGCGTTACGCGCCGGCAACCAGCCAAACAACACGCCGGTGAAAGTTGAACACAAAAACGCGGTCAACAACGCCACTGGCGAGAAACCAATTTCCCAGCCGGGTAAAAAGAGCTGCAGCGTCATGGCAATCACCATTGACAGCGTCACGCCCAGCGCACCGCCCACCAGGCAAACAAATACCGCCTCGATCAAAAACTGTGACAGCACGTCGCCCGCCCTTGCACCTACCGCCATGCGGATGCCAATTTCACGCGTACGCTCAGTGACCGACACCAGCATGATGTTCATCACGCCAATGCCGCCAACCAGTAACGAAATGACCGCGACCAACGTGAGGAACAGTTGAAGAGTACGTGTGGTCTTTTCTGCCGTTTTCAAGACGCCGTCCATATTCCAGACAAAGAAATCTTTTTTACCGTGACGCAACGTGAGCAGACGCGTGAGCTGCTGCTCTGCCTGCTCGCTACTGTACCCTTCATTCACGCGCACGGTTATCGAGTTCAGCCATGACTGCCCCATAATCCGCCCGGCAATGGTGCTGTATGGCAACCAGACACGCAGGATCTTGCTGCTGCCGAACATGGACTGCTTCTCTTCCGCCACGCCAATCACCGTTGCCGGCATATTGCCCACGAGGATCACCTCGCCCACCACGCTGGCCTTATTGGGAAACAACTGACGCCGGGTATTGCTGTCGAGCACCACCACCTGCGCCCGCCCTTTCAGTTGCTCATCGTTAAACGATGCGCCTTCACTGAACGTCATACCGTACACATTGAAGTACTGCCCGCTGACGCCATTTGCGCTGGCGGCAATATCAATATTGTCCGAGCGCAGACGCAAATTTTGCGAAACAGACGGCGTGGCGGAACGCACCCACGGCTGCTTCTGGATGGCGGTCAGATCGTCATATTTCAGCGCTTGCCGGTATTGCGGATCGTCATCGCCAAAATCTTTTCCGGGGTAAACGTCGATGGTGTTGGTGCCAATGGAGCGGATATCCGCCAGCACCAGCTGCTTCGCCGCGTCGCCGACCACCACAATCGAGACAACCGATGCAATGCCGATAATGATGCCGAGCATGGTCAGCAGGGTGCGCATCTTGTTGGCCGCCATGGCGCGCCAGGCCATGGTCAGCGCCTCGTGAAAACGGCTGATAAACTGCCGCCATCCGCCGGCTTGCGTTAAGCCCTCATCCTGATGCGCTGGCGCAGCCGCTTTCACCCTGGCCGGCGGGTTGCTGATAAGCTCGCCATCGCGGATTTCAATCACGCGCTCCGCCTGCGCCGCAACCTGCGGATCGTGCGTGACAATAATCACCGTATGCCCGCGATCGCGCAATTGGTGCAGAATGGCCATCACCTCTTCGCCAGAGCGGCTGTCCAGTGCGCCAGTGGGTTCATCTGCGAGGATCACCTGACCGCCATTCATCAACGCACGGGCAATACTCACCCGCTGCTGCTGCCCACCGGAAAGCTGCGCAGGCAAATAATCCGCGCGTTCGCCCAGCCCAAGACGCGCCAGTAATGCACACGCGCGGGCCAGCCGCGTTTTACGTTCTGTGCCCGCATAGACCGCTGGCACTTCCACGTTTTGCGCCGCGCTCAAATGCGAAAGCAAGTGGTAACGCTGGAAGATAAAACCAAAATGGTCGCGACGTAGCTGCGCCAACGCGTCGCTACTGAGAGTGGAAACGTCGGTGCCTGCCACCCGGTAAGTGCCGCTGCTGGGCTTATCCAGGCAACCGAGAATATTCATCAGCGTGGATTTTCCTGAACCGGATGCGCCGACAATCGCCACCATTTCCCCGGCATGAATCTCCAGATTAATGCCCTTCAGCACCTCAACCTGCCCGTCACCGGAAGGATAACTACGGCGAATGGCGTTTAGCGTCAGCAATGCGGTCATTGCGCCGCACCACGCTTCAGTTCTCCAGTGACCACTTCTTCCCCGGCATCCAGCCCTTTGACGATCACCACCTCGGTGTCATTACGCGCACCCAGCGTCACCTCGCGATCGCGGGTTTCGCCATTGCGCAGCACTTTCACTTTGTAGCGATTATCGCCAACCGGATCGCCCAGCGCCGCCAGTGGAATGGTTAACACATTTTTGATACCCGCCAGTTGGATATGCACTTGCGCGGTCATATCGAGACGCAGGATGCCCTGCGGGTTTGGCACTTCAAAGCGGGCATAATAGAAAATCGCGTCGTTAACTTTCTCCGGCGTCGGCAGAATATCTTTTAATGTCCCTTCATAGCGGGTGCCCGGATCGCCCAGCACAGTGAACCAGGCTTTCTGTCCCGGTTTCAGGTGGATCACATCCGCTTCGGAGACCTGCGCTTTCACCAGCATGGCGCTCATGTCCGCCAGCGTCAGGATGGTCGGCGCCTGTTGTACCGCAATCACCGTTTGCCCCTGCAAGGTGGTGATTTGCGTCACTTCGCCCGCCATCGGCGCGAGAATACGCGTGTAATCAAGGTTGGTTTTTGCCGTGTCCAGCGTTGCCTGGTTGCGCTTAATCTGCGCATCAATGGTGCCAATCTGCGCCTCTTTTACCGCCGCGTCTGTGGCGGCAGTGTCCAAATCCTGGCGCGAAATCAGATGGCTTTTCACCAATTGCTGCTGGCGGGCCAGCGTCACCTGCGCCAGTTTTTGCTCGGCCTGTGCCTGACGGCGCTGTGCACGCAGCTCCATCAGCGTCGCTTCCACCTCTTTAATCTGGTTTTGCGCCTGTTCCGGATCGATAACCCCAAGCAGTTGATCTTTCTTCACCTTGTCGCCAATGCTGACCGACAAGGTTTTCAACTGACCATTGACCTGCGCGCCAACGTCAACTTTGCGTAACGCATCCAGTTTGCCGGTCGCCAGTACGCTCTGTTGCAACTCCCCCGGACGGACAATTAACGTCTGATATTGCACGACTGGTGCGTTGAGTTTCCCCCACAACCACCCCGCTGCCAGTAAAATAATCACTGACAGCACAATGATCCCCGTCCTGCGTTTTCCCTTCAGTTTCATAAAAATTCCAGATTGTCGGACTGTGCGTTGTATAGAGAGCAATCTTAACTAAACAAAACATCAACGAAACAGAAAATTCTTAATTTCTCCATTTTTCATTTATCTGGCGTTGAGAATCCCCCTGCTTGAATAACTTTCTCCCGTATTTTCCGGATTTCACCATGTCCAGCATCACTGATGTTTCTTCGCCTGAGTTATCTCTCCCTACCACTGCCTGGCAGCTTTTCCGCGCGTTGACGTCCGGTGCGCTGATGCCGGGTCTGGCCTGGAAAAACCCGGCTTACCGCCGCAAATTTTTGCTGCGCTCGCTGGGTACGCCGCTCAGTACCGCCAGTTACCTGGCGCGGCTTGCCAGCCTGCCGCAGCTGGTGCAGATCCTTCAGGTTCAGCCCGGTTTGCCATGCCGGTTGCATCGCCCCTGGCTGTCGATCAATATCAGCCGTGAACAGGCGGCAAACGCCCTGTGCTGGCACTATGAAAATATGCTAAAGCGGCTTCCTGCAATATTGACTAATGCGTATCTGAGCAAAGCAGGCGCCGAGCTGGTTATGCTGAACGGCAAAGATGAACAAACGTATTTCCTGCGGCTGCACGCCAACGCCATGCAGGATAAAGAGGGCGAGGCGACGCTGGAATTTTGCGACGCGCAACAAACAACCCTGGCTGAACTCACGTTTACGCTCTGTCCGTTTGAGGGAAAAAGCACACTTTATATCGGTGGATTGCAGGGTGCAAAAGCCCATGTGCCGCATGACCTGATCCAGAGTGCAACCAAAGCCTGTCATGGCCTGTTCCCGAAACGGCTACTGGTGGAAGCCGCCATGACGTTGGGGCAATTCCTGGCGGTGGATGAGATCCGCGCGGTCAGCAACGAAACGCATATCTATCGCAGTGTGCGCTACCGCCGGAAAAAACAGGGGAAATTGCATGCGGATTACAACAGCTTCTGGGAATCCCTGGGGGCGGTTGCCGACAGCCACGGCGATTTTGTGCTGCCCACGGTGATGCCGCGTAAATCCATGGAAGAGATCGCCAGTAAAAAACGTGCGGAATACCGCCGCCGCTACGAGCTGCTCGACAGCCTGCATACGCAGACTGCCCATCGTTGCCAGAACTAATCAGCTCTCCCGCGCGCCAGCCATAGCACGCGGGAAAACATTTTACGAAACAGATGAGGCACCGCGTCCACGCCGCGTCTTCCTGCTTCCATCGCCACTTCGATCGCCAGGTCCGGTTTCGAAGATCGATGAATCGCTTTGGTGATCACCCGGCGCATATTCATCGGCACTTTTTCCGGCAACTGCGCCACGCGATGGTAAACATCGGCAAACCCCTCCCGGTACATAAAATGCTCCATATCCAGCGAGGGAAGTTCCGTTAAGTGCTCGCGCACGTGGTCACGATCGTTATCCAGCAGACCACGCACCGTCGCGGAATACTTCCTCCCCGCTTCGTCGCCATCCACCAGCACATGCCATTCAATGCCCATCCGGCGGGCAAATTTAATCAGCGGTTTTAAACCTGACTGGGCGAACTCAATCACTTTCACCCCTTCCGCATCGAAATGATGACCGCACTGGCGCGCCAGCTCGTTAATCACCCAGTTTTCGGTTTCCCCTTCCACCAGTAGCCAACAGCGGGCAAACAACGAGGAGGGGCGATTGACGCGAATATGAAACGAAATTCGCCGCGCATCTTCCGCGCTTAACCCACCCGGCCCGAGGCGCCAGGCCGCCACGCGGGAAGACTCACGCACCAGTCGGCACACCTGTTCAACCGGCGTCATCGACAGCAATTCGCCTGAATTTGTGGTGGTAATCTGTTGCAATGGCAGCAGATTCAGCAGTTGCCAGGCCACCGATAACATAATCGGATGCAGCCGCGTTTCCGGATCTTCCACCAACAACAGCGGTCGCGCATCACGATCGAGATGCACTGTCCCTTTTGCCTGCAACAGGGTGGAGAAAAAGCCCAACAGGATCACCCGGTACATGCGCCCGCCGGGTTTGTCGATCATCCGGTTGATAATGTCCAGATAGCGCCAGCTACGCTGCTCATCATGGGAACGGCGTCGCATCAGGCGCTGGCGCGACTGCCCACTGCCCTGCTCGGCAAAATAGTGCTCCAGCAGTTGCACCATCGCCGATAAACCGTGACGGATCTGCCCGTCAGTCAGGTTTTGCGGGCGCGAGATGAGCTCACGGGAGAGGAAATCAAGCTGGCGCGCGGTGGTTTCCATCTCCGGTCTGTCAGGCATCGATCCATTACGAATGCGGCGCATAAAGCGCGCATCCCGCAAACGCAGCACCGGCGACAGACGCACCAGATGACGGGCGCTTTCATCAATGTCCGGTAACGGAAGAAGCTGCCCCTCGGCATCCAGAAAACCGCGCAGGGTCATGACGCTGCCATCTTCAGACAGCTCACCCTCATGACGATAAAACAACCGGCGATAGCCATCGTTATTGGCAACCCAGCAATCGGCCAGCGGCCGGTAACGCCGCACGCGATAGCGGCCCGGCTCCGATTCACGAAAGGTCAAAATGATATGCAAATGGTGTTCGCGCCCCTGGACATCTCCCGGTGGAAACCAGAAATCATCACGCACAAAGTGGTAGAGATCGGTTTCCGGCGAGAGCAGCAACGTCAGCGCATCCAGCAGACTCGACTTACCCCAGGCGTTCTCCCCAATCAGCACGTTATTCTGTTCAAGCATCAGCGATAATCGGTTGATACCGCGAAATCCAACAATATCCACGCGCTCCAGAATCATGAATCCTCCGGCATTGCCTGTCTTTTCCCATCCAGTCCTCAGCAAAGTATAGCGGGATGAAAAGCCGCAGATCATGTGCTAAGTACAAAATTTTATTGATAAATATGTATCAGAAGCAAACCAGGGACGCCGGGTCTGCTGTTTTGTGGCTGAGATGAAATTTACCCTGTTTCGTGGCTTTACTCCCCACCTGGCGTTCGGTAGTGTGTTGCCTGGATGTTTTAACTTTGCAAGGATTCGGGCTGTTCATGCTTTCAGGACTGTTAATTATTCTTCTGCCACTGGTTGTTGGTTATCTTATTCCGCTGCAACACAAGGCCGCACTCAAACTTATCAATAAGTTGCTCAGCTGGATTGTGTATCTGATCCTGTTTTTGATGGGTATCAGCCTCGCCTTTCTGGATAATCTCAGCGCCAATTTATTGTCCATCTTCCACTACACGGCGGTCAGCGTGGTGGTGATCCTGCTGTGTAACGCAGTGGCATTATTGTGGCTGGAACGCACCCTGCCCTGGCGGCATCAGCATCAGCAAGAAAAACTGCCGTCACGCATCGCGATGGCGCTGGAATCCCTGCGCCTGTGTGGGGTGGTGGTGATCGGTTTCGCCCTCGGTCTTAGCGGGCTGGCGTTTTTACAGCATGCCACCGAAGCCAGTGAATATACGTTGATTTTCCTGCTGTTTCTGGTGGGGATCCAGCTGCGTAATAGCGGCATGACGCTCAAACAGATCGTCCTGAACCGGCGCGGTATGATTATCGCGGTGGTGGTGGTGGCAAGCTCACTCGTTGGCGGCGCGATAAACGCCCTGATCCTCGGTTTACCGCTCAAAACCGGCCTCGCCATGGCCTCCGGTTTCGGCTGGTATTCGCTCTCCGGAATTTTGCTAACCGAATCCTTTGGCCCGGTGATTGGCAGCGCCACGTTCTTTAACGATCTGGCGCGGGAGTTGATTGCCATTATGCTGATTCCGGGGCTTGTTCGCCGTAGCCGTTCAACCGCGCTGGGGCTTTGTGGGGCAACTTCCATGGACTTCACCTTACCCGTACTGCAACGTTCCGGCGGACTGGAGCTGGTTCCGGCCGCCATTGTGCACGGTTTTCTGCTCAGCTTGCTGGTTCCGCTACTGATGGCGTTTTTCTCCGCCTGATACCCCTTTGGCGGTAGATCGCTGCCGCCAAACTTGCGCTAAATCAATCTCCCCTTAATTTGCATGCAAAAGCGCTTTTAAGCCCTCCCACAGCAGCATAATCTTAAACATGTATTCTAAATATAACTTTAAACTTCATTAAAGGTGTGACCATGTTTTGTGTGCAATGTGAACAAACCATCCGAACTCCGGCGGGAAATGGCTGTGCGTACGCGCAGGGGATGTGCGGCAAAACCGCGGAAACCTCCGACCTGCAGGATTTGCTGATTGCCGCGTTACAAGGGCTCTCCGCCTGGGCCAGCAAAGCGCGTGACTACGATCTGATTGACCACGAGATCGACAACTTCGCGCCGCGCGCATTCTTCTCCACGTTGACCAACGTGAACTTCGACTCCACGCGCATTGTGGGTTATGCCCGCGAAGCGATTGCCAAACGTGAAGCACTGAAAGCCCTCTGCCTTTCTATTGACCCGCAGGCAAGCGTCGACAACCCGATGGCGTCCCTGCAACTGGTGAGCGACGATCTGGGCGAATTGCAACGCCAGGCCGCCGACTTCACGCCGAACAAAGATAAAGCCACCATTGGCGAAAATATCCTCGGTCTGCGTCTGCTGTGCCTGTATGGCCTGAAAGGCGCTGCGGCGTATATGGAACACGCCCACGTACTGGGGCAGTACGACAACGATATCTATGCGCGTTACCACAAAATTATGGCATGGCTCGGTACCTGGCCTGCTGATATGAACGCGCTGCTGGAATGTTCAATGGAAATCGGCCAGATGAACTTCAGCGTCATGAGTATTCTCGACGCGGGTGAAACCGGCATGTATGGTCACCCGACGCCAACCCAGGTGAATGTTAAAGCGGTCGCCGGTAAATGCGTGCTGATTTCCGGTCATGACCTGAAAGATCTCTACAACCTGTTGCAACAAACCGAAGGTACCGGCGTTAACGTCTATACCCACGGTGAAATGCTGCCGGCACACGGTTACCCGGAACTGCGTAAATTTAAACATCTGGTGGGTAACTACGGCAGCGGCTGGCAGAACCAGCAGGTGGAATTTGCCCGCTTCCCTGGCCCTATCGTCATGACCTCCAACTGCATTATCGACCCGACCGTTGGCGCTTATGACGATCGTATCTGGACCCGCAGCATTGTCGGTTGGCCGGGCGTTAACCACCTGGAAGGCGACGATTTTGCCCCGGTGATCCGCCAGGCGCAGCAAATGGCTGGTTTCCCGTTCAGCGAAATCGAACACCTGATCACCGTCGGTTTTGGCCGTCAGACGCTTCTCGGCGCAGTGGATTCCCTGATCGATCTGGTCAGCCGTGAAAAACTGCGTCATGTCTTCCTGGTCGGCGGCTGTGACGGTGCGCGCGGCGAACGTAGCTACTTCACCGACTTTGCCACCCAGGTGCCGGACGACTGCCTGATCCTCACGCTGGCGTGCGGTAAATACCGCTTTAACAAACTCGACTTCGGCAACATCGAAGGGCTGCCACGTCTGATCGATGCCGGTCAGTGCAACGACGCCTACTCCGCTATCATCCTTGCGGTCACCCTGGCGGAAAAACTGGGCTGCGGCGTTAACGATTTACCGCTGTCGCTGGTGCTGTCATGGTTTGAACAAAAAGCGATTGTGATCCTGCTGACCCTGCTCTCTCTTGGCGTGACGAATATTGTCACCGGGCCAACGGCGCCAGGCTTCCTGACCCCGGACCTGCTGGCCGTGCTGAATGAGAAATTCGGTCTGCGCCAGGTGACGACCGTCGAACAGGATATGCAGCAGTTGCTGAGCGCGTAAGGAGCAGATCATGACCATGCCAACCCCTCAGTGCCCGTGGCGTATGCAGGTTCATCACATCCGGCAGGAAACACCGGATGTCTGGACGCTGTCGCTGATGTGCCATGATTACTACCCGTACCGTGCCGGGCAATACGCGCTGGTGAGTATTCGCAACAGCGCGGAAACCCTGCGCGCCTATACCCTTTCGTCCACGCCGGGCGTCAGCGAGTACATTACGCTGACCGTGCGCCGCATTGACGATGGCGCAGGCTCGCAATGGCTGACGCGGGACGTAAAACGCGGCGATTATCTGTGGCTTTCCGCAGCGCAGGGGGAATTCACCTGCGATAACGAATCCAACGATAAGTTGTTGCTGCTGGCGGCAGGGTGCGGTGTGACGCCGATTATGTCTATGCGTCGCTGGCTGGCGAAATATCGCCCGCAGGCCGATGTGCAGGTGATCTTCAACGTCCGTTCGCCGGAAGATGTGATTTTTGCCGATGAATGGCGCGACTACCCGGTCACGCTGGTGGCGGAAAATAACGCAACCACCGGTTTTGCCGCCGGTCGTCTGAGCCGCGAACTGCTTAATGCCGTACCGGATCTGGCGGCGCGCACGGTGATGACCTGTGGCCCGGCACCGTATATGGACTGGGTAGAGAGTGAAGTGAAAGCGCTGGGTGTAACGCGTTTCTTTAAAGAGAAATTCTTTACGCCGGTAGCGGAAGCTGCCACCAGCGGGCTGAAATTCAGCACGCTCTCGCCAATGAAAACCTTCTATGCGCCGGTGGGCAGTTCGCTTCTCGAGGCACTGGAAAGCAACAAAATGCCGGTGGTTGCCGCCTGTCGCGCCGGGGTGTGCGGTTGCTGTAAAACGCAGGTGATTTCCGGGGAGTATACCGTCAGCAGCACCATGACGCTGACGGAACAGGAGATTGCCGACGGTTACGTACTGGCCTGTTCCTGCCACCCGCAAGGGGATTTAGTGCTGGCGTAATGCGTTGGCAAAGCAAAACGCCCTTCATCATGAAGGGCGTTTTTTTATCTTATTTCCAGGTGGGCGCCACGGAATAACGACCCGCGCCAACAAAGGCAATTACCAGCGCTGCCACAAAGAAGTAAACAATACTCTCAATCGCCCATGCGCCGGTCGCATCCAGCGTCCCGGTTTTACCGATGCCGACCAACAACCAAGCCACCACCATAGTGAACGCCAGCACCAACGCTGACGGACGGGTGAGCACGCCGAGAATAATCAAAATCGGACACAGCACTTCACCAATCAGTACACCATAAGCGACAAAGCCAGGAAGCCCCTTCGACACCAGCATACCGGCGATGCCATCAATACCGCCGATTAACTTGTGCAAACCGTGGAATAACATCAAGCCGCCCACCAGCAAGCGCAGTAATAACTTGCCAAAGTCCTCATGCGAAAACATATTATTAACTGAATTTAACAATGATTTAACCATTTGAAATGATTCCTGTTTTCATCGACCTTTGTCAGAGTATTCCGAAGTGTAACAAAAATAAACCCCTGTTTTATAAAAGCGCAGACGAATCCCGCTCTCTCCCCTGTTCATTGTCTAAGCTTGTAGACAAGATCACAAAAAGGAGCGGAATGATGAAACAAACAGTGGCCGCTTACATCGCCAAAACGCTTGAACAGGCAGGTGTAAAACGCATTTGGGGCGTGACCGGGGATTCCCTCAACGGGCTGAGCGACAGCTTGAACCGGATGGGCACCATCGACTGGATGCCAACGCGCCATGAAGAAGTTGCCGCCTTTGCCGCCGGAGCCGAAGCCCAACTCACCGGCGAACTGGCGGTGTGCGCAGGATCTTGTGGGCCCGGCAACCTGCATCTGATTAACGGGCTGTTCGACTGCCACCGCAACCATGTGCCCGTGCTGGCGATTGCCGCCCACATTCCTTCCAGCGAGATCGGCAGCGGTTATTTCCAGGAAACCCATCCGCAGGAGCTGTTCCGCGAGTGCAGCCACTACTGCGAGCTGGTTTCCACCCCGGAACAGATCCCGCAAGTGCTGGCGATTGCGCTGCGTAACGCGGTGCTGAAGAAAGGCGTGTCGGTGATTGTGCTGCCCGGAGATGTGGCCCTGAAGCCCGCCCCGGAAATGGCGAGCAGCCACTGGTATCACGCACCGCAGCCGATCGTAACGCCAACGATTGAGGAACTGCAAAAACTGGCGCAACTGTTGCGCTACTCCAGCAATATCGCGCTGATGTGCGGTAGCGGCTGCGCCGGTGCGCACAACGAGTTACTGGCTTTCGCCGGTAAGTTGAATGCGCCGATTGTGCATGCCATGCGCGGCAAAGAGCATGTGGAATATGACAATCCGTACGACGTTGGCATGACCGGTTTAATCGGTTTCTCGTCCGGCTTTCATACCATGATGAATGCCGACACCTTAGTGCTGCTCGGTACGCAATTCCCCTACCGCGCCTTCTACCCGACCGATGCGAAAATCATCCAGATCGACATTAATCCCGCCAGTATCGGTGCACACAGTAAAGTGGATATGGCGCTGGTGGGTGACATCAAAGCCACACTGGCCGCGCTGCTGCCGCTGCTGGAGGCGAAAACCGATCGCCGCTTCCTGGATAAGGCGCTGGAAGATTACCGCGACGCTCGTAAGGGGCTGGATGAGCTGGCGAAACCGAGCGATAAAGCCATTCACCCGCAGTACCTGGCGCAGCAAATCAGCCATTTCGCCGCCGAGGATGCCATTTTTACCTGCGATGTCGGCACGCCAACCGTGTGGGCGGCCCGCTATCTGAAAATGAACGGCAAACGGCGGCTGATTGGCTCGTTCAACCACGGCTCAATGGCGAACGCAATGCCGCAGGCGCTGGGAGCCAAAGCCACGCTACCGGACCGGCAAGTGGTTGCGTTGTGCGGCGACGGCGGATTCAGCATGCTAATGGGGGATTTCCTCTCAGTGGTGCAAATGAAACTGCCGCTGAAAATCATCGTTTTTAACAACAGCGTGCTGGGTTTTGTGGCGATGGAGATGAAAGCGGGCGGTTACCTGACCGATGGTACCGACCTGCATGACACCAACTTTGCCCGCATTGCCGAGGCCTGCGGCATCACCGGTATTCGCGTGGAAAAATCCGCAGACGTGAACGACGCGCTGCAACGCGCATTCTCTATTGATGGCCCGGTACTGGTGGATGTCACGGTTGCGAAAGAGGAGCTGGCTATCCCGCCGCAAATCAAACTGGAGCAGGCGAAAGGCTTTAGCCTGTATATGATGCGCGCCATTATCAGCGGGCGCGGCGATGAGGTTATCGAGCTGGCGAAAACCAACTGGCTCAGGTAAAACAGGAGCATAACCCATCGCAAGACAAGGAAATGCCGTGATTGATTTACGCAGTGATACCGTAACCCGCCCGGGGCGCGCCATGCTGGAGCAGATGATGGCCGCCCCGGTCGGGGACGACGTTTACGGGGACGACCCGACGGTGAACGAACTGCAACGCTACGCCGCCAGCCTCAGCGGCAAAGAAGCCGCGCTGTTCCTGCCGACCGGCACGCAAGCCAACCTGGTCGCCCTGCTCAGCCACTGCGAACGCGGCGAAGAGTATATCGTCGGTCAGGGCGCGCATAATTATCTCTACGAAGCAGGCGGCGCAGCCGTGCTGGGCAGTATTCAGCCGCAGCCCATTGACGCCGCGGCTGACGGCACGCTGCCGCTGGACAAAGTCGCCGCCAAAATCAAAGCGGATGACATTCATTTCGCCCGCAGCAAATTGCTCAGTCTGGAAAACACCCACAACGGGAAAGTGCTACCGCGCGACTACCTGAAACAGGCGTGGGAATTTACCCGCGAGCGCGGGCTGGCGCTGCACGTTGACGGCGCGCGTATCTTTAATGCGCTGGTGGAGTATGGCTGTGAACTCAACGAGATCGCGCAATATTGCGACTCGTTCACCATTTGCCTGTCAAAAGGCCTCGGCGCGCCGGTTGGCTCGCTGCTGGTCGGCGATCGGGCCTATATTGCCCGCGCCAACCGCTGGCGCAAAATGACCGGCGGCGGCATGCGTCAGGCCGGTATTCTGGCGGCCGCGGGTCTGTATGCGTTGCAGAACAATGTCGCGCGCCTGAAAGAGGATCATGACAATGCAGCCTGGCTTGCGGCTCAGCTAAGTGACATTGGCGCCGATGTGATGCGCCACGATACCAATATGCTGTTTGTCCGCGTCGGTGAGGCGCAGGCCGCCGCACTGGGGGCATTTATGCGCGAGCGCGATGTCCTGATTAACGCCTCTGCGGTGGTGCGTCTGGTCACCCATCTTGATGTTAATCGTCAACAACTGACGGACGTTGTTCACCACTGGCAGGCTTTTTTACAACGCTAAGGAGCAGGATGTGGCGCAGCGGATCCTGGTGCTCGGTGCCAGCGGTTATATTGGGCAACGGCTGGTCACCGCACTCAGCCAGCAGGGGCATCAGGTGAAAGCCGCTGCGCGGCGGTTAACCCGGCTACAAAAGCAGGGACTGCCGGGGGTGAGTTTCCACACCGTCGATTTGTACTGGCCGCAGGGTCTCCCTGCCCTCTTGCAGGACGTTGATACGCTCTACTACCTGGTGCACAGCATGGGCGAGCGCGGTGATTTCGTGGCGCACGAGCGGCAAATTGCGCTCAATGTGCGTGACGCCCTGCTGGAAACGCCGGTTAAACAGGTGATATTTCTCAGCTCACTGCAAGCGAAAGGGACAACCGATTCCGACCACCTGTTGGCACGGCAATATACCGGCGACCTGCTGCGCGCCGCGGGCGTACCGGTGACGGAACTGCGCGCCGGGATTATCGTTGGCGCGGGTTCTGCGGCGTTTGAAGTGATGCGCGATATGGTCTTTAACCTGCCGGTGCTGACGCCGCCGCGCTGGGTGCGCTCACGCACCACGCCGATCGCGCTGGAAAACTTAATGCACTATCTGCTGGCGTTGCTGGACCATCCGGCTGACGAGCACCGCGTGTTTGAAGCCGCCGGCCCCGAGGTGCTCAGTTACCAGCAACAGTTTGCTCACTTTATGGCCGTCAGCGGCGTGCACCGTCCGCTGATCCCGGTGCCGTTGCCGACGAGGTTCATTTCGGTCTGGTTCTTACATCTGATCACCTCGGTACCGCCGACGATTGCCAAAGCGCTGATCCAGGGCTTAAAGCACGACCTGCTGGCAGACGATCGCGCATTACGTCGCCTGATCCCACAATCGCTGATCCCGTTTGACGATGCCGTGCGGCGCACGTTGCAGGAAGAAGAAAAACTGGTGAACTCCAGCGACTGGGGCTACGACCCGCAGGCGTTTTCCCGCTGGCGTCCGCAATATGGTTATTACCCGAAGCAGGCGGGTTATACGGTGAAAACCTCCGCCAGCCTGAGCGCGCTCTGGGAAGTGGTCAATCGTATTGGCGGTAAAGAGCGCTACTTCTTTGGTAATCTGCTGTGGCAAACCCGCGCCGCGCTGGATCATCTGATCGGCCATAAGCTGCCGCGCGGTCGCCCCGAACGGGCAATGTTGCAAACGGGCGATGCGGTGGATAGCTGGAAGGTGATCATCGCCGAGCCGGAAGAGCAGCTTGCTTTGCTGTTTGGCATGAAAGCGCCAGGCCTTGGGCGGCTCAGTTTTACCCTGACCGATAAAGGCGATCACCGTCTGCTGGATGTCCGCGCCTGGTGGCATCCGCACGGGATGCCTGGCTTGTGTTACTGGCTGTTAATGTTCCCGGCGCACCTGTTCATTTTTCGCGGCATGGCGCAAAAAATTGCCCGGCTGGCAGAACAAAATAGAGAAAAAGTCTGACCTTAACCGTTTTTCTTTCATCAATCCCATTGCATAGCGGCGTAATTCACGGAAGAATGCGCGCGGTGAAAGCTATTCAAAACAGTGGATTGATATGAAGGTTCTGGTCACGGGCGCAACCAGCGGTTTAGGCCGAAACGCGGTCGAGTATCTGCGGCAAAAAGGCATCGCTGTCCGGGCGACGGGCCGTAATGAAGCCATGGGCAAATTGCTCAGTAAAATGGGCGCGGAATTTGTGCATGCGGATTTGACCGAGCTGGTCTCCTCGCAGGCCAAAGTGATGCTGGCGGATATCGATACGCTGTGGCACTGCTCCAGCTTCACCTCGCCGTGGGGCACCCAGGAAGCCTTTGATTTAGCCAACGTACGCGCCACACGCCGCCTGGGTGAGTGGGCGGTAGCCTGGGGCGTGCGCAACTTTGTGCATATCTCCTCCCCTTCACTCTATTTTGATTATCATCATCACCGGGATATCGACGAAGATTTTCGCCCTGCGCGCTTCGCCAATGAGTTTGCCCGCAGCAAAGCGGCTGGTGAGCAGGTTATCGACCTGCTGGCACAGGCCAACCCCAACACGCGTTTTACCATCCTGCGCCCGCAGAGCCTGTTCGGCCCGCACGATAAAGTATTTATCCCGCGTCTGGCGCAGATGATGCATCACTATCGCAGCGTGTTACTGCCGCGCGGCGGCGATGCGCTGGTGGACATGACCTATTACGAAAACGCCGTGCATGCGATGTGGCTGGCCAGCCAGCCAGGTTGCGATACGCTGCCGTCGGGCCGCGCCTACAATATCACCAATGGCGAGCCACGCTCGTTGCGCAGCATCGTGCAGAAACTGATCGATGAGCTGAATATTCACTGCCGTATCCGCTCGGTGCCCTACACCATGCTCGATATGGTGGCGCGCAGTATGGAGCGTTTTGGCGATAAACGCGCGAAAGAGCCGGCGTTTACCCACTATGGTGTGTCGAAGCTGAATTTTGATTTCACGCTGGATATCTCCCGCGCGCAGCAGGAACTGGGCTATACGCCGATTGTGACGCTGGATGAAGGCATCGAACGCACGGCGTACTGGTTAAAAGACCACGGAAAACTGCACCATTGAGCCCTCAGAACGGTGCAGATTTGACCTCTGAAACACGTTGCCCGGTTTTATCAATATAGAACCACTCGCCGCCAACCAGCGCGATATGCTCACCGTCGCGCTGCGTTTTACAGCCGTTACACACCAGCGCTTTTCCTTCTTTAAATTGCCCGGCGTAATCGAACTGCGGCGCGATGCGATTGCGGAATGCAAAGTCCCAGAAGCCGATTTTTCCGTTTTGCCGTGAGCGCACCAGGCCTTCCACATACCAGTCCGGACCATTATCAAAATGGACCACCGACAAGTAGCTGTCCGGTGCATGCACATAGTAATCCCCATCCTGCAATCCGGCATCGCGGGCATATTCATACACCCCCACCCAGGTGGTTCCCTCTACATCCCGGCTTTTGGCAAATAATTCCGGCAGGAACAGCAGCTTGCCATCCTTCACTTCCACGCACTTATTGAGCTGCTCCACATTGTCTGTTTTTTTATCCCAGTATGAGCAGCCATACACGGGCTTTAACGCGGCGTGGGCAGCAGAAGCCACCATCAGCAGCACACCTGCAATGATGCGAAACACCATGTCCAAAGACCTCGTCATAAAAATTCTGCGACGGTTAACCCGCCTGACCATATTTTTCCAGTAGCGCCTCGGCAATAGCCTGGCTACCGGCATCGGCAACCCCGTTCCACAATTCGGGTCGGAAATGCATCTGAAACGCCATGATCACTCTTTTTTGTTGTGCGGGCGTCATCTGTGGTTTGACGTCATACCCATAGCGCGCCAGTAAATCCAGCAATGACGCGGTATCAACAGCTTCATACGGTGAACGGCCATTGAGATAAAACGCCACTCTGCTGGCATCCGGCCAGGCGCCGATTCCCTTAGCGGCGAGAGCCTGCCACGGAAACAGCGGACCGGGATCATCTTTGCGCTGCGGGGCGATATCCGCATGCGCCACGACGTTTTGCGGCGCAATGTCGTACCGTTTGATAATATCTTTTACCAGCGGAATCAACGCATTAATTTGCGCTGGCGCAAAAGGTGTAAATTGTTTTCCCTGCGCCGTGTTTTGCCAGCCCCGGTTTTCCAGCTCAATGCCGATCGACGTATCATTTATGCGCGTTGCGCCACGCCAGAAGCTGACGCCCGCGTGCCAGGCCAGCTCTTTTTCCGGCACCAGTTGCCAGATGCGCGGTTTACCGCCATGCATCGGTGGGTTAGCGGGGATCAAATAGTGCGAACTCACCTGCTTATCGGTTAGCGTCGCCAGCGACACATCGAAATCATCCGCCGTGTAGTGGATCACCAGCACTTTTACCCGCGGGTATGCCGCCTGCGCCTGACGCCGGGTATCTAACTGATAACCCTCTTTATCAATAATGCCTTTTTCACTGACGCAACCCACAAGCAGCAGCGCCAGCAGCAATAACCAACATTTGTTCATTAGCGTGTTTTAACCGCCGTACCGCTGACGCTGACCATCAGCATGCTGCCATCCTTCCCGACGGTTTCATAATCGATATCAATACCCACGACCGCGTTCGCGCCCAGCGCTTTTGCCTGCTCGCCCAGTTCGTGAAAGGCGATTTCCCGCGCTTTGCGTAGCTCTTTTTCGTACGAACCGGCGCGTCCGCCGACGATGTCGCGGATCCCGGCGAAGAAATCGCGAAAAATATTCGCCCCGAGAATGGCTTCGCCCGTCACCACACCGCAATACTCAACAATCGGCTGCCCTTCCAGCGTCGGCGTTGTAGAAAACTGCATCGGTCTCTCCTTTTAGCGTTCAATGCGTTACACCACACATTATCAGATCAATACACTATTCTTGAAAGGTCGTGACATCTGAAGAGAAATAAGGAAATCATCATGCGCTATTCAGTTTTGACTCTTGTAATGCCCTGCGCGCTGCTGCTCAGCGCCTGCACCACCGTCACACCGGCATTTAAGGATATCGGCGCTCGCAGCGGCCCGTGCGTGGAAGGCGGGCCGGACAGCGTGGCGCAGCAATTTTACGACTATCGTATTGCCCACCCCAACAGTAACCTGGAGGCCCTGCGTCCTTATTTGAGCGATAACCTGGCAAAAGCGTTGACCGACGCCAGCCGCGACTCACGCCGCGCCACGCTGCTGAAAGCCGATCCGTTCTCCAGCAGTGCTGTTGCGCCGTCAGATGCGGATGTTGCCAGCGCTTCCACCATTCCGAATACCGATGCGCGGAATATTCCCCTGCGCGTGAAACTGAGCCAGGGAAGCCAGAACTGGCAGGATGAAGTGCTGATGGTCCGTGAAGGGCAATGCTGGGCGGTAGACGACGTACGTTATCTTGGTGCGGCAGTGCATGCGCCATCCGGTACTTTACGCCAGTCGTTGGCACACCCGTAACGGTTCCGCTAATGAATAATTAATCCCCGTAAATTGTCTGGCATTCCACGGTGAATGCCGACATTTATGCCTGGTTCCCTCCCGCCCCGGTATTTTGTGCTAACTTTATGTGAGAACCTGGTTTATTTTTAAGTTTTAACGCACAAATATTGCATAACTATTCTGTCAACGTTACTATTTGCGGCCTCAATTGCTATCAGACTGCTTCGATGAGTATTAAATTAAACAGCATCAATTGCTTTTATGGCGCACACCAGGCGCTGTTCGATATCACACTGGATTGCCCACAGGGTGAAACCCTCGTGCTGCTCGGCCCAAGCGGTGCGGGTAAAAGTTCGCTGTTGCGCGTACTCAACCTGCTGGAAATGCCGCGTTCCGGTCAGTTAAGCATTGCCGGCAATCATTTCGATTTTGCCACTACCCCGTCTGATAAAGCGATTCGCGAGTTGCGCCAGAACGTGGGCATGGTGTTCCAGCAATACAATCTTTGGCCGCACCTGACCGTGTTGCAAAACCTGATTGAAGCGCCGTGCCGCGTGCTTGGTTTGAGTAAAGATCAGGCGCTGGCCCGCGCAGAGAAACTGCTGGAGCGTTTACGTCTTAAACCCTATAGCGATCGCTATCCGCTGCATTTGTCCGGCGGTCAGCAACAGCGTGTCGCTATTGCCCGTGCGCTGATGATGGAGCCGCAGGTGCTGCTGTTTGATGAACCGACTGCCGCACTCGACCCGGAGATCACCGCACAGATCGTCAGCATCATTCATGAACTGGCGGAAACCGGCATTACGCAGGTGATTGTGACCCATGAAGTCGAAGTGGCGCGCAAAACAGCCAGCCGCGTGGTGTATATGGAAAACGGTCACATTGTTGAGCAAGGGGATGCGGGCTGCTTTGCCGCGCCGCAGACCGACGCGTTTAAATACTACCTATCTCACTGAAGACTCGGGAATAATGACAATGAAAAAAGTACTGATTGCCGCGCTACTTGCAAGCGTCAGCCTTAGCGCTACTGCAGCCCAGACTATCCGTTTCGCCACTGAAGCGAGCTACCCTCCGTTTGAATCCACCGATGCTAACAACAAAATCGTCGGCTTTGATGTGGATCTGGCCAACGCGCTGTGTAAAGAGATCGACGCGACCTGCACCTTTACTAACCAGGCATTCGACAGCCTGATCCCCAGCCTGAAATTCCGCCGCTTCGACGCGGTGATGGCGGGTATGGACATCACGCCGGAGCGCGAAAAACAGGTGCTGTTCACCACGCCTTACTATGACAACTCCGCGTTGTTTGTCGGTCAGCAGGGTAAATTCACCAGTATCGACCAGTTGAAAGGTAAACGTGTTGGCGTACAAAACGGCACCACGCACCAGAAATTCATCAACGACAAACACCCGGAAATCACCACCGTTCCGTACGACAGCTACCAGAACGCGCGTCTTGATCTGCAAAATGGTCGCATCGACGCGGTATTCGGCGACACCGCTGTGGTGACCGAATGGCTGAAAGCCGATGCCAAACTGGCGGCAGTCGGCGATAAAGTGACCGATAAAGAGTACTTCGGCACCGGTCTGGGGATCGCGGTTCGTCAGGGCAACACTGAGCTGCAGCAGAAATTCAACACTGCGCTGGAAAAAGTGAAGAAAGATGGGACATACCAGACCATCTATAACAAATGGTTCCAGAAGTAATACTTAATGAACGAAATGTTTCCATTAGCAAGCGCCGCCGGGATGACCGTCGGCCTTGCCGTTTGTGCGCTGATCATCGGCCTGGTCCTGGCGATGATCTTTGCGGTATGGGAGTCCGTTAAGTGGCGCCCTATTGCCTGGCTTGGCACTGCATGGGTCACCGTTTTGCGTGGCCTGCCGGAAATCCTGGTGGTTCTGTTTATCTATTTCGGATCGTCACAGCTGCTGTTACTGCTCTCTGATGGTTTTTCCATCAACCTGGGCGTGGTGCAGATCCCGGTGCAGATCCAGATTGAAAACTTCGATGTCAGCCCGTTCCTGTGCGGTGTGATTGCGCTCTCTTTACTGTATGCGGCTTACGCTTCTCAAACCCTGCGCGGCGCGCTAAAGGCCGTTCCGGATGGTCAACGCGAATCCGGCCAGGCGCTGGGATTGTCGAAAGCGGCGATTTTCTTCCGCCTGGTGATGCCGCAAATGTGGCGCCACGCGCTACCGGGTTTGGGCAATCAGTGGCTGGTGCTGTTGAAAGATACCGCGCTGGTGTCGCTGATCAGCGTAAATGACCTGATGCTGCAAACCAAAAGCATTGCCACCCGTACTCAGGAGCCGTTTACCTGGTACATTGTGGCGGCGGCGATTTACCTGGTGATCACCCTGTTCAGCCAGTGGATCCTGAAACGCATTGACCTGCGCGCAACGCGTTTTGAACGGAGACCGAACTGATGCTGGCGTTTTTACCCGAACTGCTCAAAGGCCTGCATACCAGCCTGACGCTGACCATCGCCTCGCTGGTTGTGGCGCTGATTTTGTCACTGCTGTTTACCATTGTGCTGACGCTGAAAACGCCGGTGCTGACGCAGATCGTGCGCGCGTATATCACGCTGTTTACCGGTACGCCGCTGTTGGTGCAGATCTTCCTGATTTACTACGGGCCGGGTCAGTTCCCGACGTTGCAGGAATACCCGTTTATCTGGCATCTGCTGTCGCAGCCGTGGCTTTGTGCGCTGCTGGCGCTGTCATTGAACAGCGCAGCCTACACCACACAGCTTTTTTACGGGGCAATTCGCGCGATCCCGGACGGTCAGTGGCAGTCCTGCCATGCACTGGGGATGAGCAAGAAAGATACGCTGGCGATTTTACTGCCGTATGCGTTTAAACGCGCACTCTCGTCTTACTCGAACGAAGTGGTGCTGGTGTTCAAGAGCACCTCGCTGGCGTACACCATCACGCTGATGGAAGTGATGGGCCATGGGCAGTTGCTGTATGGCCGCACTTACGACGTGATGGTGTTTGGTGCCGCCGGGCTGATTTATCTGGTGGTTAACGGCCTGTTGACCCTGATGATGCGCCTGATTGAACGCAAAGCGCTGGCTTTCGAACGCCGTAACTAATTGCATAAATAATAAACACAAGGCGGGTAACGCATTAATTACCCGCCTTTTTTATTATGATTAAAAAATATTTAAGCATTTTTATTGCATACAAATTCAGTTAATGGCATTGTTAGCCCATGCCTCAGACACGGCAACAACAATAAGATTGACAGACAGGAGTTCCATAATGAAAAAGCTGATACTGGCCGCCCTTCTCGCTACTTTCGCCGCAGGTGCCTCTGCCGCTGACAAAATCAACTTCGGCGTTTCCGCTACCTATCCGCCATTCGAATCTCTGGATGCGAATAACAAGATCGTCGGTTTTGACATCGATCTGGCCAATGCCCTGTGCAAACAAATGCAGGCGGATTGCACATTTACCAACCACGCGTTCGACAGCCTGATCCCGGCGCTGAAGTTTAAAAAATATGATGCCGTGATCTCCGGTATGGATATCACGCCGGAGCGTAGCAAGCAGGTCTCGTTTACCGAACCGTACTACGCAAACTCTGCGGTGGTGATTGCGAAGAAAGATGCGTTCAAATCCTTTGACGATCTGAAAGGCAAACGTATCGGCATGGAAAATGGCACCACGCACCAAAAATATCTGCAGGACAAACACCCGGAAGTGAAAACCGTGGCGTACGACAGCTATCAGAATGCGATTATCGACCTGAAAAACGGTCGTCTGGATGGCGTGTTTGGTGATACAGCAGTGGTGAATGAGTGGCTGAAAACGAACCCGCAACTGGGTGTCGCCACGCCGAAAGTGACCGATGCGCAATACTTTGGTACTGGCCTCGGTATCGCAGTACGCCCGGATAACCAGGCCCTGCTGGAAAAACTGAATGCCGCGCTGAAAGCGATTAAAGCCGACGGTACCTATCAGAAAATCAGCGATCAGTGGTTCCCGCAGTAATTGTTGCAACGCCCGGTGGTGCTGTGTTTACCGGGCGCAGAAAAGGAAAAAGTCGCTTACGCGACTTTTTTTGACCCTGCTTCACGCCGGGCGATAAATTCAGCGGCGGGTTCAATGCGGCTCAGCTCTTCCTGAACCCGCGTATCATTCTCGACATCCCATAGATCAACCGCGGCCTGGAGGTTAATCCAGAAGTCCACTGACGTATCGAAGACTCTGGCAAGACGAAATGCCATGTCCGTCGTCAGACGACGATTGTTGTTAACCAGTGCACTCACAGAATTACGATGTACATGCAGCATCTCCGCCAGTTCGTTAATCCTGAGATCCAGCGGCTCCAGATATTCGTACAGCAGAATGTCACCCACTGTGGTTGGTTTTCGGCTGGCCGGTGTCATGTCAACTCCTCAACATAATGGCTTAATAAATATGCGGATCCAGATACAGATCTTCCGCTTTTCCGTTAACCCATTTGAAAATCAAACGATATTGCTTATTCACTCTTATCGAGGAATAACCCTGTAATTTGCCCAGCAGCTCTTCATAACGGTTGCCGGGTGGCGAGCGCAAATCGCGATGCGAAGCCGCTGCATTAATGATGTCCAGTTTTCGGGACAGTGCGGTGTGAATGTCCACCGGAATCTTACGATGCAGCGCCGCGTGGTGGAAAAATGCCTCAAGCCATGGATCCCGAAAACAGCCAATACTTATTTTCTTTGGCATTGCATTGCAGCCTCCTTGCCGCGTTCATGCCAACGATAGTAGTGCACCGCCACACAGTGCACAAGTGCGTTTACTGTTTAACCAGCAGTGTCAAAACTTCGTAATGGGCGGTGTGTGGGAACATATCAAACAGCTGCACACGTTCAATGCGGTAGCCGGGCAACTGGCGGATATCTTTCGCCATGGTGCTGGCATTACAGCTGGAATAGATGATGTAAGGTGGCGCCATCCGGCTGAGATAATCGCACAGCGCTGCGCCAATCCCCCGCCGAGGCGGGTTAACCAGCACCAGATCCGGCGCATCGCCCTGCGCAGTGGCAAATTGCGTGGAGTCCAGTGCCTGGAAACGCAGGTTTTGCAGCCCTAAGGCTTGCGCGGATTGTGTCGCACAGGCTATCGCCTCTGGTGCAATTTCAATCCCGGTCAGGCGCATGTCGGGCGTTGCGCAGTGCAGGCCAAAACCGCCGACGCCGCAGAACAGATCCCACATATGCGCCACTGGCAACGCCCGTACCCAATCCCGCGCAGTCGCATAGAGCGTGCTGGCTACCGTCGGGTTGGTCTGAAAGAAACTCTGCGGGCGGATCCACAGCGGCACGCCATTAAAATTTTCCGCCAGCGCCTGTTGTTCAGTGAGGAAAAACTCCGTCTCCCCTTCCATGATGGCCATATGCACTGGCTGAATATTGGCGGAGACCACCCTGAGTTGCGGTAACTGCGCCAGCAACGCAGGCAGCGCCGCACGCAATTGCGCGAGCTTCGTTTCCGAGCGCAGGACAAAACGCAGCATCATGCCGCCATCCTGCTGGCTTTCGGTTATCAGCAAATATTTCAACTCGCCGCGTTTGCGCGCCACGTTGTATGGCGTTAACCCTGCACGGGCGATAAAGGGTTTCAGCGCAGCGAAAACCGGTAAAAACGAGGCAGGGTAGAGCGGGCAAGTGGTCAGATCTTCCGGCGTGCCATCACGGTGCAACATACCGAGCAACGGTTTTTCTACACTCCCGCTGACCACCATTTTGGCTTTATTGCGAAACCCCTGTTCCGGGCCGCTGACCGGCGAGTCCCAACTCGCCACGGGCAACCCCTCCAGTAAATGCCGGAGATCGTCCATTTTGGTGGTGAGTTGCGTTGCCAGCGGTTGTTCGATCCACTGACAGGATCGGCAACGCCCGGCGTCGTAGAGAGCGCACTGCATAGTAAAGCCTTTCTTTTTGCGGGGCCGGGATTGTACCACCGTTATTGCAGGCGGAAAAAGCGTCGGCTTGGCGTGGGGACAAACAGCAGAAACAACACCAGAAAATCAGGCAGTTTTTGCATCATCAGCGAGCGGAAAATCTCCCGGCGCGACTCCCCGGCAATGCTGAAAAGTTCGGGATAACCGTAACCCAGCGAGGCAGCCCATAAATAGCCGGTAGAGACGATTTGCGTGCCGAGATAGAGCCAGCGCGCCCAGTTACGCCCTTTCACCACGGAAAAGGCGCAGAGGATTTCGACAAACACCAGCACCAGACTGCCAAGAAAAATCAGTGTCAGGCTCCAGGTCTGCGCGCTGCGCTGCACAAAATCCAGCATCCCGCGCATCCCGAGCACATTTATCACCATCAGCACATCAACACAGCGAATGAGAATAATGGCGATCGCCGCCACCTGTACCAGCGCAGGCACATTCAATTTCGCATGATGCGTGGTCTTCTTGAAAAATCCCAATTCGGTGTTTTCCCTGTGAAAAAATGCCGCGACAGGCGCGGCATCAGCAACACAATTTCCCGATTCTAATGAGTTCAGCTTTGTCTTGCACGCTGGATGTCACGGATACGCTGTTTTTCCGCCCGGGCCATTAAATACCAGGCGATAAAACCAACAATGCCCACCACACCGAGGATAAGCGTCGCCAGCGCGTTGATTTCAGGATTTACCCCCATACGCACGCTGGAGAACACCAGCATTGGCAGCGTGGTTGCCCCCGGCCCGGAGACGAAACTGGCAATTACCAGATCATCCAGCGACAGGGTAAATGCCAGCAGCCAACCGGAGACAATCGCTGGCATGATCATCGGCAGTGTGATGACAAAGAAGACTTTCAACGGCGTGGCGCCTAAATCCATCGCGGCTTCTTCAATGGAGCGATCCAGTTCGCGCAGACGCGAGGAGATCACCACCGCCACATAGGCAGTACAGAAGGTGACATGCGCCAGCCAGATGGTCAGCATACCGCGGTCCGCAGGCCAGCCAATGGCATGGCCCAGCGCAACAAACAGCAGCAGCAACGACAAACCGGTGATCACATCCGGCATCACCAGCGGTGCGGTGATCATAAACGCAAAGCCGTTTGCACCCCGGAAGCGGCCAAAACGCACCATCACCACGGCGGCAATGGTGCCGAGGATGGCGGCCATCGTCGCCGCACAGGCGGCAATGGTCAGGCTCAGCCCGACCGCGCTCATCATTGCGTCATCATGGAACAGCTCGCCATACCAGCGGGTGGACCAGCCTGCCCATACCGTCACCAGCTTCGAGCTGTTAAACGAGTAGATAACCAGCATCAACATCGGCGCATAGAGAAACGTAAACCCAAGCACGAGGATCAGAATGCGCCAGGGAGAGCGCACTACCGGTAAGTTGTTCATGCGTTGTCCCCCGCCTGTTTCTGCTGATGTTTGTGGAACCACATGATCGGCACAATCAACAGCAGCAGCATGATCACCGCCACCGCCGAGGCTACCGGCCAGTCACGGTTATTAAAGAACTCCTGCCACAACACGCGGCCAATCATGATGCTGTCTGGCCCGCCGAGCAGTTCCGGGATCACGAACTCCCCCACCGCCGGAATAAACACCAGCATCGACCCGGCGATAATCCCGCCTTTGGTGAGCGGCACGATCACGCTGAAGAAGGTTTTCAGCGGGCGCGCACCCAAATCAAGCGAGGCTTCCACCAGTGAGTAGTCGATACGCGTCAGCGCGGTATAAATCGGCAGCACCATAAACGGCAGGTAGGCGTAGACAATCCCGATGTAGACCGCCAGGTTGGTATGCAGAATGGTCAGCGGCTGATCGATAACCCCAAGCCACATCAGGAAGTTATTCAGCACGCCATTACTTTTCAGGATCCCCATCCACGCATAAACACGGATCAGGAACGAGGTCCACGACGGCAGGATCACCAGCAGCAGCAATATGTTACGCGTGGAGGGTTTACTGTGCGCCACCGCCCAGGCCAGCGGATAGCCCAGCAGCAGACAGCAAATCGTTGAGATCGCGGCCACCTGAAGCGACTGAAGATACGCTTCAAAGTAGAGTGGATCGTCCGTCAATTGCAGGAAGTTACCCAGATTCAGCGTAACGGTTAACCGCCCGTCCGCCCATTCAATCAGGTCGGTATAGGGCGGGATCTGCCGCGCCATCTCAGCAAGACTGATTTTGAAGACAATCAAAAACGGCAGCAGAAACAGCAGGATTAACCAGATATAGGGCAGCGCAATCACCAGCTTGCGCCCGTGGCGCATCTGCATGCGCGCCAGCCACAATGTAAAACCGCCCGGTTTTTCGACGCGGGTCGGCGGCTCCAGTGTACTCATCATCGCTCCTTAAACCGTCAGAACCACACAACTATCGGCGTCCCAGCAGAGACGAACTTCATCTCCCCAGGTTGGCGCGCCTTTACGGTAGCGATGCGCGTTCTGCAACTGGGCGCTGATCATCTGCCCGCTTTGCAAACGCACGTGATAAATCGAGAGATCGCCGAGATAGGCGATGTGCACCACTTCGCCCACCGCAAAGTTGTAACCATCGGCTGGCGGATCCTCGCAGAGCATGATTTTTTCCGGACGCAGCGCCACATACACCGGCACGTTATCCACCACCGAGGCATCCGGATCGACTTTCAGCGGATGCATCAGCCCCGGCGAGTCAATCACCAGCCCGTCGTCCTGGCGATCTTTCAGCAGCCCTTCGAAGACGTTCACCGAACCGATAAACTCGGCGCTGTAACGGGTGGTCGGGTGCTCGTAAATCTCTTCCGGCTCGCCAATCTGCACGAACTTACCGCGATTCATGATGGCGATACGCCCGGCCATGGTCATCGCCTCTTCCTGGTCATGAGTCACCATCACGCAGGTCACGCCGACGCGCTCAAGGATATCCACCACTTCCAGTTGCATACGGTCGCGCAGCTTTTTATCCAGCGCGCCCATCGGTTCATCCAGCAGCAGCAATTTCGGGCGCTTCGCCAGACTGCGGGCCAGCGCCACGCGCTGACGCTGACCACCGGAAAGCTGATGCGGCTTGCGTTTGGCAAACTCGCTCATGTGCACCAGGCTCAGCATCTCCGCCACCCGGGTGGCGATTTCAGCCTTCGGCAGCTTGTCCTGTTTCAGGCCAAAAGCGATGTTCTGCTCCACCGTCATATGCGGGAATAACGCATAGGACTGAAACATCATATTGATGGGCCGCAGATACGGCGGCACGTGCGCCAGATCGACGCCATCGAGCATAATTTGCCCCTGAGTGGGCTGTTCAAAACCAGCGAGCATGCGCAGCAGCGTCGACTTGCCGCAGCCGGACGCGCCGAGCAGGGCAAAAATCTCGCCTTTATAAATGGTCAGGCTGACATCATCAACGGCGTGCTGCCCGTCGAAGGATTTGGTCAGATTGCGGATTTCCAGCAGCGGCGTCAGATCCTTGCGGCTCTTCGCCTGTGGGCGGGGGATAGCGTCATTCACTCAAGTGCTCTCCGGCAAAAACATCAACCCGTTTCAACGGGTTGTCGTACAAATGACTGGACAGAGGCCAAACGCCTCTGTCCATTTGTGGGGCAGTTGCACCGCCCCGGTGCAGCATTTCACTCGTCAGGTGACTGAATTATTTGCCGCTTTTCACTTTAGTCCACGCGCGGGTTCTTACGCGGTCGATTTTCGGATCCTGGACTTTCAGCGTAAACAGTTTGGCGAACACATCCGGCGGCGGGAAGATAGCCGGGTTGTTACGCACTTCCGGGCTGATCAACGGCACGGACGCTTTGTTACCGTTCGCGTAGAAGACATGATCGCTGACATGGGCAATCACATCCGGACGCATCAGGTAGTTGAGGAACTGATAAGCCTCATCTTTGTTTTTCGCATCCGCCGGCATGGCGAAGACGTCAAAGAATGCCAGCGCACCCTCTTTCGGAATGGTGTAAGTTACATTCACGCCGTTTTTCGCTTCTTTTGCACGGTTAGCCGCCTGCCACACATCCCCTGCCCAGCCGATAGCCACACAGATGTCGCCGTTCGCCAGATCGTTGATGTACTGGGAAGAGTGGAAGTAACGAATATTCGGGCGCAGTTTCAACAGCAGGTCCGTCGCCGGGCCGGTGTAATCGTCCGCTTTGCTGCTGTTTGGATCTTTGCCAAGGTAGTTCAGCACGGTGGCGAAGATCTCTTCCGGGGCATCAAGGAAAGAGACGCCGCAGCTTTTCAGTTTTTCCAGGTTCTCCGGTTTCAGCACCAGATCCCAGCTATCCAGCGGCACATCTTTGCCCAGTGCAGCTTTGACTTTATCGACGTTATAGCCGATACCGGTAGTGGCCCACAGGTATGGAATGGCGTATTTGTTGTCCGGATCGTGCTTAGCGACCATTTTCAGGATATCCGGATCGAGGTTTTTCCAGTTCGGCAGTTTGCTCTTATCCAGCGGCTGGAACACACCTGCCGCAAGCTGACGTTCGAGGAAGCTGGCAGAAGGCACGACCAGGTCGAAGCCGGTGCTGCCCGCCATCAATTTGCCTTCCAGCACTTCGTTGGAGTCAAACACGTCGTAAACGACTTTGATGCCGGTTTCTTTTTCAAAATTCGCGACGGTGTCCGGCGCAATATAATCAGACCAGTTATAAACATGCAGCGTCTTTTGCTCGGCTGCGAGCGTGCTGGCAGAGACAGCCATCAACGCACCCGCAACAAGACCCGATACCCATTTTTTGCTCAAGGCGGTCATATCTCATTCCTTCTGGAAAGTCCGTTAACATACGAACTAAGTGTACGCATTTAAGATATGCAAGAATCATGCATATTTTGTCACTCTGCACAGCCTCGGAGGAGAATACTCTTCCGGCAGACACCGCATGCTGTTTTAAGCACCGCAAGAATAACTGTAGCCAGGGTTTGAGGCTATAGGTCAGATTAAAAAACGCCTTTTATCAATTTTTTATGCAGGATCTGTCTATGTGATAAGCCGGAACGGGAGGAATAGCGGTGAAAAATTCTTTATGAAAAGGTTAATTGCAGAATAAAAACATTTATTATGCAGCCGCTCTGGCAGCGACTGCGCTAATGTCACGGCGAGTTAGTGAAGAAAATTGTGCGACTCTTCAACAACAGTCACATCTTCTTCACCAGGAGAGAACAGCAGCTGGTGTGCGTTGGCTTCCATGATCACCATCGAAATCTGCTCTTCACTCTGGCGCACAAACCAGGCGAACTGTTCAAAAGTGACACCCGGTCCGACGCTCAATGACTGGCACACCACCAGCTTGGGCAGGTTATCATCCTGAATATCCAGGAACGCTTTCACCGTGAGGGAACTGGCGTTGATGGCAGACAGATCCGCAGAGAGCGCCAGCAACGCAGAAGGTTTAACCTCAGCCATGGCGGTAAACAGCAGAATGTCATTAACCAGATCGACTTTCGCATCGAACACGCCGTCAAAATTTTGCATATGCGGCAGATGCAGCGCCTGGCAGTTATCGCACTCAAAAAAGGTGATGCCCAGTTCGTCGAGCCAGTGACGAAGCGTGTCCAGGCCAGGGACGACGAGTGAATCCATATTTGCAGCGCTCTCTTACTGTAAAAAATTGCCCATAGCTTACGCAAAAAGTGCTGAACGCACCATTGATAGCGCAGAAAAATCGCCTCAGCCGCCTGTTTTCAGGCAAAAACCAGGGGTTGCCTGCCGTTCAATCCACTGGATCATACGCCCGGCGATATCAATGCCCGTCGCTTTTTCGATACCTTCAAGACCTGGCGACGCATTCACTTCCATCACCAGCGGGCCGCGGTTAGCACGTAAAATATCCACCCCGGCCACATCCAGCCCAAGGGTTTGCGCCGCCGCCAGCGCAATTTCCCGCTCACGCGGGGTGATATTTGCTACCGTCGCAACCCCGCCACGATGCAGATTTGAGCGGAAATCGCCCTCTTTCGCCCGGCGTTCAATCGCCGCGACGACTTCATTACCAACCACCAGACAACGGACGTCGCAGCCTTTCGCTTCCTGAATGTACTCCTGCACAAGAATGTGCGCATTAAGCCCACGAAAAGCATCAATCACGCTTTCCGCCGCCTGGCGGGTTTCTGCCAGCACCACACCAATACCCTGCGTCCCCTCCACCAGTTTCACCACCAGCGGCGCACCACCGACCATATTGATCAAATCACTGGTATCGTCGGGCGAATGGGCGATGCCAGTCAGCGGCAGATCGATCCCCTGGCGGGCAAGTAACTGCAACGAGCGCAGCTTGTCTCTGGCGCGGGTAATGGCGACGGATTCGTTAAGCGGATAGCTGCCCAGCATTTCAAACTGGCGCAGCGCGGCAGTGCCGTAGAAGGTAATGGCCGAACCAATACGCGGGATCACCGCGTCAAAATACGGAAGCTGACGACCTTTATAGTGAATCGACGACGCCGCAGGGCTGATATTCATATAACAGGACAGCGGATCGAGGATCTCGACCAGATGACCGCGATGCATCGCCGCTTCACGCAGACGTTTACATGAATAAAGCGTTCCATCCCGGGATAATATGGCAATTTTCACCCTGCACCTCGCAACAAAGACCGGTAAAAGCCCGCGTATGATACACGCAGCAACGCACAGGATGAACGGGTATTAGCGTGTCGCCCATCCCTGTTTATGCAAATAGTCGAGAATAAACGGACGGCTCTCTTTGATAATTGTGCGGCGGATATGATCGCTCCACGTGTCCCTGCGTGTGTTGCTGCCGCGCGTCAGATAGTAGTGGGCAATCTCTTCGTCATACTGCGCCAGCACCGTTTTATCCAGTGGCTGGTAATGGTTTTCATGCACCACAAGCTGCGCGGGCAGACGCGGCTTCTGCCCCGGATCGTCGGCAGGCCAGCCCAGGCATAAACCAAACAGCGGCAACACGTGTTTCGGCACCTGTAACAGTTCTCCCACCGCGTCGATGCTGTTACGAATGCCGCCGATATACACTCCACCAAGCCCAAGGGACTCCGCCGCTGTAAAGGCGTTTTGTGCCATCAGCGCCGTGTCCACAACGCCCAACAACAGTTGCTCCGCGAGACCCGGGTTCGCTTCCGGGCAGATCTGAAAGTTACGGTTAAAATCCGCGCAGAACACCCAAAACTCCGCCGCCTGCGCCACATGCTGTTGCCCGCCAGTTAAGGTCACCAGTTGCGCGCGCAGAGCCGGATCGGTGATCCGAATAATGGTACTGCACTGCAAAAAACTGGAGCTGGATGTGGCCTGTGCGCTGGCAATGATCGCCTCGCGCTGCGCCGCCGTAATCGGTTCATCTTTGAAGTGGCGAATGGAACGATGAGCGCACAGCAAGTCAATGGTTGGTGTCATTATGAATTCCCCGGATAAACAAGACCTTCAGTATAGGCCAGCTAAGCAGGCGCGTATTACCGCGGATTGCGCTGAAAGGTTGTAAAGATTAATGCAACAGGCAGAACCTGCTTTTCATAAGACGCGGTTATGGTCAAGATAGCCGACAGAAACCTTCAGATTTGGGAGAGAGTATGTTTGCTGTAATTTTTGGTCGCCCCGGCTGCCCCTACTGCGTACGCGCAAAAGAACTGGCGGAAAAACTGACACAAGAGCGGGATGACTTTAACTATCGCTATGTGGACATCCACGCGGAAGGCATTACGAAAGCGGATCTGGAAAAAACCGTAGGTAAACCGGTTGAAACCGTGCCGCAGATTTTCCTCGATCAACAACACGTAGGTGGTTTTACAGATTTTGAAGCCTACGCAAAAGCCAACCTTGGCCTGTTTGCCTGAGAACAGACGCAACGCCCTCCATCGTGAGGGCGTTTTACTTTCTGCTCTGCCGGTAATGCCGCACCAGGCTGCGCATAAAAACGCAGCATAATCCGCCAATCCCGCACCAGAACACCGCGCTGAACAGCCAGGCCAGCACCTGCCAGAACGGACGCGCAGGCGTCAGCAGAAGGTAAGTCAGGAGATAACAAACCGGTGCAGCCAGTACCGCGCCCAGCAGCGGCCACATGACATGGCGGCGATGCGTAACATGGCAACTCACCACGCCAGGCAGCATAAAAAGCAATAACCCCAATTCAGGATGCGCAGAGGTATGCAACGCGCCCTTCATCTTTATGACCAAATAAAGGCAAACCGCAATAAAAAGGACAAAGCAGCAAATAATGCCTTTCCAACGTTGTTTGTTCTTCAAACAATCCTCCTGACGTCTTCTCTATCGCACTCCCATTCGTTCAAAAGAACGTCCGGACTGATAAAGCATGGCGGCAATCCTTGCCCAGGAAGCACCCGCGCGAATACACGATTCTCACTAGCCGTTGTTATCTAATACGATTAAACTAGCGGCCAGATTTTGTTTTGTGAGGAAGTTCTGGTGTGACTCTGCTTTTTTCTTACGCCAGTGCGTGAACAAAACACTAGCTTAAATAACCATTTCTTTCAACAGCTTACAAGTAAACAAGAAGTTAGCCTCCGTGAATATAAACGTCGCAGATTTGTTAAACGGGAATTACATACTGTTATTGTTTGTCGTACTGGCTCTCGGGTTATGCCTCGGTAAATTACGTCTGGGTTCAGTACAACTCGGTAATTCCATTGGCGTTTTAGTGGTTTCGTTATTATTGGGTCAGCAACATTTCAGCATTAACACCGATGCCCTGAACCTGGGCTTTATGCTGTTTATTTTTTGCGTGGGTGTTGAAGCCGGTCCCAACTTTTTTTCCATTTTTTTTCGCGATGGCAAGAATTACCTGATGCTGGCGCTGGTATTAGTCGGCAGCGCGCTGTTGATCGCTTTAGGGCTGGGGAAATTATTCGGCTGGGATATCGGCCTGACCGCCGGGATGCTGGCCGGTTCGATGACCTCAACGCCAGTGCTGGTGGGTGCGGGCGATACGCTGCGCCATTCCGGCATGGAGAGCGGGCAGCTTTCCAGCGCGCTGGATAACCTCAGCCTGGGTTATGCCCTTACCTATCTGATTGGCCTGGTCAGCCTGATCTTTGGCGCGCGTTATTTGCCAAAGTTGCAACATCAGGATTTGCAGACCAGCGCCCAACAAATCGCCCGTGAGCGCGGGCTGGATACTGACGCGCACCGCAAAGTCTACCTGCCTGTGATCCGCGCTTACCGCGTTGGTCCGGAGCTGGTGGCCTGGGCTGATGGCAAGAACCTGCGTGAACTGGGGATCTATCGCCAGACCGGTTGCTATATCGAGCGGATTCGCCGTAATGGCATTCTCGCCAGCCCGGACGGCGACGCCGTTCTGCAAATGGGCGACGAGATTTCGCTGGTGGGCTATCCGGATGCGCATGCGCGCCTCGACCCGAGTTTCCGTAACGGTAAAGAGGTGTTCGACCGCGACCTGCTGGATATGCGCATCGTCACGGAAGAAGTGGTGGTGAAAAACCACAACGTGGTGGGCCGCCGTCTTGCACAGTTAAAACTGACTGACCACGGTTGCTTCCTGAACCGCGTGATCCGCAGCCAGATTGAAATGCCGATCGACGACAATATCGTGCTCAACAAGGGCGATGTATTGCAGGTCAGCGGCGATGCACGACGCGTGAAAACCATCGCGGATCGCATCGGGTTTATCTCTATTCACAGCCAGGTAACCGACCTGCTCGCTTTCTGCGCCTTCTTTATTGTTGGCCTGATGATCGGCATGATCACCTTCCAGTTCAGCTCCTTCAGCTTTGGCGTGGGCAACGCGGCAGGTCTGCTGTTCGCTGGTATCATGCTCGGCTTCCTGCGCGCCAACCATCCCACCTTCGGTTATATCCCGCAGGGCGCGCTGATGATGGTGAAAGAGTTTGGTCTGATGGTGTTTATGGCCGGGGTCGGTTTGAGCGCCGGTAGCGGCATTGGCAACGGGCTTGGCGCGGTCGGCGGTCAGATGCTGATTGCCGGTTTGATTGTCAGCCTGGTGCCGGTTTTGATCTGCTTCCTGTTTGGCGCCTACGTGCTGAAGATGAACCGCGCCCTGCTGTTCGGCGCCATGATGGGCGCACGCACCTGCGCACCGGCAATGGAGATTATCAGCGACACCGCGCGCAGCAACATTCCGGCGCTGGGCTATGCGGGGACTTACGCTATCGCCAACGTGTTACTGACGTTAGCAGGGACACTGATCATCATTATCTGGCCGGGCCTCGGATAAGTCCGAAGCTGAGAAATATTTCGGTGATACGCAGAACTTTTTTCCGGGATGTCAGTCATAACTAGTGCCACTGCTTTTCTTTGATGTCCCCATTTTGTGGAGCCCATCAACCCCGCCATTTAGGTTCAAGGTTGATGGGTTTTTTGTTGCCTGTTATTCTACCTATTGCTTTTCAGTCACTTAGACACACTCTCCTTTATCAATGGCGACAAAATGGCGACAGCGAAAATTTTGGCGACTCGTTAGGGGACAACCCTGAAAACACAGAGGCAGACACATGGAAGAAATGCACTTTGTTTATATCAATGGTAATGGTCGAATTGGTGCCCACTCTCTAATTAATATCAGTCGCAGCGAGCAACATATTCAGGGTATCTGCACACAAAGCCACTCTGTAAAAACTTATCGTCTGGATCGTATCCTTCAGGAATACGGCTCTGCAGATGAAGCAAATCGTTCCTGCGATTCCTTCACCCCAGACATCTATGCTCACCTCCTCACCAAAAGCAAAAGCTCTCTGCGGAAGCAAACTTTTGATATCTGTTTTACTGGCTTCAAAAAAGCAGATAAAGAGCGACTCATTATCATAGCGTCTGAGAATGCATTAACTGTCAGAGACTCGGTGACTAAAAATCTTCAAATACTGTGCTGCGGTTACAATGCAGGTCCGTCAAAAGTTAACGCAGCAAGAATGAAAGGGACGATCATTTTAGATGAACCGGGTTTTAACCATTTTATTGAAACCGGTGAGATACCTGACTTTTAAACAAGGTAAAAACTAACCCGCCATCGGCGGGTTAGTAAATTAATTGCCCCTGTGTTCCTTTTGGATGAGGCGGAGCCGCGCTGATTTTCTGCGGACGGCATACAGAGCGAACATAGGTTTCATGCGTGACGAAAGTATGCCCGCATTCAATATTCGTGCACTGGTTGTATCGTTCCTTGGTTTCGCTGGAAACCTGAAAGCTACTGCGGGTATGCGCGGCCTGCCCGCACAGTGGACAATTCATCATTATTTTCAGCCCTCACTCTTAACCAGTTCGCAATAATGATAGCTTGTTGTTCTCAATATGGAACTAATCATTCAATTTCGAACTCATCTATTTTCACTTCGAGATCCAGACTGGTCGTAAATCCACTGTCCGGGCTAACGGAGTGCGTCAGCGTGGTGATGGTCCACTCTGCATCATCAATCGGCTGCTTAAAGCCGCTCACCTTTACCGGCATTTCGGTGTAGAGATCTGCCCGTCCCTCTGCGAGCTGCACGGAGAAAGACGCCACCCCGCGCTGCAGACGTTCCCACTGCATTTTTGCAGCGCGCTCCGCATTGCTGCGGTTGGCGTAGGTACGACTTAAAACCAGCACATTCTCATCGGTGCCGACTAAATATTCCCCCTGCTTTGCTTCCGGCTCTTTTGCCACAGCGGTTTTCTTTCGCCGGCGCTTAACTTTGGTTGTCTCTTTTTTCTTCGGTTCGCGGGTATGCAGCCAACTGGCGATCACGCCGGTATACGCGCCGCGATCGGCAAGGGTAAACCGGTGACCATCACCGGCCTGCCGCGTTATGGTGATAACCGGCAGCGGTTTACCGCTGGCGTTTCTTCCCTGCCCCTGGCGGATAAAAAGCAGGTTGCCATTTTTTACGGAAGCAATCGCCCCAAACTGGCGCGCCAGCCGCATCAGGAAACTGCCATCGCTTTCATTGGTCTGGTCCAGGTGATCCAGCACTTTGTCCGCCAGGTCTTTACCCAGCGCCATGTTGAGGTTATGCCGGACAGCAATCTCTTTTACCACCTCTCCCACGGTTGTCTGGTGCCATGACTTTTCCCGGCGAATGTTCAGGGTTTCGCGGAAATCGGCACTGCGGGCGCGGATGGTCAGCTTGTCGGGTGCGCCGGTATGTTCAATCTCATCCACCGTGAATGCCCCTTTGGGAAAAAGCGGCTGTCCTTTCCATCCCAGCGACAAATTGATAACCGCGCCACGTCGCGGCAGAACGATTTGCCCGTCGGCATCATCCAGTTCCAGATCAAGCTGGTCTGCTTCAAAGCCCCGGTTATCTGTCAGTGTCAGGCCCATCAGGCGCGCATTCAGTAATTCCGTCACATCATTGCCCTCAACGGTGATGCTGAAAGCCGGTGTTTTGCTATAAAGGTCATAATTCACGTCAGTAACCCTCTCACCGAGTTTTTGATATCACCTATCGTCGACGCGGCGGTGTCCTGCAGATTACGAAGCTGATCGCCAAGGTTGCCAAACATTTCGGTCAGCGACTCATCGACGCGTTTCAGTGTCAGGGAAAACTCAATCCGCCGCGCTTCACCTCCGGCGAAAAACTCTGTTTTGGTCTGGCTCAGGTTCTCGATCACAAACATGCCGTAAATGGTGCCGCTGCCCTCAATCAAAGGCCATGCTTTACCCCGTTCTGCCATTTGCTCCAGCGCCAGCAATGACAGCCTGCCGCCGGTGATTTCAGGTAGCAGGACACCAGAAAGCGTCAGGGAGTCATTATCCGGGCCAAGAAATTGTGTCGACGGGCGGCGGTTCACCCGGCTGTTGGTCGCGTGACGCCAGTTGCGCTGATACTGCAATTCCTGATAGGGCACAGTACGCAGCATAAAAACGTATAACCCCAGCACCATCATCATGAATCGTATCCCCCCTGGTCACTGAAGTTGCTGCGTGCTTTCGCTCTGGTGCGACGTTCCCGTTCATCCAGTTGCCTTGCCACTTCGCGGGCAATGTCCTGCGGATTCTGCCCCGGCTGCGCATAGATGGTGATCGGCGCATGGGTTTCAAAATGCATCACTGGCGGCTGGCGGGTTGCCGGGTCAGACGGCGCACGGTATGCCGCAGCGGGCAGGCTCATCGGGTGGAGCGGCACGGCTTCTGTCGGTGCGGCTGCCGCCCCCATCATGCCGGCAACCACCGAAGCGAGCGCCGCCGTGCGCCTGCGGCTGGTCACATGCACCGGGCCGTTAACAATTTCCGGGCCATTCTCGCCGACAATGCCAAACTGACCGCGCGGAATGGCCCCGCCACTGTCATACATCCCGGCAAACGTAACCGCTGCCCCAGCAACACCGCCAGCTACCCGCACCTGCATTTTGCCTGGTGCTCCATTATTTCCAGTCATCCAGTCCGGAAGGTACTCCGTGACGGAAGCGAGTTTGTTTTTCAGCGCTTCCCATTTCGCATTGATGCCGTTCAGAATGCTGTCAATGATGGCGCTGCCCATCTCCTGGAATTTTGCCGGCAGCGCGGCAACATCGGCCAGAATCGCCGCCCACTTATCAGCGATGGACTGTCTGATACTGGTCCACGACTGCGTTACTCCGGCCTTGATGGCCTCCCAGTTTTTGGCAATCAGGCCCGGCAGGGTGTAATTGAAAAACAGGGATTTGATCCCCTCCCATGCCTTGCTGGCGGTCTGTTTAATCCATTCCCACGCCGCCGTGGTGGCAGCGCAAACGCCATCCCACATGGCTTTGAATTTCGGCCCCAGCGTGTCCCAGTTCTGCCAGATGTAAATAGCCGCCATGGCAATCAGACCAATCACCGCGAGGATCGGATTGGCGAACATCAGGCGGCCCAGCCACATGATCCCCTTACCCACGACGGCAAGAGCTTTGGTGATAAGACCAAACGCACCGCCGCCTTTAATACCCAGGATGGATAATTGCAGGCGCATCAGCGCCAGAGGGCCAAGCACAGCGGATACCGCCAGCATCACCGTCCCCAGCACAACCGCAATAGCTGCCAGCGCAGCCACACCTTTCAGGAGTGCCCCGGCAAGCTTCGGGTTTTCTTCGATCCAGCGGCGAAATGCGCCGGTGACTTGCTTCACGGTGCCCATGATCGCCATCAGCGGTTCGCGCAGGGTTTCGCCGAGACTGCTAAAGGTGTTTTCCGCCCCGGTCTTAAGCAGCAGCCACTGCGCGGACAACGAATCCTTATTGATACCGGATTCTTTTTGCATGGAACCATTGGCAGCATTACCGGACGTGAGCTGGAGCTGGCGTTGCAGTTCCGGCAGGTTGTTTGCCAGCTTCGCGGCGTCATCGCCATACTCTTTGCCGAAAAGCATGGTCATAACTGAGAGACGCTTATCCACCGGCAGCTTATTCACCTTTGCCAGAACGCGCTGTATAGTGCCGATGGCGTCCTTAGTCATCTGCTTTTCCAGCACTTCCGGCTTCATTTTCAGCAGATCCATCCCATCCATGAACCGGTCGCTCTGCATGGTCGCAATTGACAGCTCGCGCACCATTGCGTTAGCGGCGCTGGCTGCCACTTCCGGCGCTGCACCCAGCGTTAAAAACGTCGAACCAAGCGCGGCGGCTTTGCGGTAATCCAGACGGTCAGCCACACCGCCCATGCGCTGCAGAACATCGATAATGTCTGCCCCTTTTGACATGGCATTGTCGTCCAGGTAGTTCAGCGCATCGCCCAATTGCTCGATGTTGCGAGTCGGAACTTTATAAAGCTGGGCAATTTTCCCGAGGCTTTCGGAAAGCTCGTCCGCCGGAAGCTCAAACGCTGTGGAGGCTTTGGCAGCCGTAGCGGCAAACGTTAATAAATCGCGTTTTTGATCGGCCCAGGAATCATTGGGGTTCGCCACGTTCATGCGGGCACCACCTTCTACCAGCGCGGCAAAATCCACCGCACCGTTTTGCATGGGTAACTGTTCGCTGGCAGCTTTGATGGCATCCTGCATTTCATAGAACCGGGCCGTGCGGTTGCCGTTATCATCGCGCAGGCCATTAACCTGCTTTGCCACACCTTTCATCGCATCTTCCATGCTGGCATAGCTTTTCACTGCCGCCATGACTGGCGCGCCCATTGCCATTCCCGCAGCGGTGGTGGTGGCTCCCGCGCCGGCAATGCGATCCCTAACCTCAAGACGTCGGGAATAATCAGCGCGCGCGGCATTCATGCGCGCCTGCTGCTCACCCAACCGTTTCAGGGTTTTCTTCTGACGTTCCAGTGCCTGCTGAGTTTCGTCGGCTTTTTTCCTCAGATCTCGCTGGGCACGGCTTAACTGCTTAGTGTCGATACCGGATTCTTTAAGCGCTTTACGTTGTCTTTGTACTGAGCCCAGCAAACCGTTGTAGGTCTGCTGAAGTTCGTGCACTCGCGTTTTCGCCTGGGCAAATAATTTAGCCTGCGCTGCGGTTGGTCGATTTGTTGCAGCAAACTGCGTAGCAAGTTTTGCCGCCTCCTCTCGCGCGGTGTTGAGATTTATCGCAGTAATAGCAAGCTGTGATCGAGTTTTACGAAATTCATCAATGCGACCGGCCTGTTTATTCAGTTCTTTCAAACTGTTCCGGGTCGTTTGAAGCGCGCCTGTCAGCTTTTTTGTGCCGACCTGCGCGCTTTTGAATGGGCGGGTGAGTTTATCAACCGCATTAAGCACCACCTGCAGACGCAGGTTGTTATCACTCATCGCTGGCCCCGCTTCTCAGGATCGCTTTATGCCGCCACTCCAGCACCTCAGCCAGCGGCATAGCGTCAGTGACGGACGGCGACCAGTGGAAAATGGTGGCGATGTCTGCCACCAGGTCATCAACGGTCAGACTGTCGGCAAATCGGCAAGCACCGACTTCTTCAACAAAAAAGTGACCACCTCCACGGACATTGCGGTGAGGTCCGCCGGGTCCAGTTCTGCCATTTCCTGCGGGGTGAGTGTTGGAGTGGAGATACGCGGGATCACTGTCATCATGGCGCTCACATCCATATCCATGATGGCCTGCAGGCGAGTGCCGCGCAGCGCACCGGATTGCGGTTTGCGCAACACCACCTCAGTGATCTGATTTTTTCCGCGCTGAATGGGCGTATCCAGCACCACCGTTTTTTCGTTTGCTTTGTCACTCATGGTTATGTCCTTAAATCGGGAAACTATGCGCGGAAGCCCGCGCCGTTAAGCGTTATCAGAGGCCAAGGGCACTGCGGTGTGCTTCCATCAAATCCACACCGTTCACAATTTCAATCATGTTGATCAGGTCAACCTCGTACAGCACCTCACCATTGATGGTCAGTTTGGCGTAGCTGTTGGTGAAACTGACTTTGCTGGCGTTGCTCTCCCCCGTTTTCAGCTCGCCGGAATCAACCTCTTTGGGGCGTCCGCGCGTAACCAGCTCTACGGCCTGCACTTCGCCAGTATCATCGCGTTGAATGGAGGCGGTGAAACGCAGCTGCACGGCGTCAGCGGTCGGTTTACCCAGTTGTTTGAAGATCAGCGACTCCATTCCACCAATGGAAAACTCCGTATCCAGCGCGCCATCATCCAGCCCCATATCCACATCAACCGCGCCCGACATCCCGCCGCCGCGATACTTTTCAAATTTGCGGGTGAATTTCGGCAGCGTCAGCGACTCGACAATCCCCTGCCAGTTGTTCCCGTCGTTGAACAGGTTCAGGTGTTTTAACTTACGAGGTAAAGCCATGGTGTCCCCTTACGCGCTGGCCTGGCTGGAGAAGTCCAGCAGGTACTGATCGGTGATGCGCTGACGCAGCATGAGGTTTTCAAGCGGTGGCACCGGCGTGTAGTCGTAGTCGATAGTGAGCTTCCCGGCTTTCAGGGAGTCTTTATCGTTCACGGACTCATCCAGCCAGCAGTCTGCACCGATGATGTAACCCTGCGATTTCAGGCTGCGCAATTTGGCGCGGATACCTTCGATAATGTCGCGGGCCAGCGACGGGTTAAGCACGCCATCCACCGCCCACATGTGCGCTTCTGCGATGGTGTCAGCCAGTACCTGCGCCGTGCGGGTGTAGTTCTCAAAGGCAAACAGCGGATCATCACTGAGGCAGCGGGAACCCCAGAAGCGGAAACCGTCTTTGCGGATCAGCGTCGTGATGTCGTTCTGGTTCAGCAGTCCCGCATCGGTTGCCGGGTCCTGCAGATCCCAGAACACATCGGCGGAAATGCCGGTGACGCCGTTCACGCCTACGTTGGACAGGGTTTTGTGCCAGCCCGTCTGCTCGTCTATTTTGGCGCGCAGTCCGAGCGCACGGGCGGAGGCGTAAGCCGTCGCATCTGCATTCAGCACGGTGTCAAAATTGATGAAATCAGGCCAGATCAGCATCCCCTCGCGCTGACTGAAATTAGCGCGGTAGGCAATGGCTTCCTCCACGGTTTTGCAGCCGTAAGCGGAGAGATAGGCAAACCCGCGCAGGCTTTGCGCCACGCTCAGCAGTTCTGTGGCAACGGCCTGCGTATCATGCCCCGGAACGCCGAGAATGCGCGGCTTGACGTCAAGTTGCGACTGCGCCGAAAGCAGCGCTTTCATCCCCGTTTTTTTACCGTCAGCCGTTACTCCGCCGATAATGTTGGAGGTTGTTTCCGCTTCGGTTTCGCCCTGCGCCACGCGCACAACGACGGTGACGGGTTTTGCCTGGTCTGCAATCGCATCGAGCGAACGGGCCAGCGTGCCGGACTCCCCTGCCTTACCGCTGGCGGTCAGCACATCGGTGAGCAGTACCGGCGTATTGAGGGGAAACACGGACGCATCGGCATCATCGCCGGTGCAGACCATGCCCACGATGGCAGTGCTCACCGTGGTAATCGGTCGGGTGCCCTCGTTGATTTCAACAACGCGCACCCCGTGGTGGTAATCCTGAGCCATAAGGCAATCTCTCTGGTTTACTGGGATGTGCCTATGTTCTGGTTGATATACGCGCGGCGCACGCGGCGGGCTTTGTATGGCTGCTGGTACATTAATCCTAATCGACCTGGATAACAGAGAGCATTAGCTCTATTTCATCCTGCCGACGCGCAGGACGTCAGCCACAATTAGGTGCCTAACTGTTAACCCACCAATTAATCTGCAGTGCCGATATCGTGTTTATATATCAGAAAACTTATGGCATAAAATTTGAGGTAAGGTACGAATATTATATATTTCTTATAACGCTCATCAGAAACCCTCAGAATCCATTGCTTAAAATTGCATTCTCCTTCAAATTATATTATTTATTACACATACAAAAAGAAGCAGAAGCGCCATCATTAATATCACGGAGCATCAAAAGTGAAACGAATAAATATAAGTTTAATCATGGTTATTGCAATAGTCACACTAGGCATTATAATTACTGCCTTTTATTTTAAAGCTCAAAACCACATAGTTATATCAACACAAGAGAATCAAGCAGTAAAGTTTACTGACGAGATGGCAATATACGGAACTTTAGGTGACTATTTTGGCGGTGTATTAAATCCACTTTTAGGCTTCATTACATTTTCGGCGTTACTGTTCACAATCCACCTTCAACTCAAACAAAACAAAGAAAACGAAAAGCAATATTTCGAAAATAGATTTTATAATTTATTAAGTATTCACAACAATCTTATAGACAATCTGAGTTATAAAAGCAAAAAACAACGCGACGCCTTTTCTCAATTAATAGACACAATATTAATACTACCAACCAATAAAAACCCGATATCTAATGCAAAAACCAGCGATGGTTCCGCTGTAATAATTAGCCAGACAAAGAGAAGGTACCGCAATTTCAATAAACATCATAATGGTTACTTTGGACATTACTTTAGGAATTTATATAGGATATTAATAATTATTCATAATTCAAGCCTTAATGATGAGATAAAGCAGGACTACGCCAGAATAGTTCGGGCACAGTTATCAACCGATGAGCTCATTGTTCTCTATTTTAACTGTTTACCAGCAGTATGCGACAAAGGCGAATTTCGAAAACTTGTTATCAGATACAAACTACTCGAGCATTTATCAATCGAAAAAGACAAAACAAATATCGGAACCTTAAATAAAAATAATTATCGCAGACAGATATTCACCCTCGGACATAAAGTTAAAACAATCGGGAGAGAAGTTTCGACTTATATACCGAAAACAAAAAACGCCACTTTCGGTGCTTTCGGTAACAGTAGCTCAATTGCTCTGTCAGAACTTAAAGATGCGATAAAACCGGATTAAAAAATAACACCCCGCATTCGCAATTTAGAATATAGACACATGTGTGTCTATATTCTGGTTGATATGTGGAAGGTCCACATAGTGTGGCTGTGCAGGGAAATTGCATAATGCAAGAGTGCCCACCCGCAATTGCATATCGGAATTAATCTTCAACAGGTTCAGGCCAACTGATATTGGGGGCCAGCAATGTATCCACGCGCGTCAGCAATACACGGTATTTTCGCCAGGCATTATATTGACTTTTTTCTTCGTCTGTTGCCATACCAAGCTCTACAGCATCCTGCAAGGGTTCGATGTTTTCACTCGCGCTTTTGATAAGCGCAGCTTTAGTGGCATTTGCTTCCGCGATTACTGCCGCCTTGTGTGCTGCTTCATCAGTCTTCCAGCATTCGCCGTTCCACTTATCATAACGAGTTGATGGTGCGTAGATCGTCGTATCAACCGGATAATCACCCGGTGCAGTGATTTCAATGGTTTCTCCCGTTTTGACGTTCCAGACGGTTTCGCCGCGATGATCCGCCAGATATTCCCATCCGGTCAGTTGAGTGTTTCGGCAGACAACATAACTGTTTTTTGCAGCCAGAGGTTTGTCTGTGCAGGCATTGGCAGGGAGACTAACGCCCACCGGAAGATACTCGGTTGACTGCCCCAAATACTCACGTGTTAATCCATCATAATTAAAAATCAAAACATTCCCTGCTGCGACGGCAAAACCATTTTCTAATACTGCTGTCGGCATTATGCTGCCCTCACGATGTAGTTAAATGCAATATTGCGAGGACGGGTTTCAGATGCCACCCGCGCTGAATCAACACCCGCTGTCATTGCCCATATATCGTTATCAATTGAGAATATTGAGGAAACCGATCCCCGGTCGTTATCTCCGCCAGGATAAATTGTGTAGTACTTGTGCATATGGTCCTGAAGGGCATCCCCCTGCCACTGTCCCGGAGAACGTCCTGCATCAACGCCCCGACCATCATCCCATCCGCGGATGAATTCACCACGCAAATCAGGAAGTTTCAACTCAGGATACGCCTGTGCCAGTTTTGGATACTGTGCTGCTGTAAATGCCGCGCCATTGCACTTGAGCCATCCTTCAGGGACCGAGGCAAGTGGCCATGGGACCGGGACACCGACCGGAAGTGCCGAACCGGCACCCAGGCCGAGGTTGTTCAGGAATGCGGTAACGTCGGCAATATCTGAACCGTTGGAAGATTTATCCATTTTTCCCGCAAGTGCATTGGTCACGGTGGTTGCAAAGTTGGGATCGTTGCCCAAAGCTTTTGCCAGCTCATTCAGCGTGTCCAAGGCTGCCGAAGATGAACCAACCAGCGCGGCAATCGCTGCTTGTACAAAAGCGGTGCTGGCAATTTGCGTGGTGCTGTTTCCTGCCGCCGCAGTCGGTGCTTTTGGTGTGCCGGTGAATGTTGGACTTTCCTTGGGCGCATACTGTCGATGGGGATCAGCAGCAGCAAGATGTTTTGCCATCTGGTCATCCACATACAGCTTAATCTCCAGCACCTTGTCATCCACATACTTACGGGTCGCGAGCACCACGGATGGGTCAATTTTCAGGGTGACGTTATCGGTATTGCTGGTAATCAGTATCATCCGCACGGTCTGCGTGCGCCCGCTTCCTTCTGCCAGTTGCGGCTTGTAGCTCTCCGGGCAGTTGCCCACGGCGATCAACGCGTCGGTTTCATCGAATAGCCCAACCTCGCGAATCCACCAACCCCCTTCGGTTTCAGGAATCACCTGCTCTGCAATAATCTGGCTGCTGTTCTGCGGATCGATATACAGCATGTTCAACGCTGCCCGGCGCTTTTCGCCAATCAACGTTGTTTGTTGCGCATTGGGCGTTGGCAGCACGCCGCCGCCGTCCCCCACTGCCATCTGGGTAATTTTCAGCGGCACGCCGAGCGCGGCAGCACTTGCAAGTTTTGCCGCGCCGATCTCCGTCAGCAGGGTATAGAATTTTTGGCTCATGGATGCACTCTCATTGTGTCAGTAACATGGACCGCGCCACCCTCATAAGCAGTGCCGCCGCAAATAATGGTTTCATTGATATACGGATAGACGGTGATCTCTTCACCGCTATAGTTGGCTGCGCCCGTAAAATACGGCCCGCTGGTCTGCAGGTTTATGGACATTCCGGCAAGGTGACGGCTGCATGGTTTGGCGTCCCTGATCAGTCGCTCCAGCTCCAGCCAGGTTTCTTCCGTAATGCCCTGGTCCTGCACACCAATGTTCAGGCGAAATGTCCCCGGTGTCTCGCCGGTCTGCCACCACTCAATTATGCGGATCAGGAAGCCGAACGGCTCCACCACGCGCCGCACGGCGCTGGTTGTGCCTTTGTGCTGATGGATATAGAAAGCATCCTGCACCACCCGGCGTTTGACGCTTTCCGTCCAGCTTTCGTCCCAGCGGTCAACAGAAAACGCCCATGCCAGATATGGCAGGAAGCTGACCGGACACGTTGCCGGGTTCCACAGGTCACGTAGCGGCACCTGCAAATCGGTAATTCCGCTGCAGCTCTGCGCCAGTCGGCGCTCAAGCGACGATGAACCGGGCGGCAGCAGGCTATTCATCCGTGCCCCCGTTGGTAACGCGCCATTCCGTACAGGATGCCGCCTGCGTCTTGTCCAGCTCCACGTCATTCAGTGGCGACGCCAGCTCCACGCGCTGCACACCTTCAACATGCAGCGCGGCATAAATGGCGCTGCGCCGGATATCGCGTCCCAGCCGCGTCTGGCTGGCGATATACTTCTGCAGGCTGGCTTTTGCCGCCGCCATCACCGGCTCAGCTTCCGGCCCCGGATAAAGAAAGATCGTCGCATCCACGCTATAAGGGATGATTTCGGCACTGCGCACCGTCAGGCGGTCTGCCACCGGGCGCACGTTCTCGCTGTTAAGCGCCTGCTCAACCAACGCCAGCAGGTGATTCTCTGCCGTGCCGTCACCCTCACGGCTCAGCACGGTAAGTACCACCTCAGCCGGTGCCGGGCTGGTTGCACTGGCATCCGCCACTCGCCCGTCAGCACTTTTAGCATGAAACTCATAGGCCGCCGTGGGACCAGCCACGGACAGCCCCTCAAACGCAGAGGGAACGCGCAGGCGTAAAGCCTCGTCGCTTTCCATCACCGCGGCAACCGGCGGCACGGCGTTGTTGTCAGCAGGTGTTACCGTCAGGCGTTTGACGTTGTAGTTGCCAGCCAGTTGATCGAGATCGCCGCCGATGGCATACGCCACCATGACCGCCTGCGCGGCCTCGTTGATACGCTGGCGCAGCAGGATTTCGCGGTAGGTGCTTTCCTGCAGCAACTTGGTGACGGGTTCAGATTCAAGCGCCAGCGTGCGCCGAACGGCAGCCTGTTCCTCTGCAGGATAAAGCGCAATGAATGTCACCTTGCGTTCAGCCAACAGCGTCTCAAAATCCGGTATATCCACAATCTGCGGCGCGGGGAGTTGGGAAAGGTCAATGACTGGCATTGTCTGCTCCGGTGGATACGGAAAAGGAAACAGGCGCGCCACTATTACGTTTACCGGTAAGCTCTACCAGCATGGTGCCGTCAAAGTCGCTGTTGATAGTGATGGAATCCAGCGTAAGCCGTGGCTCCCAGCGGGTCAGCGCCACATAGACTGCAGACATGATCTGCAGACGCAGCGCCGGATTCTGCGGCTGGTCAATCAGCGCGGAGAGCAAGGAACCGTATTCCCGGCGGGCAAGCCGGCTGCCCTGTGGCGTCAGCAGAATATCCCGCACCGACTGGCGCAGATGCGCCGTGTCAGTCATTGTCTGCCCGTCATTCCGACTCATGCCAATATAGAGTCTCATACCGGGCCTCCCGATATATCACCGCCCGCTTTCACTTTTATGTGGGCGTGATTATCCACGACGATCCCGTTGGAACTCATGGCGCCACCGCCCTGGGTGACGCCACCATTGATCACCACCTCGCTGTTAATGCGCGTGGTATTGGCCTCCACCACGAACTCGCCAGTTTTCAGGGTGATATTGTCCGCAGCTTCAATCACCATGGATTTAATGCCTTTGACGAACCAGCGCCCGGTGGCGGGTTCATATTCAAACCAACCCCCGTCCGGGTATTCCGTCACGCAACCATCCACGGAATCCGACGGCGGTGCAAATTGATTGGAATAAATCGCGGGCAGTGCAAAGGCAGTTTCCAGATTGCCGCCCATGCTCAACACCACCACCTGTTCATCCGGCGACGGACACCACCAAGTCCGCGCACCGCCGGCGCGCAGCGTCAGCCAGTTAATCCAGTTGGTTTCGAGTTCGCCTACCTTCACCCGGCACAGCCAGTTTTCCCGATCTACTTCGGTCACGGTGCCGGTGCGGATCAGATTGGTGATAAGGCGCATAATTTCTGTTAGTTGCGCATTCATCTGGTTATGATTACATGCAATTGACAGAATTTGCATGAGTACCAAATTGTACCATTCACAGTACAATTTGATTGCAAGCAACAGTCATTTTGATACTTAAAAAGGATAAGAGGAGCAAAGTAGCAATTCAATCTTTCTTCTTTAAAACCTACTAAAAGTCAAATTGTTTCGATTCCATTAATTCCTGCAAAGACAACTGCAATTTTTGCATTCGTGTAATTTGACCTTTGGCAGCACAAGCAATTGCTAACTTCAATAGCCTTTGACACGTCAATTTATAGTTTTCAGCATTGCGTTCTATATTAGCTATTCCCGACAACTCACACTCTCTAATTAAATTTTCTGCTCCATTATGATTTGGCGCTCCATCAACAATACGATATACCCAACCCTTCTCTATTGAGATATTTTCATGGTAGTCGTCAAAATATGGATGCAACCATCTAAACACACCAATACCAGGCACTAGATACTGCGCGCGCTGAATATTAATATCTCCCATTTGCTTCGTACTTTTAACAAAGTTGCATGAGTGACATGCTATAGATAAATTCATAGGATGAAAGGCCCATTTTTTATAATACCATTTGGATTTATCCAGAAAGTGCTCAATATCTTCAGTACTGTTCCTGCGCTCCTCTTTTATTATTCTACGACAAAAAACACAACGCCCACATTGCTGCTCTCGTAGAGATAATCTTATATTATTCTTTAGAGCGGATAACTTTGGATCAGACCAAAGAATTGTTCCAGAAAGAAATTCAGCTATCAACAATCTAGCTTCCCTTCTGTTTATAAAAACCCTATGCACCGGACTTAGTTTCCCTGGACCCAAGCTCATAGTTTCCTCTCCAGATAAAAATCCATAAGTGTCTCATAAGCATCATAAAGTGGGTCATCCTTATTTAAGGATATTTTCATTCCAAATAATCGCTCCATATCCTGCAAGAAAGAACCACCTTCTTTATTCAAACTAAATGAAGTCAAGCACTTTTGCATAGCAATCTGAAATTCTTCAGATCTTGGCGAGATCACCCCAAACTGTTCCTTTAACACTGAATCAGCGTTATTACCAGCATAATATGAAGCTTTCCATATGTGCTCACCAGGCAAATTCAACGTAAACGTATTATTATTTGTCACACATGAAACAACCAATGGGGAATGAGTTGCAATTATTACAGTTGATTCAGGTGATAAAATATCAACAATATACTTAATTGTTGATATTATTTTCTCCTGCCATTTCGGGTGCATTGAGTTCTCTGGTTCGTCAAATAAAATGAGGGTTCGTTCTCTCAAACTAAACACAAGTGACAATATTGTTATTATAAAACTTCGTTCACCAGAACTCAGATCTCGTATGCCATATGATTTTTCATCAGAAAGCTTAACGAAATTTATATTTAATAAGAACAAATCATCATTAACAATGCTTTGCCTTGTTATGTTAGTCAGTTGTGACGACGACTCAGATAAATTTACAGTTACATCCTCGTTGTTGATTATGGAGCGTCCATTCTCCAATTTAGACTTTTCATTTCTAAACTTACATTCCACAGTAGAACTAAACCCAAGCTCATTTAATAATTTACCTGCCAACTCAAAAGAACCTGGATTTATTCCAAACCCACAATAGCATTTCATTATAACCCGAAAAGGCGAGAGGTCTGAGAAAACGTTATTATTCACCCTACCGCCAAAATAAGAATAAACCTTATCGTATTTCTCACTTTTATAATCTTTCTTTCTTAATGGCCTAGGGAATTTTTCATAAACAGTACCAGTCAGACAGATTAATTTATCATACTCACTACCACTTGAAATCAAATCATTTAAAACTGAATTAGCTAGAACTGTCAAAAACCTTGTTTTACCGGACCCATTATCCCCGGTAATAAAATTAAAGGTTCCAGCGGCGGGCACATCAATTATTTGATTAGTCGCTAACACTTGACACCTAAACAGTCAAAGAAAAACAACAATATAACTTTCAGCACTCATTGTTTCAATAAAAAACTCAATAAAACCGCTTCTACCTCAAACTCAGAATTGAATCCGAGTAAATTTCGCTTAGGGTAATTAATACTCTTCATTGAATTATTAACTTTCTCACGTAAGCCGTAATGATGGACACGGGCAATGCGCTGCACCTGTCCTGCAAACTGCACGCTAGCTGAATCCGCGCTGGCGGCAGTTTTCAGGTATTTAGCTGTGCGCAGCTTTGCAAACATCTGGCGCTTGATGCGCCCTTTTTTGGTTCTGGCAGTTACCCGGCGAGGTTCATAAGCGGTGCCGTCCGGGTTGCGCTGCAGGCGGATATTATTTTGCTGATTCCGGCGTAATTCCTGCGCCAGCTCGCGCATCATACGTTTACGCGCTGCCGGTTCCAGATTCGCCAGCAGTGCTGCCAGCCAGTCATCCACCTTATGCAGATTATCCACGTTTCACCGTCCAACTTTCTTCGGGTTCGTCAGGTTCTGGCTCTGTTTCAACTGTAGAAATCCCGCCGTCGGCACTGACCAGCACGCGCTCGGTAAGCTGCAGGTTAAGGCTGATATCGCAAATATCATTGCGCAAAATATCGATCTCAAAAGTGAACAACTTTTCGCGCAGCTCCGGGTTGTTAATGGCGTCCGGCTGGTTGGTACGAAGCCACAGCAGGACTGGAGCCATCAGCAGATTCTGGTCACCGCTGAAATCTTCGATCACCACGTTCAGGGTGTAGCGGTATTCCCATGACATGGAGCTGGCACCGGTTGTTACCAGTGATCCGTTATCCACAAAAAGATGCAGCTTGTCCGGGTTGTTCTGGATGTAAGGCACCGCTTTATTCAGGGCGTGGCGTAAAGACTGCGGCTTGTTCACTGTTTCGCTCCTGACACGCAATTATGGTGTCCACTTTGTCGGCACAGCGCACCCAGGCGGTCTCCGTTTCATCCAGCAGCGCATTCAGATCGCCATTATTGCGCGGCGCTGACCTTTCCAGTCGGCACTGCGTTACTCTCGGACAGCCACTCACGGTAAGCTGCACCTCCGGCGAGGGCCGGACGTTCGCGCAGCCGGATAATGTCAGCAGGCAAAGGAGTGTCAGCCCAGCGGCGTAAATCTTCGTTTTCACGTTTCAACTCCTCGATGCGGTGCTGGCGACTTCGCAGCAGCGTGGTGGTCTGTTCCGCTGCTGCATAAAGCCGCGCCTGCTCCCGGCTGTTGGCTTCGGTCAGAATGGACAGGCCGATCAGTTGGCTGTTTTTCTTCGCCAGCTCCTGCGCCTGGCTTGCCAGTATCGCGCCCTGCGTCTCGATGGTGTGACTGGCGTTATTGAGCCGCCACGACTGCCAGCCCAGCGCCGCCAGCAACGCCGCGATGATTACCAAAGTGCGCATCACGTGCTGGCGCCCTGCAGGCACCAGGCCATTTCCCGCGAGCGGCGATTTTCCAGCCCCTGATTAAACACACCGTTGACGTACACCCAGCGCGGTAACTGCCGGCACGCATCAGTCCAACGCTTTTGGTTCAGCAATTTAACCAACGTGGAGCGGCAGGCGCTGCCGGTGCCGACGTTGAAACTAAACGACACCACCGCGTCATAAACCTTTTGCGGCATTGGCTGCGCCACACACTTTGCAAACCGTCGCTCCACGCGCAGCACGTTGGCGATAAGCCCCTGCGCCGCCTGCCGTTCCGTGATGGTTTTACCGGGCACCACGCCGGACGTGTTGCCAATACCGTCGGTCCATACGCCCGCGCTGCACTGATAAGGCTGTAGCCGGCATCCTTCGTAATCGGCAATCAGTTTCAGCCCTTCCACAGAGGTGTGAAGTCGCTGAAAACCGGGCAATGTGGCGGCGATAGCCAGCACCGTACCGACAAGGCAGCGCTTAGCGATTGAAGGATTCATAGTCCTCCCGCGTGATTTGCCCGCCGCGCAGCAGCAGGTATGTCTTGTGTTTGTAGTACCAGTTGATCGCCAGCATCAGCACACCAATCAGGACACCGCCGACCGTAGAGGCATCTTTGAGCGACAGATCGCCCAGCCACGCGAGCACCACGGCGATGCAGTACGTGGTAAAGGCACTTATTCTTTCAAGCGTCATTATTCAGTCCCATAGCTGGACGGTCTGCGCCGTGGTGGCTGCCGTAATGTCCGGCAGCTCCACCTGCAGCCCGTGCGGTAAAAGTGGGCCATACTCTGCCAGCCCTGGATTGGCCTGCAGCACCTGCTCCGTAACGCCCTGCGTGCGCCCGTAATGCCGCCAGCAGAGCGCATCCACCGTGTCATATTGGTACGCACGCACTTTCATCAGATAAGCTCCACCGTACAATGCGCAGCATCCTGCACCCGGCTGATTGCCCAGCGGGCATCACGCCACAGATCACCGCTGGCCTCCGCCAGTTCCTCCCCGCGCTTAACACCGGACGCTGTGGCGTCATAATCCTGGTAACGCTCATTGAGCACGGCGCGCGCCCAGCAATAAACGGCGTTGTGGTAGTGCCGGATTCGCTCGTTTTTGCCGTCGAGGATTTCCGCCGGAACCTCAGCCAGCGAACGATAGCCCAGCATCTGCTGGCGGTGGCGAAAGTCGTACAGCTCTGCGTTAACCTCTGAAATTGCCGTCAGCACCACCTGCTTTAAACGTGGCTGCGTCACCGTGCCGTCAGTGCGCATCACACTGCGAAACTCCGACAGGTCCACATCAGGCCAGAACGGCGTATTTTTGATGACCTCCGCCTGTTCCGGTGCCTGTTCGGGCGCAACAAACTTCATGCGGGTTTCTCCTGAATAAGTGGGCGGTGGACGGGGTTTGGATGTGGCAATGCCTTTCGCCACCCCGTGCCGCCCGTGCGCGGGGCACATTCGTTAGCGGTCGTTGCGCAGTCTGCGCTCCAGTTGCTGTTTTTCTTTTTTCACACCACAGCGAGGATCAAGCTGCAGCGCATGGGTGATGTGATTCAGAGCCGATGCCGGGTTGCTTTCACTCAGTACCAATCCGATGGCTTTATGCAGGCGCGCCCGCGACTGGTCCGGCATATCGAAATCCGTTGTCAGATCCAGCGCCTGCAGGAGCAGACTGGCATCAAAAGCGGTAGCAGCAAGCAGCGCGCTTTGCGCGGCGTCTGCCATTTCCTCTGCAAGAACGGTTTGCACATTGCGATTGCCCAGCGGCATCACCCAGCCATGGCGCAGCGCATGGTGCCCGATCTCCAGCGCGCCGGCATAATCGCCGGCATCGATACGCCACAGCATCACAAACATCAGCACGTCGTCCTGCTGCGCGCCGTCGGCAGCCAGCACGCCATCAGCCCAGGCAGCATATTTCGGTAGCAGCTCCACCTTGATTTCCGCCTTTTTCACCGTGGACTGGATGCCCTTGAGGCGGCGGCGGTCCTCTGCCAGTTGCAGCAGCATCAGGTCATAACCCGTTGCGTGGCGAACGCTGCCGCCCTCACGGGCGGCCTGCTCTGCCTGAATACGCAGGCGGTGCTGCCGTGCCGGACTCAGGCTCATGCGTTACTCTCCGGCTTCTGTTTCAGGGGTTTCTGACGAGGCCATAGACGCGCTGAAATCACCGATTTCGATGTTTTCAACCAGCGCCGCGCAGCGGTAATCCTCAACCACATACGCCTCGTTAACCGATTCGAAGTTTTCAATCCGGTCACGTTTCGGGTTGTCGATAACAGAGCGGCGGCGGGTGTCTTCCTGCCAGTAGATGGAGAGGTTATCCAGGCGGGTGATCAGCAAAGCGTTAGCCGGGAAGTAAGGCGCACGTACGGCCTGCAGGCCGCCCATACGTTTCTGGCTGATGATCAGATCGGCTGCCAGCTTCTCGCTGTTTTCCTGCTCTTTGTTGACCAACGGGAAATATTTGTCGGACAGCAGCTCGCGCCCGCAGATAACAACCAGATCGTCATCATCCTGATAAACGGCGTCGATCAGCTCGTTGACCGCATCCATCACCACGGCGTCCAGGTTGGCATAGTCGCCGCCCTTACCTACCTTGACCGCGCCTTTGGTGGTGATACCGTCTTTGGTTGCGCTGCCCATTACGTGATCGGGTGCGTCTTCGCGGATTTTCTGCAGCCAGCCCTTGTTAACGTCCTGCAACAATGGGTTGTCAGCACGGCTGGAGGTTTTGGCGCGCTTCTCGCCGTTGAAGCCGATCATGATGCGGTCCAGCGCCTGACGCTTAACGATGGCGTCGCGGATACGCACCTGAAAGTCCTGGAACTTGGCCCACAGATCCAGCTTGGCGTAGGTCAGCACCGTATCAAAGTTGGTCTGCTCGCATTTATATTCCGCGTCCTCCATCAACGTCGGATCGGTCGGCTCACGTTCTTTGGTGGTGGTGTCGGTGGTTCCGGCAATCGTGCTGCCCACACCCAGCCCCAGCAACTGACCGGACTGCTCCGCAACCGGCGTGATGTTAATCAGCGTCAGGAATGCAGCGGATTGCTGGATCTGGTCTTCCAGCGTCTGCTGCACGGATGGCTCCACGGTAAATTTGCTGGAGAGTTCTTTCACCTCCACACCGTTCAGGCGCGCCAGTTGCTGCAGATAGGCATTGAAGGCAAAGCGGGTTTTCTTTTTCATCGGGTTTTATGCTCCATCAGCAATTGGTCAGTGTGCCTGCCGGCGCGTCACCGCCCGGCGCACGCTGGCGGTAATCTTTGCGGCTGTCTTCCAGGCTCAGCTTCTGCTCAAGCTCAGCAAAGGCTGTCTGCTGTTCCTGCAGGGAGGACTCCAGCGAGGAAAGCCGCTTGTCCTGGTCGGTCAGGGATTTGTCCGTGCGTTCACTCAGGTTCTGCTGTTCGGTGGCGACCAGCTCAACGGCTTTATGCACATCGGAGAAACGCGCGTCATCGGTCTGCTCTTTTTTGGTGAACAGCGCGGTGACGCGGGCAAAGAGCGAGGGTTTGTCGTCCAGAAATTCCAGCTCGATCACCGTTTCTTCTGCAGCGGTAAACAGGTTTTCCGGCTTCTGTTTGCGGTTAGCCAGCGGGTTATGCGTGGCGCTGGCGCTGAATGCCAGCATTTCAGTGCCGAGGCTCGCCGGATCGTCAGTAGCCGCCAAGCCAACAAGGTAGGCTTTGCCGGTGTCGGCAAATTTCGGGCTGACCTCCATGGAGGTGAAAAGCTTCTGGCCTTTCTTCACCAGCGCTACGAGGGAGTCCGTCGGCTCGACATCGGCATAAAGCGCTATTTTTCCTGCCAGCGGGCCGTCCTGGATCTCTTCGGCAACCAGCGCCGTCACTTTGCCGTAGCGGTTAAAGGCACTGTCCGGGGAGTAAGATTTGATGTGCTCAAGGTTAATCAGCGCGGTGTAGACCGTCGGGTTATAGCTGGCAGCCATCTGTTCCAACCATTCGCGCTGGATTTCGCGCCCGTCGGTGGTGGCACCTTCCACCCCGATACGGAAACGCTTTGCTTTCACTGTCATGAGCCGTGCTCCGTTAAATAACTTACTGGAGCCTTATGGTTGCGGTGATGGTGGAGTGAAACAACGCGCGGCGCTTGTACCCTCCGCTATACAAAACGAAGCCGGGGAAAGCCGTGATTCAAGGCCGTAACCTTGTGCCATGAACACCACACTGACACCCGCAGACCTCGATCCCCGCCGGCAGGCCATGCTGCTCTATTTTCAGGGATACCGTGTCGCCCGCATTGCTGAAATGCTGGGTGAGAAAGTTGCAACCGTTCATAGCTGGAAGAAACGCGATAAGTGGGGCAGCTATGGGCCGCTGGATCAGATGCAGCTCACCACCGCCGCGCGTTACTGCCAGCTCATCATGAAGGAGCAAAAAGAAGGGAAAGACTTCAAGGAGATTGACCTGCTGGCGCGCCAGTCGGAACGCCACGCCCGGATCGGCAAATTCAATGATGGCGGTAACGAAGCGGATTTAAACCCGAAAGTGGCGAACCGTAACAAAGGCCCGCGCCGGCAGCCGGAAAAGAATGTCTTTACCGACGCGCAGATCGAGAAGCTGCAGGACGTTTTTCACAACACCATGTTCGACTATCAGCGCCACTGGTTCGACGCAGGCAACCGCCACCGTATCCGTAACCTGCTTAAATCGCGCCAGATCGGGGCGACCTTCTTTTTTGCCCGTGAGGCGCTGATTGACGCCATCACCACCGGGCGCAACCAGATTTTCCTTTCTGCCAGTAAAGCGCAGGCGCACGTCTTTAAGCAGTACATCATCGACTTTGCCAAAGAGGTTGAGGTGGAGCTGAAAGGCGACCCGATGACGCTCAGCAATGGCGCGTGCCTGTACTTCCTGGGCACCAACGCCCGCACGGCGCAGAGCTACCATGGCAATCTGTACCTTGATGAATATTTCTGGATACCGAAATTCCAGGAGCTACGCAAAGTCGCCTCCGGGATGGCCATTCATAAAAAATGGCGTCAAACCTACTTTTCCACGCCGTCCAGCCTGACTCACAGCGCCTATCCATTCTGGTCCGGCGCGCTGTTCAACCGGGGCCGCGCCAGAGCGGACAAAGTGGACATTGACCTGACCCACAGCAATCTGGCACCCGGCCTGCTCTGCCCGGACGGGCAGTATCGGCAGATCGTCACCGTAGAGGACGCGGTGCGCGGCGGCTGTAACCTGTTCGACCTCGACCAGTTGCGCATGGAGTACAGCCCGGACGAATACCAGAACCTGCTGATGTGCGAATTTATTGACGATCTGGCGTCGGTGTTCCCACTCAGCGAGCTGCAGGCATGCATGGTGGATAGCTGGGAAGTCTGGTCCGATTTTCAGGCACTGGCGCTGCGCCCGTTTGGCTGGCGCGAAGTCTGGATCGGTTATGACCCGGCGAAAGGTACGCAGAACGGCGACAGTGCCGGGTGCGTGGTGGTGGCCCCACCGGCGGTTCCGGGCGGTAAATTCCGCATTCTTGAGCGCCACCAGTGGCGCGGGATGGACTTCCGCGCCCAGGCGGATGCCATCAAGAAACTGACGCAGCAGTATAACGTGACCTATATCGGCATTGACTCCACCGGCGTCGGTCACGGTGTTTACGAGAACGTGAAAGCGTTCTTTCCCGCCGTGCGGGAGTTTGTCTACAACCCCAATGTCAAAAACGCCCTGGTGCTCAAGGCCTACGACATAATCAGCCACCGCCGTCTGGAGTTCGACGCCGGGCACACCGACATTGCGCAATCGTTTATGGCTATCCGCCGCGCCACCACCGCCAGCGGCAACCGCCCTACTTACGAAGCCAACCGAAGCGAAGAAGCCAGCCACGCCGATTTGGCCTGGGCAACGATGCACGCGCTGTTTAACGAACCGCTGCAGGGCGAATCCGCCAATACCAGTAATATTGTGGAGATTTTTTGATGAGTGAACACGACGCCCTCACCAGCACTGCGCCAACGGATACGGTTGAGCAGCCTGCCAATACCATTTCTGCAGAGGCGTTCAGCTTTGGTGACCCTATCCCGGTGCTGGACCGCCGCGAACTGCTGGACTATGTGGAATGCGTGCAAATGGATCGCTGGTATGAGCCGCCGGTGAGCTTTGACGGATTAGCGCGAACCTACCGCGCAGCTGTGCATCACAGTTCATCAATTGCCGTTAAGCGCAACATTCTGACCAGCACGTTTATCCCGCATCCACTGCTTAGCCAGCAGGCGTTCAGCCGTTTTGTGCAGGACTATCTGGTGTTTGGTAACGCTTATCTGGAGAAGCGCACCAACCGGCTTGGAGGCATCCTTTCGCTGGAGCCATCGCTGGCGAAATACACCCGCCGCGGGATCGATCTCGATACATACTGGTTTGTGCAATACGGCATGACTACGCAGCCTTATGAGTTCACCAAAGGCAGTATCTTTCACCTGATGGAGCCGGATTTAAACCAGGAGATTTACGGCCTGCCGGAATACCTCTCTGCCATCCCGTCAGCTCTGCTTAACGAGTCCGCCACGCTGTTCCGCCGCAAGTATTACATCAACGGCAGCCATGCGGGTTTTATCATGTATATGACCGACGCGGCGCAGAATCAGGAAGATGTGAACAACATCCGCCAGGCGATGAAAAGCGCCAAGGGGCCGGGCAACTTCCGCAACCTGTTTATGTACTCGCCCAACGGCAAAAAGGACGGGATTCAGATCATCCCGCTGTCTGAGGTGGCGGCAAAGGATGAGTTTCTGAATATCAAGAACGTCAGCCGCGATGACATGATGGCTGCTCACCGCGTACCACCGCAGATGATGGGGATAATGCCGAATAATGTTGGGGGATTTGGGGATGTGGAGAAGGCGAGTAAAGTATTTGTAATAAACGAATTAGAACCATTACAGAAACGAATTGAAGAAATTAATAATTGGCTGGGTGAGATTATAATCCGTTTCGATAAATACTCACTCACAAAATAACTCACCCACCCTTATATAACAAACAGAGAATTCTGTTTGTTATATTTTCCCTGTCATAGCTTTTGTTGCAAGTTCAATCAAATCAGCTTCTCTGATGTCAATAAATTCACCATACGACTTATCACCTTTTCGCAAGACTTGATTTATTAAAGCCGCATCAAATATTAAATCTCTCTCAGCCTCGTGTATTTTTGGGAAGTACACTTTCGGATCATTATCAGAAATAGCATTATTATCCTGAGCCGTAAGAAACGCAATATTGGCTATTATATTTGATTCATGAAAAGCGAATCCTTGTTTAGATAAATATGCCTTAGGATAAATATGATGAAATTGGCGTGCATTATAGGCTGCCAACGCAGTTTCCAAATCAACTGTTTTACCTGTTATAAAACTCCGAGGCCCAAGTTGTGATAAAAGACAAATTGATGCTTTTGCAGCAGAAGAGTTAATACGCCATGTTTTTTTAAAAAAACCAGTTTCTATTTTAGGCATTGGTTGAACATAAGCATCTGGAGAATTAATAATACCGTCCATAGAAAGAATATCTTCCATTACATATGTATTGGTTCCTGCTTTATATCTCTGTGAAAACGCACAACACCAAAACCATCGTTTAATAGAGCTATATTGAAATCCAGTCGGTCGTGCTACTTTTGCAAAAAAGTATGTAATTGGAACTAACATTATAGGAAAAGGAAGAAATATAGAGTTTTTAATTTTCAAATCTTTTGCCAAAAAATCTACGGCATTGTTGACTCCACCTTTTAAATCTTGCATCGCTGATAATAATATTTCTGGATCAACATCAATTAATGTATCAGAATCTATTTTCTTATTTATTATCGCGGTAAGGCAGCGCATCAAAAGAACTTCATCAATTTGTTCATAACCAACAGATGAAAGATATTCTTTTAAAGAGTCCATTTCTGAACGTAAGTTAAAATCTTCTGACCATGTCCATGCAGTTAAAAGTTCAATAGTGCTTAAACTTGTGCCTGAAGAGTTAATCCTTTGGAAAATTCTGCAAACCTCTTGATTACTTCTTTCCTTAATAGTTACTATAGGAAACTCATAGTCTTTAAATTTATCAACAAGATTAGCAATTCTATCTTGCTCATTTGGAGAAAAACGCCTTAACTCTGGAAGGAGTTTTGCCGTATCTAGTATGTTGCTCAGTGGAATACTTGCCGTGTCAGCAGGTAATGTTTGATAATTATAAAAAGCATCCAAGGCAGGAACATAATGTATATTGAATCTAACAGCTAAATCTTTATTTTCTGTTTTTCTATCAGCATTGAACACACCAAATAATGTAGTCAAACGTTGCTGACCATCAAGAACATAATTAACTGGATAATCTTCTTTCACCTCAGGAAGATAGAAACCACCAACATTCCTTTCAAATTTTAGTGGTATTTTGGTGGACCATAATAGGAGTGAACCAACAGGATACCCGCTATAAATTGAATCAATCAAGCCTAATATTTGTTCATCGGACCAAACAAATTCACGCTGAAAAGCAGGGATTTTAATATTACCACGTGTTACATCATCTAACAGAGAAGCAAGTCTCTGGTTACCTGAATCTATCTTTTTCTTAGTAATTGCACTGGATTCCATTGCTGTGCCTCTTTGATTTACGTTCATTCATTTTTATAAATTAAGCTAACATTAGAAAATGCTCTTATTAGCTATGCCCATTCATCCTAGTACTTTCAATATCATTCGACTAGTCATAATGAAGGACCAGACATACCAAATGTGATCCCTCGCGCGCGCTCGTATCCCCGCCACGCCTGCCCGCTTTATGTAGTGGTTTTCATGCACCTGCATGACGTAAGCAAAAGCCCGCCAGAACTGGTGGGCTTCGGCAAAAACGATCCTTGAGCGATCATGCGGATTCATGCGCTATAGCCATGCACTCGCTATCATCACTTTGAGTTAAATTTAATTCTTTCGTCCAAGAACGCTGTGAGGTCAGTTCTCTTGATGGGTTTACGGCCAGGGTAGGTCGAGATTTTTTCCATCACAAAATCTCTATTGGACTCAGTGGTCGAACTCTTATGGCTCTTGAGATAGTGGTCAACAAAATAACCAATTTCCCATTCTTCCGTGGTAGAAACATAGATACGATCAAGATGGCCTCGATAGTGTTTATTATCTTCATGTTTCCAGTCACTTTTTTTTAATTCCATTCCGAAAAATCCTTCTTTTGGTTGGTAAAAAGAGCAACCAGTTATGCCCTTAAAAGTTAATAGCCCAGTTACCGCTTCGTCTAAGGTACAACCACAAATTTCATGAAAACGTGATGGTCACACTGAAATTTTAAATATCAATTGATTATTAAAAAACTATCTATATTTCACACTTCCATTGATTTGCTGTATTCATGGCTACGGATCTTCGCCATCAGCTCGTCGGTCAGCTCAGACACCCACTGAATGGCCAGTCCCTTTTCTTCGTTACTACACTCACTCGTCGCGACAAGCTTGATAAAAAAATCAATACGCTGGAGCTTCACCGACTCCAAAAAATAATCTTGCATATCCCTCTCCTGGAACTTCGTCCTGACAAAATAAACCTTAATTACAACTGTATATAAAAACAGTATAACAGTAATTTCCGAATGTAAATCGATTTCTTAATAACGCCCAACCAATTCATTTTTAAGCATTTTCATGATCAATCAATAAAATCCGACCTATCACTCCAACTGCCGCCATTTGTCGTCTTCCTGCAACCGGTGATCGCGGTAAAAGACACGCAGCCCGGCTCCGGATGGAATGCTGCCGCCGCGCAGAAGCAAATCAATCTCCGGTTCACTGCCCGCAAATCCTCTGGACCACAGTTCTGCTACCAGTTGCAGCCGTTGGTGCTCAGTAATTTCCTGCCTGTACCCCTTTCGGCGTCGCGGCTTGACCTGCCGCAGCCTGGCATTCAGCTCGCGTAACGCCTTTTTGCTCATATTGTGGAAATCAGGCGGTGGATCAGCCTCCCCAATTTCCTCCGAACCATGCTCAAAATGGTTCATTTTTTCAGCAGGGGGACAGTTATTGCCACAAGTCCAAGGGGCGCAAGCGCCCTGGTCGGCTGTCGCCTCCTGCACGTCAACGGCCTTACGCACCATTTTCCATTTCATGGCGTGCGTGCAGATCCTGCCCTCTACAATCGGGGACCAGATGCCATAAACACGGATGCCGTGATCGCCATACGCGCCCGGCTCGTCATTCAGTTCGTAGGCTGTTCGGATGAGGTGATGTTTGCGGGGAATCAGCACGCCGCCCTGCTTCATGATGTAAGTGGCAAAACAGCCGGCATCGGCGGCAGCCAACACCGCATCCAGACGCGGGTTATCCAGCACCGGCGCGCCCGCTTTGCTGTCGCTCTGCACCCTCTCCACCTGACCTGCCAGCAAACGCAGCTCGCGGTATGCCTGGCGCCCAGGAATGCCAAAGAAACGGAATTGCTGAACGCGATGCAGTGACGCCCAGGCGCTGACATGTTCGGCGCTATCACGCAGTGATTTGCCGGTTTCCTTACTGATTTCTTTAGCCAGTCCGCGCCCGTCGATGTTCTTACTGATGTATTTGGCGATATAGCTGGTCGGCGTGCCTTTGCGCGGGTTGATAAGTTCTGACTTGAAACGCGGCCCGGTGTTATTTCCCAGCTCCGCACGATCTTCTCGAATGGCAAATTTACGCAGCAGCGCGGTGATGGAACGGCGATCTTTTTTGCGCATAAAGCACAGCATATGCCAGTGCACGGTGCCGTCATGGTGTGGTTCTGCAACACGGACGCCATACCAGCGCAGCGCGGTCTTATGCATTGCCTTGCGAAAAGCGGCGAATGTCGCCACCAGATAATCGCTGCTCTGGCGAACCGTGGCAGTGCTCCATTTCGGGTTTGGCCTGCCGTTGTTGAGAGTTGCGTGGAAGCGTGACGGACAAGTGATGGTGTAAAACACTGCGCAGTCTCCGCGCGTTTCTGCGATCAGCTCCATTCCTTTCACGCAGGCCATCATTTCATTACGGCGGTGCGTTGGGTTGCTGCTGCTCGCGTTTACTACGTCTTCCATATCCAGCGCGTCGCCGTCAGCATTGACCAGCTCGTGCGAGCGGAAAAACTCCAGCGCTCTGCGGCGTTGTTCGCGTTTGTGGATCACAGCCTCGAGGCTGACATAAGGCGAGGCTTTCCTGTTGACCAGGCAAACGGCACGTAGCTGCTCCTCCCGCCACTCACAGCGTATCTGCCACAATTTACGATACCACCAGTCCGCGCACAGCATCCGCGCCAGCGAGCCGGGGATCAGATCATAAGGCACTGGCTTGCGGCGTCGTTTCTTGCGGCGTAGCTGCTCAAATGCAGGCGGTATCACCTCCAGGCGCATGGCCTCTGCAGCAACTCGTTCCCACGACTTGCGGATCTGTTCAGGCTTAACGTTGTCGGTAACAAACAGCTCGGCGCAGACCGCATCGAGACACATGCTCATGTGCGCCGCAACCAGCGTAGAAAGGCGCTTGACCTGGTCCTGATTCATTTCAGGTAGGACCAGCAGCCCCGCCAGCCCTTCGCGACTTGCCATAAAGCGGAATGAAGCCGATACCTGGTTATCACGAACACGTTCCAGCCGCACAAGGCACGGACGGATTGTTTCGCGCAGATAGCGAGACCAGGCTTTCGGACGGCCCAGGCTATGGAAATATTTAATCCGCTCCAACAGAGGCTTACTGATATAGGGCGGCATGGCGTTAACGTCAGCCAAGATCACCAGATCAGCATTAAAGCGCTGCTGCTCGCGAACCATTTCGACATAACTGAGTAGCCTGCTCTGCCCGATTTCACGCAGTACCGGATCACGGCTCTCACTGGAAAAATAGCGTTGCCAGACCTCATCACTCAGCGCCTCGCGGCGCAGCTGCTCCTGCGCGTTATCAGCCGCGTACAAAGAGATCAGATTTGAAAGCGCAGACCCCGGCGCAACTTCCGCCGGGTCCAGATAGGGGTTAATCGCTTTTTTAGGGGCATTCCATGAATAGGCCCCGGGAGCTTTCTCAGAGCTACCGGGAATGTCGGTTGTAAAAAGCGTTGTGTGACGGCCTGAACAGATACCCGTCACTCACAGACTCCCGCATAGACACTGCTGCACACTGCACTGTCATTTATGCCTGCAAGCAGATCAAATTGCGCACCACCTCGTGTGGTTAACGCCCAGTCGCGATAAGTCTCAACTCCATAGGCATCTACGGTGATGGCTTCATTACGCCTTTCGGCTCGTCGAGGATCGTGAGTCGACGGGAAGAACGTTGAATTACCACGACGTGAGCATTCAGCAACCATCCTTTCCCATTCAGCGACACGGCGAATTTCTTCTGGCCAACGCTGGAAAATTTCCGCCAGTTCAGATTTACGGGCATGAATGCAGGGCATGCATCCGACACGGCTGCAGCCCTGTAAATAAAGCGGATTGGGTTTGATTCCATGGCGTTTAGCTATGGCGAACACGTCTTCGTGCTGCCAGTTGAGTATCGGGCGATATACATGAAGGCCTGGAGTGTTATCAGCATCTTCCTCCCAGTCCGGAAGCAATGCACGCGCTGGCGACTCCTGCGCCCTGACTCCCTGCCAACTGATAACTTCGTCATATTCATCTAATGCAGGAACAATAACCTGAGTACGGACAGGCTCATGTTTCAAATCAAATGTGCAAAAACGAGCCTTAGTTGACGGGAATCGCCCTTTCCACATGCATAAATCCAGAAACGGGTTGCCAGTTGGCTTAAGGATCTCAAGAGCACGTTTGACACGTACTGCCGCCTCATCTGGTGACATGCCACACTCTTCAACAAGTGACATAGGCCATTTTTCGGCAATAAACTTCCGCTTCCCTTCTATCTGCCGGGTGAAATCCGCTTTGACGCGGATGACCTTACCCAGTCGAGATTCCAGATAATCCAGATAGTCCATCGTCTGAGGATGCTCATGACCTGTATCAGCAAAGACAGAGATATGAGGAACATCGTTTTCAATGGCCCGTAACCACTGGGCAAGGCTGTCCTTGCCCCCTGAAATACTTATGCTGTTAATAGTGCTGACACCGAAGCAACGCGGATCGATGATGTTCATACCGCACGCCCGTTGTAGTGCTTACCTTTAAGCTCTGCGATTTCCTGGCAGGTAATGCAGCACTGCACGCCGGGAATGGCACGGCGACGAGCTGGCGGAATGGGAGCTTCACATTCAATACACAACAAGCGGGAAATACCCGTTGTCATGCGCCGGGCGGTATGAATATGTCGCTGGCGTTCTTCTTCAACGCGTTGTTGTACGAGGTCCATTGAGTCTGCCATTAATGGATCTCCCGCGCTTCGTTCTGAATCTTTACCGCTTCCTCACGCAGTAATTCAGCGGCTTCTGTGTTGTTAAGCTGGCGCGTTACAATACGCGCGGCAAGTGTCTCCAGCCTGGCAGCCATAACATCAGCGCGTCCCCTGCGTTCTTCTTTACGCGCTTCGATCAGCAGCAGGTTAAGGCCAGCATCATCGGGTCCAGTTTTGGTCGTGCGGGTTTCCTTGTTTCGCATAGTCGTTTCTCCTGAATTTGGGCAATAGCAATCCCGGCGGGTTTACGCCATTAATGACTGTTAGGGTTAATCCGGCATGGTTAGCCGTTTTGGAAATAAGCTCACCACTGCACGAAAATGATTCATTGCGCTAATCAGTTCCCGCTTTTCGTCAGTAGTCAGATTACTAACATTGGCACCGTGACGCTCCGCCGGAATTTTTGCCATAAAGAATATGGCTGCCAGTGCCCTCTCATTCTGAGCCTTATTTACGTCTCGCGGATCACGCATAACCTTTATGAACCGTTCAAGCTCCGCTTCAATATTCAGGCCGAACACTTTGGCTCTTAATTCCGCGATATGGTTTAACCCGTCGAGACGTTGACCTATATTGATTGGAACAGTTGCTACATCTCCCTCAATAGCCATAGCGCCCTCCTGGCCTCCTCCACTTAAATCAATTTGAAAATATGCCGGGATTTTTCAACACGCCCGGCGCGTGCCTTAGTGGTAGACTATTTGCGCCAACAATCATCTACCCCCTTAAGGAGAAATCTCATGTCAGACAATGACAAATTTCACGTACTGCCTCGCCCCGCGCCCGCGCCACAACCCCAGCCGGGGCAAGATAAAAAATAGGAACCGGCATGATTAAGCAAAGCTCCGAATATTTTCATTTAACTTACTGCTATTACCTTGAAGCAATGACAGCAACGTTTCATGGCAGAGCAGATAAGTTAATGACTGCTATCCAGCTTATTAGCGGTACTGCTGTATTCACCAAAACCGGACTGGAATGGATGTTCGCTTTGCCTGTTGTTGTTATTGCGACAATCCAGCTTGTGTGGCAACCCGCAATTATTTCCGAACGCGCACGTGTTCAGAGTCATCAATATGGCGAGTTGCTTTACGAGGGGGATGACCTTACCCCACAGCTGATCACACAGAAATTGAAAAGCTCGTATCACTCCGACTCCACACACTTTGGTTCTTTAGTAAACCCGGCATTTAAGCGAGCAGCCATTGCCTGCGGTCGGGTTGATGAAACCCAACTCACCTTTCAGGAAAAACTCTTTGCCTGGTTCGCGGGTGATCTGCCACGTTAATCCTGCAAGGTTCGTCGTTTATCTCTCCCTTGTTTTCCCCGGACAGCCTGCTGCCGGGGAACCACTTCAATAGATGGATGCCATTTTTTCCCGCCGGGTAAAAGTATCCAGCCGTGTCCGTAGTGCATTGCCGGACTTTGCCTGACAAGCAGTGATGCTAATGATGGCTCTTTTCTCAACATAGGCATCTCAGAGCAAACCGAACGACGCCCCAAGGCCGGTTACGGTATCCACCGCGCTTGCCATTGCAGGGTTGACGTGCAAGCGCGCCTGTAATGAAACAGCAGTGAGTGCCATCAGGCGCGTAACGGCGTTAACGCTGCTAATCACATCGCGACGGCCTGCCGTGGTTTTCACCTCACCGGATACCGCGCCGGCGGCGACACGCCCGATTTCAGCGGTCGCGCTCATGACGTAATGCGGCAATTTTTCCTTTGCCACTTCATTCACCGGAACACACGGCAGGCAATGGATCTGCGCCAGAAAACCATCGACCAGCGTTGAGTCCTCCGTGAGATCGGTAAGCAGCCAGATATCTGCTGCCGTGAGCTGGTGCGGCTGCATGGGGTTAAGTTTGTTGCGCAGCATCTGGACGTTCATTCCGGCACGCTTTGCCAGCTTCGCCATGTTATGGCTTAGAGCGAAAGCCCGGCAGGCGTCATTGAAATACGGTTGTTGTGAAACGCGATAGTCAAACATAGTCAGCTACTCCGCAAAGTCTCAGAATGGAACTAGTTGATAGTCACGTTGCAATCAGAAAGGGCATCAACCGTCATTGCCGCGATGTTAATCATCACTTTTTCACGCTTTTTGTCCTTGCGAAGACGATGGCGAATCAAGCGCCCATCAGCCAGCATGTCATTGATAGTCTCGATAGATAACCCAGTGAGTTCACTATATCTTTCGATAGTGACATGAGGGGTAATGAGAGTGATTGAAATGTTAGGTCTCATGATGCAACATCTCCTATTGGCTTGTGGTGAGCCGTGATATTCCGTGAGGCATTCACGTTAGAGAGAATTTATTCTCACAAAATGTGAGTGTCAACATTTATTCTCACATTTTGGGAGCGCTATGGATTTACGTCGAGGCGGGAAGACAGCCATTGACCGCATAATGAAGGCCTATGGATTTACGACAAAACAGGCACTTTGCGACAAGTTAGGCATTTCAAGCAGCACTCTCGCAAACCGCTATACAAGGGACTCGCTCCCGACTGATTTCATCGTACAGTGCGCTATTGAAACGGGTGCTTCTGTGGAGTGGCTGGCATTTGGTACTGAGAATAACCAACAAGTCTCTCCACCATCACAAGCAATAACAGAACAACATCATCAGGACGTAGCAGACAGCATTCACTCAATCGCCCAGAAGTCCCCAAATGAGATCAAAATAAATCTCAATCAGGGTGGGAAGGCTGCTATTGAACGATTGGTGGAGGCTTATGGTTTTACAACGCGGCAGGCTTTAGCCGATCATCTGGGTATTTCAAAAAGCACGCTGGCAAACCGCTATTTAAGGGATACCTTTCCAGCCGACTGGATAATCCAATGTGCACTTGAAACGGGTGCATCCCTAATTTGGTTAACAATAGGGAAAGGTCAGAAATTCGATAATCTAAGTAATAATGTCCGCCCTATTCATCGCAAACATATTGTCGATGGAGAACTTATTGACGCAAGCTTTTTTATGCTTGATACCAATCTATTTACTCAACCTTTGAACAGCCCGATTGCCATATCATTTGCAAACAAAACTTATATCGCTGACATGGCATTTTCCGAAATCGTGGATGGTGAATGGCTAGTTATAATAGAAGGCAAATCTAGCATAAGAAAAATAACTCGCATTCCTGTTGGCATGGTTAAAGTTACAAATTCCAGCTCTGATTTCGAATGTTCAATAGACGAAATTGAATTTATCGCAAGATGTCATAGCGTTGTAGTTAATAACATTTGAAAGGATTCATTATGAGTGAGACAGGAAGAGATATAGAAAGCGAAGAGAAAATAATTCGTGAAAACATGTTCGTGCTTGAAAGCAACGCACAATTGCTATCAAATGAAGAATATAATAATTTACGCCAACTGATTTTAAGAGGGAGAATCGAAGAGTTTAAATACTCTCTTTTTGATATAATCGCAAGAAATTCACCGGAAAAATTAATAAACGATGACATCACAGCAAAAAGAACTGGCTTGGGTAGTAACTACTTTAATTTCACAGATTTAGCAAAATCCCAAATTCAATCACTCACATCAAAATTAATAGAAAACGAGGAAAAACTCAAAACTCAAGAGAATATCAACTCAAAAATTAAAACTGAGTTAATTCAAAAGAACAGAGAGTTAGAACAGGTTATAATCAAAAGTACCAATCTTGAAACTTCTAATAAAGAACTTCAGAGCCTTGTACAACAAAAACGAATCGATGAGAAAATTCCCGGGTATGTAGACAATGTAAAAAGTGAGTTAAGCTCTGACGACGCTCATTTCATTTTAATGTCAAAAATATGGGCAGGCTCTGGTGCATTTTTTGGAATGTTAGCCGTACTAGCTTCATTTTATTCATTATATTTTAAAATTGATTTTAATGAAGCTAAAGGTTTTGAGCTATTTTATCTTTTCACACGTGGATTGATTGGTATATCAATACTGTCGTGGTTGTCTTACATCTGTTTGAGTAATTCAAAAAAATATACTCATGAATCTATTAGAAGAAAAGATCGCAGACATGCTCTTATGTTTGGTCAGGTTTTCCTTCAAATTTATGGTTCTACTGCAACTAAAGAAGATGCAATATTAGTATTTAAAGACTGGAATATGTCTGGTGACTCCGCATTCTCTGATCAGACGGATCAACCACCTGGGATATATGCTCTTTGGGATACAGCTAAAGAAAAACTCAAATCCTCAATTAACGAAAAGACAACCGAATGACTTAACTCTGTATGATATGTGCCAAATTACACATTGACCACTGTTCAAATACACAGTTAAATTTAGCCCTCAGATATGAGGGCTTTTTTATGACAGTACGGAAACTGGATACCGGGAAATGGATTTGTGAATGTTACCCCGCCGGGCGCAACGGGCGTCGTGTGCGTAAGCAGTTCGCCACTAAAGGGGAGGCATTAGCCTTTGAACGTCATACGATGGATGAGGCGGACATTAAGCCCTGGCTTGGCGAATCGCTAGATCACCGGACACTCGAAGACGTTGTTGAACTCTGGTTCAAACTGCACGGTAAATCACTGACGGCTGGCGAGCACGTTTATGACAAGCTGGTCCTGATGGTCGATGCCCTCGGAAATCCTCTCGCTACCGATCTCAGTTCCAAAATGTTCGCGCACTACCGCGACAAACGTCTCACCGGCGAAATCTACTTTAGCGAGAAATGGAAGAAAGGAGCCAGCCCGGTAACCATCAACCTTGAGCAGAGCTATTTAAGCGGTGTTTTCAGTGAGCTTGCACGCCTCGGTGAATGGACCGCACCGAACCCGCTGGAGAATATGCGTAAGTTCACCATCGCAGAAAAAGAGATGGCCTGGCTGACGCATGAACAAATCACGGAACTCTTATACGACTGCAACCGTCAGAGCGCCCTTCTCGCTCTGGTTGTCAAAATTTGCCTAAGTACCGGTGCACGCTGGCGCGAAGCGGTGAATCTCACCCGTTCGCAGGTCACTAAATACCGCATCACCTTTGTCAGAACCAAAGGCAAAAAGAACCGCAGCATTCCGATCAGCAAGGAGCTATATGAAGAAATCATTGCGCTGGACGGCTTCAAGTTCTTCACCGATTGCTACTTTCAGTTTTTGGCAGTGATGGAGAAAACATCGATTGTGCTTCCTCGGGGGCAGCTAACCCACGTGCTGCGCCACACATTTGCAGCACACTTTATGATGTCCGGCGGTAACATCCTTGCTCTGCAAAAAATACTGGGGCACCACGACATAAAAATGACGATGCGCTATGCTCATCTGGCTCCAGAACATCTAGAAACAGCATTACGTTTCAATCCCCTTGCTACTATGGAAACCTCGTAATAGAGAAAATCGTGCTTATCCCTACTCATCGTGATTTAGCACGTTTCAATCTCGATTTATGTCACCACATATGCCACTATAAGTTTACTTGGTATTCAAAGCTCCTTCGTGGTCAATTGTAGTGCACGAAATTGACTCTATAGACACCAAGTTGAGGGGAATAAAAATGATAAATATCAACCAATTATGTGATTACATTATCACAAAAATCTCGGCTTCAGGCGAAACTATGTCTAATTTGAAGCTACAAAAATTGGCGTATTACGCAGATGCTTGGTATCTGGCTTTTTTCGATGAGAAATTAGTGGATGAAGGGTTCCAGGCATGGATTCATGGTCCAGTCAGCCGCTCACTGTATAACCGATTTGCTTCGACAAAATCTCTTTATTCAGACATTACGAGTGCCGATTGCACCCCTGGGTTCGAGCTTTCAGATGTTCCCGCCGCTGCTGCAGCTCATATTGATAGCGTTCTTGAAGTTTACGGCGCATTTTCCGGTGCTCAACTTGAAGATATGACTCATAAAGAAGAACCGTGGATCAAGGCACGTGAGGGTTACAGGCCATCCGAACGTTGTGAAGAGATCATTGATCGCAACATTACGCGAGATTATTACCGTAGCCGGTTGAACTCATAACGATGAATAAGGATTTCCGTCCGATCCTGGGGACAACCCAACCGACGGCTGCACAGACTCCTAAAACGCCCTCTGCACCTGAAAAAAAGTGGGCGTTCTCCTTCCGCTACTGGCGGCAAATCGATAATTTTGGTCTTGACCGGACAGGAGCAAACTGGTTTGTTTCCTTAATGGAAAAATTATCAGAACTCTCACAAAGGGATATTAAAGGTTTCATTACTAATAGTGCAGATAAAGACGCCTGGCGCTATCATCCTATTAACTGGAGCCAAACAAATATTCCAATTCAACGTCGAGATTTAAACTGGATCGACTCAGATTACCTTAATAACAATGAAGAATATCCATTACTTCAATTTCAAATATCCAAGGCATTAGGTCGCGTTGTCGGTTTTTGGGATGAGCAGCAGATATTTAACATTGTGCTTTTGGATCCACTTCACAATATTCAGCCAACAAAGTCTCACAATTATCGTGTTGATTATTGTGCACCACTTGAAACCCCTTATTCGCTATTGCTCAGCAGAGTAGATGAAATCAAACGTACTTGCCGTTGCTCTGACCCTGCATGTAGTTTCAAACAGCGTATTAAGCATTTTGAAGAAATTCCAGTTCAGACTAACACACTCATACACTATGTTAGCGATATGGAATGGACGGAAACGCAACAATACATGACTGATGGCTTGATCACAGATCCTACGGAAGTTTTCTCTTGGGGATTAAGTGCTCTCAAGGAACAATTAAAGTAAGGTATCTGCCAAATGGCGACAAAGTGGCGGCAGAGGTTGGCATTACCCCTTAGTTGCCCCTCCTCATCACAAATCTAATTCATTGATTTTTATGCAAGTCGGTGTTTTTGAAAACCCATTTACATAAATGGGTTTTTTGTTGTCTGAGAACAACCGACACCCGTTGTCATGGCGCCAAAATGGCAGTACATCAGGCATGCTCAGTTAATGTTATTCGCAAGCAGCATAAAACGGTTTTTTGTTGTCCCCAAACCATGCCATGCACTTTTTCGCTGACGCCGGGATTTTCAATGTCGTTGTTTTATCTGTCCCCTTATACCGACAAACAAGGTACATAGCCGTGTGCTGTGCCTTCACATTTTCCTGAGAGGGTTTTAGCGTCCAGACCATGTTGTCGTCTGTATCAGGCATCAAGTCGACCCGTTTTTCTGGCTCACCTTCAAAAACGCTGCCCCTGTTCATTCGATATATTTTTCCGCCGTCCTTTAAGACCTCAGGACAGGTTATTTTTTCAGCGTATACGACTGTAGAAAATAGCGAGATAGCAGCGACTAAAAGTCGTGTCTTACGCCACAACATAATCATTTTCTCCAGAACTTTTAGCTCGTATCCGCATTGCGTTTCGTTGCATCCGTTTAAACTCTCATTGCGTATGAAAACGGAGGCAAGGAATGACTCCGTTATCCAGGGCGCTAAAAAGGCTGCTGATTGCAAAATTTCTATTCACAATCACCGTGATCGTGATTGTTAGCACTCTCAAACCACACTGTGCATTTTTTCGCGGTCACAGGCACTTTTACCGTAATGGTCTTGTCCGTTCCTTTATAATGGCAAACGAGAAACATAGAAGTATTGTGCGCTTTTGCATAATCCTGTGAGTCCTTAAGTGTCCATACCATCTCGTCATCGGTATCAGGTAACAAAGATGCGCGCTCGGACGGGGGGCCCACAAAAACATCGGCGTAATACATTCTGTAATTCTTAGCATTAATGGTTAAAACATCAGGGCAACTTACTTTTTCTGCAAACACAGACCCCGAGAAAAGCATAATAGCGCCACTTAACAGTACTGCTCTATTCCACAACATTCCCATTTTCTTCAGCGCGTTAAGCCCCATTTTTTGAACGACATTTATCGTTCCAGAATTTACGAAGAGAGCGAGGAAAGTTGCCCTCGGTAATCATCCTGCCGGGGGCATGTATTGCTAATAAGGTATTATTCGCAAGAGGCTGCATATTTCCCGTTGCTAAACCATGCCGAGCATTTTTTTGCAGTAACGGGCACTTGCAATGTGACTGTTTTATCCGTCCCTTTATACCGACAAACCAGATAGAGAGGCATGTTCATCTCTTTTGCGTAGTCTTGATAATCTTTCAGCGTCCATACCATATCGTCCAGAGTATCGGGCATCAACCTACCCTGTTTTACCGGCAACCCCTGGAAAAGTTCCACTTCACTCATAGCGTATGACTTATTGTTAATTTCCAGAGATTCCGGGCATGTTGTTTTTACAGTAGATGCAGCCATCGCAAAAGGTGTAAAAAGCAGCATACCAACGCTTAATATCAGTGGCTTACTCAACGACATAATAATTCACTCCATTATTTTCAGCGCGAGTTGCGTGCCGGAAAAAAATTGTGCGTGGGCTAACAGGCGAAGGAACTGGAATACGTGCTCCCGTCTTATTGTCAAAGCCATGCCCTACCCACTGATCCAGTACCTGTATACCGGTTGAGTCTTGTCCCATATATATGGCCGCGTGAGAGCGTCCATCAGTATGATTGCCATACTGCCCATTATCATCAAACGTCGCTATCGCTGTTCCCGGAGCGATATTCATATTCCCTTTCACCAGAGCACCGCGCTTCCAGTTTGCTGTTCGAGGCATATTGGCTGCTTTTTGTGTAAACGCCACACACTGACCGCTACCAACAGATTGCCCAATATATGCTCGTGGTGTTGCTGCTATGTACGCCATTCCCTGCTGATCTCCATATGGTTTATCGGGTGATATTGTGTGGTGCACTGAAAGATAAGCAAGCGGGGAATGAATACGTTTTATTGATTAAGATAATTCTTAGAACCCATTTTTACTTAGCGTAAATCAATGACATATAACCCTACCTTTTCTGGCAGGGTATACGTTATGTTGGCGGGACGTTATGGTGATATTTTCGCAACCCGTCTGGTGTCGATATCGCCATGAAAATTGATGGGTTCATGCGACCCGGTGCCCGTTTTTTTCTTCTACAAAGGTGCCGGTTCTCCTCGGGTCATCGCATTTGAAAAAGCGCTCTCCCTCGACGAGACCGAAATGAAAAATTACTACGAAAAAACCTGGCCGCACGCATTCCGTGAAATGGGCTAATTCACTTAGCCCATTTGCTATTTAACGGGCCAGCAGTGCAATCAACGCGAGCAGCGCCGGAAGCGCCTGCACATACAGTATTTTACGGCTGGCGGTCACCGCACCGAAAATCCCGGCAACCAGCACGCAGAGCAGAAAAAAGAAGAGAACCGGAACGCCACTGGCACCCAGCCATAATCCCCACAGTAACCCCGCGGCCAGAAAGCCATTGTACAGCCCCTGGTTCGCGGCGAGTACGCGGGTCTCGCGGGCAAAATCGGCACTGAGATTAAAAGCCTTGCGACCTGTATTCGTGTTCCATAAAAACATTTCGAGAACAAGAATATAGAGATGTATCACAGCAACAACAGCGACAAGAAAAGTGGCTAACACGGGACATCCTGTTGAATGGGAACACGTGAAGTGGAGTATAGATAATTACGCGAGGCATAACCCGTTCTCAGATAATGAATACCTCGCGAGAGCGGAAAAAGAGAGGTAAAAGCAACCGCTCATCCGGTTGCTTTTATTGTGCACAGCGAGTCAGAGATTACCGTTTTTACCGGCTGCGGCGGTGTTATTCCCCTTTACCGGCGCGCCTAAGGTCTGTTTAAACCACGCCACGACCGTGTCAATCACCGCAGGCTGGAACCAGCTAATATCGCCGTGCTCGGCCCCATCGACGAGGATGTATTTCACCTTATCGTTTTTATCTTTTAGCGCGTTATAAAGCTGCGCGCTCTGAAGTGGCGACACTAACGTATCGGCGCTGCCATGCATGATCAGGAATGGCGGTTCGTGACCGCTAATATGCCCCATCGGGCTGGCATTCAGCGCTTTTTGTTTGTCGCTGTCGATGGTCGCGCCGGGGAAATTACGGAATGCCGCGCCATTCACCAGCAGGGCTTCGGTCACCGCCGGGGAGCGATGCACCTGCTGAATATTTTCCGGGAACCCTTCGCCGATATTCAGCAAGTTTGAAATGCCATATAACGTCGCAACCGACTGTACCGTTGACGCTTGCTCAATATTATCGCCTTTATCAAACGCCTTATCTGCGTTGGTGACGCCCAACATCTGCGCCATCCAGCCACCCGCTGAGTCGCCCAGCACGCCAATGCGTTCCGGGTCGATGTTGTACTCTTTAGCATGCGCGCGCAGGTAACGCACCGCGGCTTTACCATCTTCCACCGGCGCAGGGAAGGTATTCGGCACCACGCGGTATTCCGCCGCAGCGACCACAAACCCCGCTTGCGCCAGCGCCAGCCGCATTTCAATAAACTTGTCATAATCTGCGCTGGTGAAACCACCGCCCGGGAAATAGACCACTGCAGGCTTCAGGTCGCTGGTGCGGGGCACCAACAGCGACATTTTTAACTGGCGAATCGCACGCACATCGCGGATTTGGGAGTAAACCACATTACTGATTAAATCCACCTGCCCGCGTGATTTTTCGACCTTAATCACCTCCGCGCCTGGGGTATTGCCTGGCAACGCCTGCGTGGCTGAAAATGCTGAACCTGAGATGCCTGCCATCAGCAGCAAACCCGCCATGTTGAATCGTCCTCGCCTCATTGAGATCTCCATTCTGTTTGTCGCCCGAAAAGCCAGCGGCTTACGCAATGTTTGTCAGCAGGGAGAGTACTCTGGCTCTTTTTTTAGCGTCAAACCCAATAACTGAATGAAATTCATCTAAATTTTGAATGCGTCCCGCCCAGTGTGCGCAGGCTCACATTAAAACGGCAGGCGGAACCAGATAGCCCACAGGACATAAACCCCACCCACAAGAAAAAACAGCCGATAGCCCCAGACGATGGCAGGCTCCTGCCGGAGGTAGAATTTCAGCGGGTTACGGTGCAGGTTGGCTGCGTTATAGGTTTTATGGAAATGGGTCATCTGCTGTGCGCCTTTGCCAGTCAGGGCGATCATAAAGCTCGACATCACAATCAACACCAGCGCCATATAGCTTTTCAGCGCCAGCGCAATGCCTTCACGCAGCCACAGACTATCCTCATGGCGCAATATCACCACACCGCGTTTTTTTAGCTCAATGGCGGCAATACTCAGCACCAGGTGCACCACAATCAGCAAACCAAAATGCTTTGCATTGGTACTAAAGGGCTTTTTTAAAGTAATACCAAAGATCCAGGCGAAAAACGCCGCCGATGACAACATCCACATGATGATATTCACGATCGTTCCCTGCTCGCTTTTTTCTCTTTTTTACGCCGCTCACGAAGCGGGCATCTGAAAAAGGGCCTTCCGGCCCTTGTTCGCGTGATCCTGCTATTACTGACTCAGAAAGCGGAAATTTTTCTCATCCGTTCCTTTATCTTTGCACAACAGCATCCGGTTAAGCGACCTGGTGCTCAGGCGGAAATCTTTCCCGCTAAACAGCAGCCCCTGGCCCTGTGTTCCACATTGCATCGTGGCGGAAACATTCCAGGTTTTAAGCTCATCCGCTGACAACGGGTTACCCAGAATAATAAACGCCGCCTTAATATGCTGTTTTGGATAAGCATAATGCAGGGGTTCCGCTTCTCCACGGCGCAAAAAATAGCAAGGCGGCGTCAAATCCAGCGCGTGCGTCTGTTTTGCCCTCCCCTGGGAAGCGATCGCCAACTGGCATTTGCCCTGTGCCTGCCCTAACGCCAGTTCATGGCCCTGCCAGGCAACGCTGTCTGTCGCGGCAGACTCCGCGTAACTCAGGCTGCTCACCAGCAACAGCGCTGCCGCGCCACAGGCGTAATGGATCATCTTAGTCATAGCAACTCCCAAAACCAGACCTCTTTCCCTAAGGCAAAATAATCAGGACTTCCGCCTTTCATTAACATCTTACTGCCATCCCAGACATCAATATGATCGGTTGATCCCCAACCATCCTGAATGAACACGATCCCTTTTTTACCGGCATAGTCCGACTGGGTAACGGATTTTTTCTTCACCGCTTTTCCCACCAGATCATGTCGTCCCAGTAACCAGGTGGCAAGTTCCTGCGCGCGCAGCACATGTTTAGGGCTATGACCAAACCCCGGATAACATTTTGCGCCATGATAAATGCTGAGGTTAACGCCCGACTTCTCCAGCGCAACGCCCATTCTGATGGCGCACTGGTTGACGAAAGAGCTGTCACAGGGGCTTTCCGGATAGGGATGGTTATCCCAGAGTTGGCTGAACGATAGCATCATAGTTGTCCTTTTATTGACGGTTCCCGGAGGTTTACTGCACCATGCTGTTGATCATTTTTGCCCCCAAAGAATAGGCGGCATCGCCAAAACTGGCGAGATTTTATTCACCACTATGATTGATTTTCGTGACAATTCTCTATGTTATAAACAGGTAACCAATAGCAGAGGGAAAAATAAGATAATGCTGATTTATAACGTTTTTGGCCGTTATCTGGGGGTAAAACGCGTGGCGGAAAGCTGGCAGGTGTTCCGGGTAGACCGGAATGAAGGCAAGCACTCCCGGCTGTATAACATCATCATTCCTGATGAATTAAGCGAAGCGGAGATCTCCGGCTGGCTGGGGGATATTTTCCATGAAGCGGCCAGCGAGCAACATCCCGATGTCACCCGCGTTGAATAAGGCCTGCCGGAGAACAAGCCGTCTCACGAACCGGCAATGCGCCCGATCATTGAACGGATCTGCTCCCGGCTCAGGGGCGCGCGGTCAATCACAAAGTGCAACGTCATGCCTTCGATGAACGCATCCAGCGCGCGGGCGGTGACCGGGTCGAACCAGTGCTCCAGCGTAGTCTGGCTGGCACGCATCCAGTTTTGCATCACGCTTTTTAGCGTCGGCTGGCGGTTCATAAACGCATAGAGTTGGTACATCAGCTCCATATTGTGCGCGGTGGTCACCTGCGCGCCGTAAATCAATTCCGTGACCGCATCGCAGGCCCGTGCCGGGCTGTCAACGCCAGCGAAAAATGCCTGATACTGCGCAGACATCTGCTGCGTAAAGCGGGTAAACGCCTCTTCAAGCAGCGCATCGATACCGGCGAAATAATAGGTCATCGAACCCAGCGGCACGTCTGCACAGCTGGCTATTTTCCGGTGCGTGACGGCCTGGATACCGTGCTCGGCAATCGTCTCCAGCGTCGCATCAAGAATGCGTTCACGCCGCTGTGGATCATTGGGTCGTCGGGCCATAAGTCCTCTCACTGATTTATGTACAAATGTACACTTACTTGCTACTGTTGTCGCACCTTTTTACTGCCCGATGTGACGCTATGACTGCAAATGGATCCCGCAAAGCCCTGAGAAATCGCTTATGGGCGCTGTTCACCTTCTTCTTTATTCCCGGCTTATTGATGGCCTCCTGGGCAACGCGTACCCCGGCCATCCGCGACATTCTCTCCGTTTCCACCGCCGAAATGGGCGTGGTGCTGTTCGGTCTGTCGATCGGTTCGATGAGCGGCATTCTCTCTTCCGCCTGGCTGGTCAAGCGTTTTGGCGCACGCAACGTGATCCGCGCCAGCATGTCGTTTTCCGTCCTTGGCATGTTGATCCTCAGTCTGGCGTTGTGGTTCGCATCGCCACTGCTGTTTGCCGCCGGACTGGCAGTATTTGGCGGCAGCATGGGTGCAGGCGAAGTGGCAATGAACATTGAAGGTGCGGTGGTCGAGCGGGAGATGAACAAGACCGTACTGCCGATGATGCACGGCTTTTACAGCCTTGGCACGCTGGTTGGTGCGGGTATCGGCATGACGTTAACCGCACTCGGCCTTGCGGCGAATGTGCATATCCTGCTGGCAGGTCTGGCGGCGATTGTGCCGATTATGCTGGCGATTGCCGCTATTCCCGATGGCACCGGGCGGGACTCTGAGGAAAACAGCGCGCACGGGAAAAAAGGTCTGCCGTTCTGGCGGGATACCCAACTGCTGCTGATTGGCGTGGTGGTGCTGGCGATGGCCTTTGCCGAAGGCTCCGCCAATGACTGGTTGCCGCTATTAATGGTGGACGGTCACGGCTTTAGCCCGACCTCAGGGTCGTTAATCTACGCAGGTTTTACCCTCGGCATGACGGTCGGGCGCTTTACCGGTGGCTGGTTTATCGACCGCTACAGCCGCGTGGCGGTTGTCCGCGCCAGCGCCATGATGGGCGCGCTGGGCATTGGTCTGATTATCTTTGTTGATAGCGCCTGGGTGGCAGGTGTGTCGGTGATCCTCTGGGGACTGGGCGCGTCGCTCGGCTTCCCGCTAACCATTTCCGCCGCCAGCGACACCGGCCCGGATGCGCCAACCCGTGTCAGCGTGGTCGCAACCACGGGCTATCTGGCGTTTCTCGTCGGCCCGCCGTTGTTAGGCTTCCTGGGTGAGCATTACGGTCTGCGCAGCGCCATGCTGGTGGTACTCAGCCTGGTGCTGGTTGCGGCACTGGTTGCCCGCGCCGTAGCCAAACCGGCGCCAGACACACAGGCCGAAATCTGCTGACGAGGATGCGGCATTCGCCCGAGCGGATGCCGTATCGCTTACCCTTCCAGTGAATTCCCCACCCGCTTATCGCGCAGGAACACCACCATCAGACCCAACCACAGCAGACCATTCACCAGGTTGAAGAGACTGAACAGGCCATTGCCCCCCATCAGCCACGCGTGCTTGCTGACCTCAATGCCCACGGTAAAGATGAGCATTTGCAGCATGCCCATTGCCGCTGAAACCGTACCTTTACTCATCTCGCTGGCGAACAACGTCAGACGCACCAGCCCGGCGTTCGCCAGCCCGATGCCAAAGGCATACAGGCTTAACCCGGCGGTCATCCATAAATACGCATGCGAGGAGGCGAGCGTCGCCACCGCAGCCAGCATCAGCCCGGCGACAATCGGCCAGCCGCCCATCATAATCAGCGCCCGTACGGTGCGGCGGGACGTGAGCCGCGCCAGCAGCAGATTACCGACAATCAGTGCGCCAAAAATTGGCACCTGCAATAGCCCATATTCATAACTGCTCAATTGTTCGCCGCTGATAATAATAATTGGCGACTGCGCTATCCACGCCAGTAAAGGCAGGCTGACAAAGCCGGTCGCCAGCGCGCCAGCCACGAAGCGCAGGTTTTTCATCACTTCGGCGTAATCGCGCCACAGCGCTTTGAGCGACAGTTTCTCACCCAGCCGGGTGGCGGTTTCCGGCATCGCGCGTTGCAAACCGACGAAGGCGAACGCCGCCAGTACCGCAAACAGCACAAACATCCCTTCCCACGGTGCCGCATGTACCCATGCCGCACCAACCAGCGGTCCAAGCAACGGCGCAATCAGCGCCACATTCGCCATCAGCGCGGTGATCTTGATGCACACCGCCTCGGAAAACGACTCCTGAATCGCCGCATAACCGACAGCGCCGATAAAACAGAGGCTAATCCCCTGTAAAAAACGCAGCAGCGTAAACTGTTCAATATCCTGCGCCAGCAACGTTGCCAGGCAGGTCACAATAAACCACACCACGCCGGTCAGCATCACCGGGCGGCGGCCAATACGGTCCGACAATGGCCCCAGCAACCACTGTAAAAACATCCCACCCGCCAGATAGGCGGTCATCGACGTCGGCACCCATTCGATCCCCGCGTTGTACTGCTCCACCACCGACAACATGCCGGGTTGGATCATATCGTTGGCGATATACGTCGAGAATTCGTAAAGCACCAGACAGAGCGGAAATAACAGTGCCTGTCGGCCCAGGCGTTGGCCTAAAAGGGAGTGGTTTTGCATGCGGTCTCTTCATCCTGTGAAAAATCGCGCCGAGTGTAATCAAAGCCATTGCACGGCGGTAGAGAATTCTCGGTCGCCCGTTAAATAAAGCACATTTTCACCCGTTTAAGGTTCGCTTAAGTCCGATGGCGTAAGGTAATTCTGTTAACGGTTTCTCCAGGATTCGTCTAACTCTCAGACGAGTAAGACAAAACCCCTTTACCGTCCAGCGCGCCGCTTTTAAGGTGAGCGCTTTCGCCTAAATTTGGATAGCTTAATCAAAGAGTAACGAGAGTATGTTAGAGAGCCTGAATTACACGCTGTTTTACTGGATTAACGCCACCCCCGACTCACCGCACGGACTGATTGCTTTTGCCGGGTTTGCCGCCAGCGATCTGATCAGTATCGTTCCGTTGCTGGCAGCGGGTCTCTGGTTGTGGGGGCCGCGCAGTCAGGTCACTGCACAGCGCCAACTGGTGATTAAAGTGGCGATGGCGATCCTCGTCAGTCTCTGCTTCTCTGCGTTGCTGGGACACTTCTTCCCGCACGATCGCCCATTTGCCGATCGCGTAGGTTATAACTTCCTGCATCACGCGCCGGACAGCTCCTTCCCGAGCGACCACGGCACCGTGATCTTCACCTTTGCTGTCGCTTTCCTGGCCTGGCACCGGGTGTGGTCCGGTGCGTTGCTGATGGTTATCGGTCTGACCATCGCCTGGTCGCGGGTTTACCTTGGCGTGCACTGGCCGCTGGATATGCTCGGCGCGCTGCTGGTTGGCATCGGCGGCTGCCTGACGGCGCAGATCCTGTGGCAGGCTTTTGGTCCGGTCATCTACCGCAGCGTTCAGCAGCTTTATCGCCTGTGCTTTGCCATGCCTATCCGCCGCGGCTGGGTGCGTGACTAAGCCACACGGCAAAGGTAAGATGAACGCCCTGCTCAATGCGGGGCTTTCTTTTATTCAGGGGAAATATGGAAACAAGACGTGACGAACGGATTGGCCAGCTACTGGCGGCGCTGAAACGCAGCGATAAGCTGCATCTGAAAGAAGCGGCGGCGCTGCTGGGCGTATCCGAAATGACCATTCGCCGCGATCTCAGCGCCAATAGCGCACCGGTGGTGCTGTTGGGCGGCTATATTGTGCTGGAGCCACGCAGCGCCAGCCACTATCTGCTCAGCGATCAAAAAACCCGACTGGTGGAAGAGAAACGCCGTGCGGCGGAGCTGGCTGCAAGCCTGTTGCAGCCCCATCAGATGGCGTTTTTCGACTGCGGCACCACCACGCCGTGGATCATCGAAGCCATTCACCACGATCTGCCGTTTACCGGCGTCTGCTACTCCCTGAATACCTTCCTGGCGCTACAGGAAAAACCGCTGTGCCGCGCAATCCTTTGCGGCGGTGAGTTTCACGCCAGCAACGCCATTTTTAAGCCGCTGAACTTCAACGAAACACTGAGCAGCCTGCGCCCGGATATCGCCTTTTATTCGGCGGCAGGCGTGCATGCACAACAGGGCGCGACCTGCTTTAACCTGGAAGAGTTGCCGGTAAAACACTGGGCGATGTCGCATGCCCAGCTTCATGTGCTGGTCGTGGATCACAGCAAATTTGGTAAGGTGCGCCAGGCCAGCATGGGGCCACTTAGCCAGTTTGACGTGCTGGTGAGCGATTGCCGACCGGATGAGAGCCTGGTCAGCGCAGCCAAAGCGCACCAGATCAAGCTGATGTACTGACCGTGCCCGCCGGGGCACGGTCAGTTACCGTCAGGAGAACCAGCCGCCGAACAACTGATGGAGTTTCAGCAGAACGAAATCCCACATCCGGCCAATAAAACCGGCCTCGCCGACCGCTTCCATCACCACCAGCGGACGCTGCTCAATGGTTTTGCCATTCAACTGGAAGTCGATGGTGCCAACGACCTGCCCTTTCGCCAGCGGTGCTTCAAGCTGCGGCTGTGTGAGCGTGTAAGTCGCTTTCAAATCTTTTAGCTGCCCTTTCGGCAACGTCACCGCACCGGAGTCCCCGGCCCCCAGCTTCGCCTCGCTGCTATCGCCAAACCACACGCGCTGGTTAACAAAGGCGGCGTCCGGTTTGATGGGCGACACCGTTTCAAAGAAGCGGAAGCCCCAGGTCAGCAGTTTTTCCGACTCATTAAAGCGAATGCGGTCCGTTTTCGCGCCCAGCACCACGGAGATCAGCCGCATATCGCCCTGCGTGGCGGAGGCCACCAGGTTGTAACCCGCCCCGTCGGTGGTCCCGGTTTTCATCCCGTCGACATTCAAACTGGTGCTCCACAACAGCCGGTTGCGGTTGGGCTGGTGGATTTTATTGAAGGTAAAATCCTTCTCTTTGTGGATGGCGTACTCATCCGGCACATCGCGGATCAACGCCTTACCCAGCAGCGCCATATCACGCGCGGTGCTGAACTGCCCCGGCGCATCCAGCCCGTGGACGGTTTTAAAGGTGGTGTTGGTCAGACCCAGCTTTTGCGAGTAGCTGTTCATCAGGCTGACAAACGAGTCCTGGCTACCGGCAACATAATCGGCAATGGCGATGCTGGCATCATTGCCGGACTGGATAATCACGCCTTTATTGAGATCGGCGACCGAGACCTGATCGCCCGGTTTAAGGAACATCAGCGAGGAGCCACGCAGCACCGGGTTACCGGTAGCCCAGGCGTCTTTGCCGACGGTGACCGTATCGGTGAGATGAATTTTCCCGGCTTTCAGCGCCTGGCCAACCACATAGCTGGTCATCAGTTTGGTCAGGCTGGCGGGATCGAGTTTCTCGTCGGCGTTACCTTCCGCCAGCACTTTGCCGCTGGCGTAATCCATCAGGATCCATGCTCTGGCGTCTACCGGCGGCGCACCCGGCGTTTGTTCAGCCGCATACAGTGAAGGAGTGAAAAGAACCAACAGCGCAGAGCCTGCAGCCAGGCCGCGAAGGGATAAAGAGAAATGCGTCATATAGGCCACCCGAGTATCCATTCAAAAAACGTCACAATGCCGTGCCGTAACAAACCGTGAGTAATAGCGCACAAACGAAGTGAAAAAAACCATCAATGGGTAAAGTTTTTCAAGTTTACGCAATAACACCGCGTTGCGCCCCGTTGACGCAATCTTTTTCACAGCCGTTGCCAGAACGTTAACTTTATCTCACCATTAGGGCACACAACGATTCACTTGCAAAGGGTGGGAAATGATAACGCTATGGGGCAGGAATAATTCGACCAACGTCAAAAAAGTACGTTGGATGCTGGAAGAACTGGAGTTGCCGTACGAGCATATTCTGGCGGGCGGGCAGTATGGGCTCAACCACGATGCCGCTTACCTGGCGATGAATCCAAACGGCCTGGTGCCGCTGCTGCGCGACGACGAAACCAACGCGGTGCTGTGGGAGTCGAACACCATTCTGCGTTATCTGGCCGCGCAGTACGGGCAACGCCGCCTGTGGGTTGAAGAACCCGCTCTGCGGGCGCAGGGTGATAAGTGGATGGACTGGGCATTGAGCACGCTGGCACCCAAACATGGCCCGCTGCTGATGGGCTTAGTGCGCACGCCGCCAGAACAGCGCGACCACGCCGCAATCGACGCGGCGAAACAGGCGCTGGATGGGATGTTCGCCCTGCTGGACGATGTGCTGGCCAAACAGCCGTGGCTCTCCGGCGACGCCTTCGGTTGCGGCGATATCGCCGTCGGGCCGTTTATTTACAACCTGTACAATATTCCCGGTCTGAACTGGGCCCCGCACGCGCATTTGCAGCGCTGGTACGCGCAACTGTGCGAACGTCCGGGGTTCCGAAATACGGTGATGATCCCGGTCACCTGATGCAGACCCGTTGAATCAATACCGCCGGGTGGCATGAACGCCCGGCAAATTCCTCTACGGTGTCGTTGCCGGGCTGACTTTCCACAGTTCGCCATCCGACTCATCCGTTAACACATAGAGATAGCCGTCGGGACCAACGCGTACATCGCGGATGCGCTGATCGCGATCGCCGAGAATGCGGCCATCCTCGCGAACCTTGTCGCCATTAACGCTCATCACGATGACATTTTTCTCTTTCAGCGCACCAATAAACAGTTTGTGTTGCCACTGCGGGAACTGTGCCGCGTTGTAGAACGCCATGCCGCTAATGGCCGGTGATTTTTCCCAGTAGAAAATCGGCTGTTCGGTACCGTCAACGACTCCCCCCTTCGCTTCGGGGATCTTCAGCCCGCTGTAATTAATGCCCCAGGTAGCAACAGGCCAGCCGTAATTTTTGCCCTTTTGCGGAATGTTAATCTCATCGCCGCCGCGCGGCCCGTGCTCATTCAGCCATAGCGCCTCACTCCACGGGTTCATCGCCATCCCCTGCGGGTTACGGATGCCATAAGACCAGATTTCCGCGCGCGCGCCCGGCTTGCCCACAAACGGATTGTCGTTCGGGACCTGCCCCTGATCCGTCAGCCGCACCAGTTTGCCCTGCAACTTATCCAGCTCCTGCGCGGTTATACGCTGGTTATTCTCCCCCAGCGCCACCCATAAATACCCTTTGCCATCGAACACCAGCCGTCCGCCGAAGTGGTTACCGGTAGACAGTTTCGGCTGCTGGCGGAACACAGTGCGGAAATCCTCAAGTTGCCGTAAATCCTCGCTGAGCCGTCCATAACCAACCGCCGTCCCCGCTTTACCATCCTGACCCGCTTCAGCATAACTGAGCCATACCCGGCGCGATTGTGCGAAATCCGGTGCCAACGCCACATCCAGCAATCCCCCCTGCCCATGCGCCCACACGTTCGGCACTCCATTAATCGGGTCAGATAATCCTTTCCCTTCCTGCCAGTGGCGTAATTGCCCTCCTCGTAAGGTGATCAACATGCCCTGCTTCTCTGGCAAGAAGGCCAACGACCACGGGTGATCGAGTTTGGTTTGCAGCACGGTCACGTTGACTGCGGCGGGCGCAGCAAACAGCGCAGAGGTAAAAAAGAGTAATAACAGCGGGATATGGCGCATACGGCGCTCCTGTCTTCATCCATTAGCCTGGATAAAGGTTAGCCAGCATGCTGTTTCGGGGGGTGATTTTTACAAAAACTTAAGGAGGTGGAAGGCGTGGAAAAGCAGAACATCACGTGAACGATCATCCATCAACAAGAAGGGGGGAAATTTCCCCCCATTCTCTGATCTCAGGCTTCCTCCAACGGTGCACGCTCACTCAAATACTGAACGCAATAGCTGAGGACATTCAAAGAACGTTCGAGTTTGTCGGCATTCACCGTGATGTAGGTAGGGCAATCCTGCCGTCCACTCATCAAACAGACTGCCGCCGAGGAGAGGGCCTCCTCCGCACGATAAAGGGCGCCGCGGGCATCGCGGTCCGGCATCTGGCTGAGCCGTTCCCCTTTATCGCGAATCTCCAGTGCAAGTGCAAAGAAACGTTCACGTAGACGATCGGTTTCACTAACCGACATATACCCCTTTGCTTTCAACAACTGGATATAGCCGGCAAGGTCGCTTCTGCAAGTCACCAACTTCGTAAGAAGACGTCGTGCCATTTCGTCAACGGTCATACTGGTTCCTCCCTTGTCAGCCAATGGGCAAACCATCATATGAGCATTTTTTGTGCAAAAGTATGCGTGATGTCAATATTTGAACAACGTCAGTCTTCCTTTACATTCCGCGAGCCAGCCACGCGCGCCAGCCACCGTAATCCGTGATCTCCTGCGCCCCCTGCAAGCCATAATCCTCACAAATGAATCCGGTCAGCCAGCGCCCGTCTTCCAGCTCAACCTTACCCAGCCCCAACGGCGCAGGAATACCGGCAAGAAACGAGCCCACTTCACTGGAGGGTAACTCCCATACTTCAACGGCTATCGCCGCCCCGTGTTGGGCATCACGCACCATGCCGGGCCGTTTACCGTCCGCCAACGCATACAGGCGATAACGGGGCGCGCTGCGCGCGGCACCTCGCAGAGTCGCGCCCCGCTGGCGCAGCTGCGCATTCAGCGCCAGACCCTCAAGATGCGCGCCGCAGACGACAATCTGCATCCGATCGTTCGTCGCTATCCCCGCCGGAGCCAGAGTGTCGATCCGGCGATCGCCTGGCAACGCCAGTGACTGGCTGCGCTGGAAGGCATCGGCAAGGCTCAGCAAATACTGATCGGTAAACGCGCGGCCAAACAGCGTTACGCCGGACGGCAATCCGTTCGCCATGATCCCGGCGGGCACCGCTACTGCCGAATAATCCAGCAGGTTCATAAAGTTGGTGTAATAGCCCAGATCCGAATTACGTTTGACCGGCTCCGCCGCCAGTTCCGCCAGCGTTACCGGGCGGGGATACGTTGGCGTTAGCACGCATTCCAGATTCGCCAGAATGGCATCACACTGCACTTTGTAGCGCTGCAATCGGTATTGTGCATCAAACGCCGCCACCGCATCGGTACCAGGCGCCTTGCTCAGCACCGCGCGGATCACCGGCAATACGGCCTCCGGCTGCTGTTCAATCAACGCACCGGCCACGTGATAGCGTTCGGCAACCCAGGGGCCGTCATACAGGAGCTTCGCCGCTGCAAGAAACGGCGCAAAGTCGATGGTGACCGGCACGCCGCCCAGCGCCATTAATCGCGCTTTGGCGGCGTTAAACAGCGCTTCACTCTGCGTACAGCCGAAAAACTCCAGCGTGTCCGGCACGCCAAAACGGAACCCTGCTTCTGGCGTACCGAACGCCAGTGCGCCATTCCACGCCGGATTTGTGCGGCTGTACTCATCACGCGGATCGTGGCTGGCCGTCAGCGCCAGTAACTGGCTGGCTTCTGCCGCCGTGGCAGTGAAAAAGGTCACGCAGTCCAGCGTACGACAGGCCGGGATCACCCCGGCCGTAGAGAGTAAACCTTTGGTGGCTTTCAGCCCGACCAGGTTATTCAGCGCGGCAGGAACGCGTCCACTGCCCGCGGTATCCGTGCCGAGCGCGAAGCTGGCGACGCCTAATGCCACCGCCAGCGATGAACCGGCGCTGGAGCCGCCAGCCGGGTAATCAGCATGTACGCTGTTACGGCATGCGCCGTACGGAGAACGTGTTCCGTTCAGCCCGGTGGCAAACTGATCAAGGTTGGTTTTGCCCAGCGGAACCGCGCCCAGCGCAATTAGCCGTGCCACGAGGGTGGCATCTTCCGTGGCGGTGTAAGCGAACGCCGGGCATGCTGCCGTGGTCGCAATCCCGGCGAGATCGATGTTGTCTTTAATGGCAAACGGCACGCCGTAGAGCGGCAGCGATGCTGGCGGTACATCATCCAGCGCCGCCAGATACGGCTCAAGCTCCTGTTCGCTGAGAATATGGATAAAGGCATTGAAGGTCGGGTTGAGCGTGATAGCCCGCTCGCGCACGGTCGTCAGCACTTCACGCGGGGTTAAACGGCCATCACGGTAGGCCTGCACCAGTACGTTAAGACGTAAATCAAAGGGATGCATCATGCTGTTTTCTCCAGAACCACTACACATTGCCCTGCGCGCACCTGGCTACCGGGCTGAACACGCACCTGACTTACCACGCCGTTGTGCGTGGCAAGCAACGGTATCTCCATTTTCATGGACTCCAGCACCACCAACACATCGCCTTCGCGTACCGCCGCGCCCTCTTCCACATTGACCTGCCACAGATTCCCGGAAACCGGGCTTTCCACACCCAGTTGCCCGGCCAGCAACGGTGCATCTTCACCTTCGTCACCCCTCGTTTCGGCACTGTCAAAATGCGCCTGACCACTGGCAATCCAGCGCTCACGTTCAGCGTCAAACGCGCCCTGTTGCTGGCGGCGAAACGCCGCAATCCCCGGCGCTTCATCGGCGAGAAACTGCTGGTAATCCGCCAGGTTCAGGGTGGTCTGTTCAATGCGCAGCGGGTAGCGACCCAACGGGAAGTCGCGGCGGATGGTCAGTAACTCATCAGCAGAAACCGGGTAGAAACGGATCTGATCAAAGAAGCGCAACAGCCACGGCTTACCGGCAAAATCGTCCACCGTATGGTAGCGATTCCACATTTGCAGCGTACGCCCGACAAACTGGTAACCGCCCGGCCCTTCCATGCCGTATACGCAGAGATACGCGCCGCCAATGCCAACCGAGTTTTCCGCCGTCCAGGTGCGCGCCGGGTTGTACTTGGTGGTCACCAGCCGGTGACGCGGGTCAAGCGGCGTCGCCACTGGCGCGCCCAGATACACATCCCCCAATCCCATCACCAGATAGCGGGCGTCAAACACCGTTTTGTAGACTTCATCAATGTTCGCCAGATCGTTAATCCGGCGGATAAACTCGAGGTTGCTCGGACACCAGGGCGCATCGCGGCGCACGGTGGTCATGTATTTGTCGATGGCTTTCTGGCAGGCGGGGTCGTCCCACGACAGCGGCAGCCAGACCACGCGAGACGGCACATCCAGATTCTGACGCTCACACACGCGGCTCCACTGCCCGGCAACGGTGTCCAGTAACACCGCCAGACTCAACGCTTCCGGCTGATAGTGGATTTGTAGCGACCGGATCCCCGGCGTCAGATCAATCACCCCCGGCAACGCCAGCGCTTCCAGCGCCTGCATCAATGCATGCGCACGAAAACGCAGTACCAGATCCAGCTCCGGCTCGCCAATCTCCAGCAGCAGGTGCGTATCGCCGGATACGCGTGCCACCAGGCGCTTGTCTGCCTGACCGCAATCAAGAACGATCGGCGAAGCCAGCGCTACCGACTGCCATGGCGTATTAACCGGTTGTAGCGCGGCGATTTGCGCGGATTCGGCCTGCGCCAGGCGGCGCGCGGTGGCAATATCCACCGGAATAAAACGCACTTTGTCGCCTGCTTTCAGTTGCCCAACAGCGTGCAAATCCGCCTCGATGACCGTTACCGGGCAGACAAAACCGCCCAGGCTGGGGCCATCCGGCCCGAGGATCACCGGCATATCACCGGTAAAATCCACCGCGCCAATGGCGTACGGGTTGTCGTGAATATTTGACGGATGCAGCCCGGCTTCGCCGCCGCTGTCGCGCACCCACTCCGGTTTCGGGCCAATCAGCCGCACCCCGGTACGGCTGGAGTTGAAGTGCACTTCCCAGTCGGTGGCAAAAAAGGTCGCCATCGAGGCCGGGGTAAAATATTCCGGCGCGCCGTGCGGGCCATAAATCACCCGCAGTTCACGCACCGGGGCCAGTACGGTGTGTAATGCAGGCGGCAATTCCGCGTCGTTGCACGGCGCGGTCAGCGGCAACAGATGCAACACATCGCCGGTTTGCAGTGCACGCCCGGCATGGCCGCCAAACTGCCCCAGCGTAAAGGTGCTTTTGCTGCCCAGATAATCCGGCACGCAAAGCCCGCCACGCAGGCACAGGTAACTGCGCACGCCGTCGCCACTGATGTCGCCCATTTGCAGGATCATTCCGGCGCGCACGCTAAACACGCGATTGCCGCGCACAGGTTGCCCGTCCAACGTCAGCGCAATCGGCGCGCCGGTCACCACCAGTTGAGCGTCACAGTTAAATTTCAGCGTCGGCCCGCTCAGGGTGATCTCCAGCGCGGCGGCGGTGTCATCATTACCCAACAGGCGGTTACCGAGGCGCAGCGCGCGGCTATCCATCGGCCCGGAGGGCGGAACGCCAACGGCCCAGTAACCGACGCGCCCCGGATAATCCTGCACCGTGGTTTGCGTCCCGGCGCTCAGCACCTCCAGCGTGGTTGCCTGATAGCGAAGCCCCTCCAGACAACGGGTCCAGGGTTCACCGCAGGCAAAAGGCGTAAAGGTCAAAATCTGCTGCAAGTAGCAGCGGTTGGTTTCCACGCCGTAGAGGCGGGTTTCCCCCAGCGCCGTATGGAGCGCGCCAATGGCCGCCTCACGCGTCGGCTGCCAGGCAATGATTTTTGCCAGCATCGGGTCGAAAAAGGGCGGCACGTCGCACCCGGCTTCCACCCAACGGTCAATACGCAGGCTCTGGCGATCGTCAGCCGGAAACGCCACGTCGGTGAGCAAGCCAGGCGACGGCTGGAACTGACGGCCAGGATCTTCGGCATACACACGCGCCTGGATGGCATGCCCGTGTGGTTCCAGCCCCGCGAACAGTGTTGCCAGCGGCGGCAGTTCGCCCGCGGCCAGCGCAATCATCCAGCGAACCAGATCCACGCCCCACACTTGTTCAGTTACGCCATGTTCAACCTGCAGGCGGGTGTTCACTTCAAGAAAGTAAAAGCGCTGCGCGTCGCTGTCGTAGACAAACTCCACCGTGCCAGCGCTGCGATAACTGACCGCTTTGCCCAGTTTGATTGCCGCCGCGCACAGCGCCTCCGCCATGCCTGCGGGCAGATTCGGCGCTGGCGTCTCTTCCAGCACTTTCTGGTTGCGGCGCTGCACGGAGCAGTCGCGCACACCCAGCGCAATGACCTCGCCATGGCCGTCGCCAAACAACTGCACTTCCAGGTGACGCGCACGCTCAATGTATTTTTCGATAAACACACCGGCATCGCTGAAGTTGTTTTTCCCCAGCCGCACCACGGCATCAAAGGCTTCGCTTAACTCAGCGGCGCTGTAGCAGACGCGCATACCGATACCGCCACCGCCCGCCGTGCTTTTGAGCATCACCGGGTAACCGACACGGTCGGCGGCGTGCAGCGCTTCGCCGACATCCGCCAACAACTCGGTGCCTTCCAGCATCGGCACGCCATGCGCTTTCGCCAGCGCGCGAGCGGTGTGTTTCAGGCCAAAAACGCGCAGTTGCTCAGGGGTCGGGCCAACAAACGCAATCCCTGCCGCTTCGCAGGCTTCGGCGAACGCGGCGTTTTCCGAGAGAAAACCGTACCCCGGATGGATCGCCTGCGCGCCGCTGGCTCTGGCAGCGGCAATGATCTTCTCTGTGACCAGGTAGGTATTTGCCGCCGGACCGTCACCAAGGCTCAGCGCTTCGTCGGCTTCGCGGATATGCAGACTGCTGATATCCGCGTCGGAATAGACAGCCACGCCGCCCACGTTCATCGGCCGCAGCGTACGCAGAATACGGCAGGCAATCGCCCCACGGTTCGCGATCAGTAATTTCGTAAACATAGATCAGACTCAATGGTGGCGGGTCGTCCCGCCGACAGTCGGCTCACCGCATGGTCGTCCATGGGGAAAAATCGGTTACGACAGAATGCGCCCCGCGCGAACGGCAAACAGGTGATACAGCGCCAGACGCAGGCGCTGCCAGCGGGTTGGCGTCAGTTCCATATCAGCACCTCGGCAGGCGTCGGGTTCCAGCCGTTGCAGGGGTTATTGAGCTGCGGACAGTTGGAGATCAGCACAATGACATTGCACTCAGCGCGCAGCTCAACGTATTTGCCCGGTGCGGAAATACCATCCTCAAAGGTCAGCCCCCCCTGCTCGGTAACCGGCACGTTCATAAAGAAGTTGATGTTTGCGCCAATGTCGCGCTTTTGCAGGCGGCCATCGTGCAGACAGGCGCAGAGGAAATTGTCGCGACAGCTATGCATATGCCGCTTGTCCAGCGCATAACGCACGGTATTGCTCTCCTGCGCGCACGCACCGCCAAGGGTGTCATGGCGACCGCAGGTATCGGCAACAATGGTCAGCAACGGGTTGCCCATATTGGACCAGAGCACGCTGCCGGTGGTGAGGTAAGCGTTGTTCTGGCGGCGCAGCGTGCGTTGTGGATCGTAACGCTCACGGGGGTTGTCGGCGTTATAGAACAGCGTATCCACCGCCTGGTTACCTTCCAGATCAAGCAGACGTAGCGTCTGGCCTTTTTTCACCTCAAACAGATACGGTTCCCCCGCCGGGATCACATGGCGGAAGGCGGCGTGTGAGACCTGTTTTTCACTGACGACACTCATCATGCGGCTCCTTACAGGGCGAAAAGGTGGGTATTGGTGACAGCGCGCTCGTTTTCCGGGCGCGTCAGTAAGGCGTTAATCGCCGCCTGCGGGTCTTCCGCCTGTCGCCAGCTCAGCCGTACCGGGCGTGGTGCGTACTTTGACGAGGGATCCATCGGGTGTTGCAGCGCCGTCAGCACCATCAGCACATCCATCGGTGCGAACAACTCAACGTAACTACCGGGTTGCGAATGTGCGTGGTGGAAGCTGAACTGACCGTTGTCATCCACCGCCACTTTGCTGAAGAAATTGACCACCATAAGCAGATCTTCAAGGTTGAGATCCCATTTGCCCATTTCGACCAGCAGGTTGTCCGTGCCGTTACGAAAGAAACCGTTACGCAACTCCTGGTAGCGTCCCTGCCCGTATTTTTCCGCCACTTCGGCGGCATTCAGCACGCCGCCAAAAGGATCGTGCCAGCCGCAGGTATCGGCCGTGATCCCTGCCAGGACGCGGCCCATATCGGAGTAGAAGCAGTGCCCGGCAGTCAGGCGCGCCGTATGCTGGCCTTTGAGCGTGTCCGGCAGGTTCAGCCGTTCGCTTTTTTCATGGGCGTTGAGCATCATCAGGCTGACGTTTGCGCCGCCCTCGATGTCGGTCATACGCAGGATTTGCCCGCGTTTGAGCACAAAAGAGAGGTGGCCGCCGCCCGGCAGGATCTCATCCCGCAGGGTGACAGAAGTGATGTTGGTGGTCATGAATTAACTCCTTAATGCATAGACGTTATCGGGCCTCGCGCCGCTCAGCGCGGAGAGCCGCGTCTCATTGAGCGGGATGTCGTAGGTAATGCGCGCGCCATACGCCTGGGGGGCGTGCGGATCGATACGCACCTTGTCGAACACCAGTAAACGGGTGCCGAGATTGAAGCCTTCCGACAGATCGTGGGTCACCATAAAGACGGTCATGCGGGTTTCGCCCCAGAGCTGTAACAGCAGCGCATGCATATCTTTACGGATGCCGGGGTCAAGCGCGCCAAACGGCTCATCCAGCAGTAAAACGCGCGGTTGCATAATGAATGCCTGGGCGATGGCCAAACGCTGCTGCATCCCACCGGAGAGTTGCGCCGGGTATTTTTGCAGCGCGTGGTCGAGGCCGACTTTCTCCAGCATCTGCGCCGCCTGTTCGCGCGCGGCGCGTTTTTTCGCCCCGAAGAGTCGGCCAAACAGCGGCGATTGCGGCAGTTCGATGCCAATGGTGACGTTATCCAGCACCGTCAGATGCGGGAATACCGAGTAGCGCTGAAACACCACGCCCCGGCTGCTGTCCGGCTCTGCGGTCAGCGGTTTGCCATCCAGCGTGATGCTGCCGCGACTCGGCGCTTCCTGCCCGAGCAGCAGACGCAGAAAGGTGGATTTGCCGCAGCCGGATGCGCCGACCATTGAGCAGAACTCCCCTTCTTTCACCTGCAAATTCAGGCGCTCCAGCACCACATGGTCGCCATACTCCTGCCAGATATTGTTGATGGTGATAAAGCTCATGCCTTCCCTCCTTCCGCCCAGGGAAAACAGGTTTTGTGTAACTGGCGCAACGCAAGGTCCATCAGCCATGCCAGCAGGGTGATCCACAGAACATAGGGAATAATGACGTCCATTGCCATGTAGCGGCGCACGAGAAAAATGCGATACCCCAGCCCGGCAGTCGATGAGATGGCTTCCGCGGAGATCAGGAACAGCCATGCCGACCCTAGCAGCAGGCGCAGCGAGGTCAGCAGTCGCGACAGCAACTGTGGCAGCACCACGCGCAGCACCAGCGTCCAGCTGTTCGCCCCCAGCGTCTGCGCCTTGATCAGGATCTCCGGCGGGATCTCGCACGCCCGGTGTTCGAGGTCGCGGGCCAGCATCGGCGTGATGCCAATAACAATCAGCATCACTTTCGACAACTCATCCAGCCCGAAGACGATAAACAGCACCGGCAATATCGCCAGCGGCGGGATCATCGACAAGACCGTCATCAAGGGCGACAACGATGCCCGCCACAGCGGAAACACGCCCGCGGTGACGCCAATGCACAGGCCAAGCAGCGAGGCGATAGTCAGCCCGGTCAGCAGGCGCGCCAGGCTGACCAGTGTATCCACCCAGAACAGGTACTCACCGCTGCGTTTGTCCGGGGTAAACGCCATCCGTGAGAGTGCCTCCAGCATCTGTTGCAGGCCGGGTAGCAGCTTGTCCTGCGGGTTGGCCTCCAGCCGTACCGCCGAGCCCATAAAATACGCGGCCAGCAGCAGGACAAAAGGCAGCAGGATGAGCATCATCCGCATACCGGAACCAGGATGGCGGTTAATCTGTCGCATGGCGAACTCCGTCAGTTATCACAGCTTGCCGGCGGCGGCCATTTTCACGAAGCTGTCGTCAAAGCGCAGTTTCACGTTATTCGCATCGCCCTGCGTGACATTGCCGGGGAACGTCATGCCGATAAAATCCGCACTCTGCGCGCCGTCGCCCAGCAAGCCTTTTGCAAACGAGAACGCCGCCACGCGCTGCATGGTTTTCGCCAGTTCAGCCGAGGTGACAAAGGCAACGTTATCCGCCGGGGTATAGAACAGGTGAGTGGTTTTCAGTTGCGCCTGGTAACCCGGCAGATCGGTGCCGGAAGCCGCCGCCATCGCGTTCAGCACGTTGGTGTCTCCGGCTTTCATCAGGCCCATCATTTCATACCATGCGCCGGTCAGCGCTTTACCCAGCGCCGGGTTATCTTTCAGGGTTTCACTGTTCACCACCATCATGTCGATAAGCTCGCCCGGTACCTGCGAGGAGCTAAAGACTTCGCTGGTTTTCGGCGTGGCTTTAATGACCGACAGTTGCGGGTTCCAGGCCACCGCGGCCTGCACATTCGGCGTGGCGAAGGCCGAGACGATATCGGCATCGGAGGTGTTCACGACGGTCACATCTTTTTCCGCCAGCCCGGCTTTTTCCAGCCCGCGCACCAGCAGATAGTGGGACACAGAGAGTTCCGGCAGGTAGACCTTCATCCCTTTCAGATCCTTCAGCGTCTTGCCCTCGCCTTTCATCACGACGCCGTCGTTGCCTTCGGAGTAACTGCCCAGGATCAGCGCCGTGCTGTCCACCCCGCCAGCAGCCGGGATCGTCAGCGCATCCATATTGGTCATGGTGCAGCCATCAAACTGGCCGGCGGTATACTGGTTAATGGATTCGATATAGTCGTTGAGCTGAACGACATTGATTTTGATGCCGTACTTGCTGGCCCATTTATCAATGATTTTGCTACTGCTGAGGGTGCCCCATGGCATCCATCCGGCATAGATGGTCCAGCAGACGTTGAACTCTTTTTTGACGGCGGCGAAAGTGGGGAGACTGACCAGCATTGCCAGCGACAGCACAAGCGTGCGGAGTAAGGAAGATTTCTTCATTCTTGACCTCTGGTTGGCACAAAAAGTTAGGGGCAGCGCGACACCCATTGGTGCTGCTGTCTCCCGGGTTTTTGTCCCGCCGTGTAACCTCGCAGAGGTCGCCAGCTCTTGGACCAGACATTCACACAGGTGAACCGGAACCCTAGCCAGCTATTTTTCATATTGTGTGTTGCACTGCCCGTTTACTTCTGCAAGGCCTGTGCCAGATTGTTTTTTCTTTGTCATCATTATGTTAGCAATATGCGCCGCTGCGCTGTCCCTGTTTTGGTGAGCTACCGCAAGGCACTGCACCACGCTGGTGCTGCACGACCGGTGGCGCAAAAGTATTTAGCTGGTGTATTGTTTTTAAACGATTAATCACGCGGGATGGATATCAGCACCATGCTTAAGATTCTGGGTAAAACGACATCGATTAATGTGCGCAAAGTATTGTGGACCTGCGAAGAGGCCGGTCTTGATTATGTGCAGGAGGATTACGGCAGCGGTTTTGCTTCCACGGAAACCGACTGGTTTCGCGCGCTAAATCCGAATGCGATGGTGCCGGTGCTGATCGACGGGGATTTTACGCTCTGGGAATCCAACTCCATTTGCCGTTACCTGGTGCGCAAAGCCGGGCGTGACGACCTGTTACCTGGCGAGCCGCAAGCCTGCGCCAACGTTGAGCACTGGATGGACTGGCAGGCGACCGAGTTTAACAACGCCTGGCGCTATGTTTTCCCGGCGCTGGCGCGCAAAAACCCGGCCTATAACGATCAACAGGCGATTGCCGCTGGCATTAAAGAGTGGAATCACTGCATCGGCATTCTCGAACAGCAGTTGCAACGCACCGGCGCTTTTGCGGCAGGTGACACCTTTACGCTGGCGGATGTGGTGCTGGGTCTGTCGGTCAACCGCTGGAAGATGACGCCGTTTGACCACCCTGATGTACCGGCCATCGACGCATGGTTTGAACGTTTAAACCAGCGCCCGGCATTTTTGCGCCACGGGAATAATGGGATGGTGTAAATCCAGATAAAATCGTTGACCAGTGGGGTGTGACAGGCGAGGGAATATGAAAATCAGATATGCAGGGCCGGATGAAGCAGAACAGTGCTGGTACGTCCGCAACCAGTCAATTCGTTACGGATGCGCAAACAGCTACACCCCGGACGTGATTAAGGCATGGACGCCAGATACCATGCCGGAACATTTTTTACGCATTATGGCGGACAACCCTTTTTTTGTAGCGAGCACATCGGATGGGGTGATTGTTGCCACCGGTTTTCTCGATCTTTCATCAGAGAGCGTTGAGGCTATTTTCACCTTGCCGGAATATACCGGTAACGGCCTCGCCGGGTTGATTATTGATGCGATTAAAAATGAAGCTCGCCAGCGCGGTATTAAACAGCTTGTTTTATCCTCGACGCCCAATGCCAGAACATTTTACGAAAAGCATGGCTTTACCTTTGTGCGGGAAAACACGCATTACTCTGGCCTTGCCAAAGCAGAACTTCGTTGCATTGATATGACTTATCCGCTTCAGACTGTTTAAAGAAAGTTGCCATAAAGGTCGATAACGGACGAATGCTTTTTACAAGGAAACCGTTCCATGCGCGGCGACAATCGGGATTTTTGGGAAATTGAAACCTCACTGGAGGCGTTTTTAGCCGACGATGAGGTGCTCAATAAAATGGAAATGATCAATGGCGCGATCAATGACTGGGAAAAGTGGCTGCAAATTGAGTTGCAATACTATTTTCAGTCCCACCCGCTGTTTAGCTGTGAACGGGAAAGACAGTTTTCGCTGCTGCTACCCGGTAGCGCGAAAAAGCAGGTGATGTCCGTTGACCTGGTATTAAAACGTGAGAGCAAAAAAGCCGAACAGGATATTTACATCGAATTAAAGTGCGTGAAAAAGTTGAGCACCCTGCGACGCGTGTTGAATAAGGATTACACCAAATTGCAGTTGCTGGCGCAGTACCAGCCAATGCGCTCTTTTTGGTGTATCGCGTTTTACTGGAATTACGACGAGAGCAATGTCGATATGGCCCCCTTCCTCGCCGGGTATAAATACGCGGTGCACAGTGCGATTGACCTCTGCGGCTGCGGCGATCCGTTGTGCGACGAAGCAAAGATGGGGTATGTGATTATTGGCGGCAAGCGCTAAGGCTTGCCGGAAATCAGCGCGCGCGGTCTGTTGCCTGCCGCGCGCTGATTTACTCTTCAGAGGCGATACGTTGCAAAGCGGCCTGAAAAGAGGCGGTGAACATCTCACCATGTGTCAATCCCGGAAACAGCAAGAAGGTTGCCGCAGCACCATTATCGCGCAGCGTGGAAGCCGTTTCACGCACAGCGCTCAGCACATCCGGGTGATTGCCCTTCTCCCTGACCCGCTGTTCGCCATCACCTTCCATAAACCAGAGTTGTTTATGGCTGACGCGCTGTTTTTCCGTATGCGTTATCTCGTTCAGTAGCGCAACATTGTTACGGTTAACCGAGGGAACGGCAGCGTAATAGGCCGTGAACATCTCCGAGGATAAATACGCATCGAGCACAAATAACCCGCCGTAGGAGTGCCCCCATAATGCACGTTGATGGGGATTTATGGCGATGTTTTGCTCTACCTGGGGCGCAATGGTCTGCTCAATAAGCTGGCGAAAAACCTTGCTGCCGCCGCCCTTCCTGCCGCGAAGCGCCTGTTCATTTCCCTCCGCTGGCGGAGTGTAATCCCAGGCTCTGGACTCCAGATCAAACGGCAGTGGCGTTTGATAACCAATCGCCACGAGCACAGGCGGATTGTGTTGCGATAATGTCTGCAAAAATGCCTCTGACAACCGGTCCATCACCGCATTGCCGTCCAGCATATACACCGCCAGGTAACCAGACGCTGGCGGGGTTTTATTGGGAATGCCGGTCCACACCTTGTAATGGCGTTTACCATCGGCGGAATCAAAGGTCCTGACGGAGAAATGATAAAAAGCGGACCCTTTATCGGCGATATTAGGCCCCAGCGGAGACATATCAGGCCTGGCGTAACTGCTTACCGGGCAAGACGCCAGGGTCAAAAACACAGCCAGACGTACAACGCTGTTCAGACGCCCCTTGCGGTATAACCATTGATTCATTTCCGTCCTCTCCCTGTATCCATGACCCAACGATGAAAATTTGCCAAGCGTAAATGTGGCAACAAATCACGCACATTAATGAGAATGATTGCTAATTGCAATATTTACAGAGATAAATGAACAGGAGAGTCAGGAGGTTATCAGGAAAGGTAAACAGCCAGAGCACTTCACTTGCGGAAATAGCCTGTTAATCTGACGGAGCGACCGTATCATGATGATCCCGCCGCCAGTGACCGGGTTATGACAGGAGGCAGGATGGGATTCAGGTGCTGGTTCAGTGGATGAGACATGATGTTGACAAACTCGAAAGAAAAATTACTGTACCGCACAATGTCTCACCACAGACCATCAACGTCCGACAAATCGCCCAAATGGAAAATAACGAAGAAAATGATTAATTACTTAATAAAGGAGGATTATATTTTGGAAAATTTATCTTTTATTCGCGTACAAACAGTCTCATTAAAAATAATGAAAAACTTGATTATTTCGCTTAATAAAACAGTACTATTAAGTACTGTACTTTTATTCTCAGCGACGGCAATGGCTGAAAAAATATCCTGCCCGGCATCATTACAGATTAACAATAAACCTCACCGGTTGAACGATGTCAGCCTTTTTAGCGGGCCTCCCGAAGAACGTGGTGAATTAATCCCGGATACCGAAGACGATACGGTGTGGACGATAAGAGGTTACCCCTTCTACGACAGAACGGGCGAATTGCCTTTTTATCTTGTTTGCAAGTACAAAGGCACGAAAGAGACCGTCACGCTGAAAGTACCGGACAGCGCCAAAAAATGTTCCGCCTGGCTGGAAGGCGGTATAAATCATTTTTTTGCGGCTTGCGAATAGACGGTACAAATAAGCGATATGTGAGATTGAAGTGCACCCGTTTATCTGAGCGCTTAGCCCATCGCCTGGAGAGACAACGCGTTCTGCCAGGCCTGGCTCTGAAACGTTACGCCTTATCCCCCTCCATCGCGCGGGTGAACTGCTGTTCGAGCATAGAACGTCCCCACTGTTCCCCCTGCCACTCCCTGGTCAGCCTGAAGCCGAAAGATTCATAAAGACGTCGTGCCGCATGAAGGCCGCTGAAGGTCCAGAGTTGTACTGCCGAGAACTGCTGTTGATCGCAAAACTGCATGGCGCGGGCAAGCAACTGACGACCGATGCCAGTACCACGACACGTATCATCAAGAATAAACCAGCGCAGATGCGCTTCGTTATTTCCCAAATCTTCCCCATCAATAGCCACAGAGCCAACCACCCGCCCATTCAGAACCGCGAGCCAAATATTGTTGCGCTCGCTTTCCAGCCGACCAGCAAATTCGGCCAGGCCCGAAGCCACTTTGCTTTCAAAAAAATACCCAAAACCATAATGTTGCGAGTAGTAGTTCGCATGCATTTCGCTGATGCGGCCAATCATCCCCGGCAGATAACCGGTGATAATGTCAGGTTTATCGCCGGCGGGAAGCGGCGCCCCCTTCCGGCAAGCTTCCAGTGCGGAAGCATAAGCCGACAGACCGCAAGCCACCATGTTTTGCCGGGCGGGATCCAGGTACCCCATCGCTTGCTGCACACGCGTCTCACCATAGCTGTTTATGCGAGACACACTCTCTTTTCCCTGCGCGGTCAGCACCAGCGTCTTGTAACGTGCATCTTCTGACAGCGATACCTCCTGTAATTCACCCGCACGGATGAGTTTCGCCAGCATTCGACTGACGCTGGATTTCTCCAGACCAAGCAGTTGCACCAGCTGTGCGGCAGTAACGGAGCCGCGTATTCCTACTTCCAACAGAGTATGCACCGCCGAGGGAGAGTAATCGGTAGCGGCAAGAGTGCTGTTCATAAATCCCAGTTCACGAACCATCTGCCGCGATGCTACACGGATATCGTTGATAAGCTCAGGTGCTGCCATGTTATGACCCGTTCTGAATAGATAGTTGCACAATACAACCATCTATCATTCACTCTGTCAATTCGTATGATTGACGGCAGATCAACAAGCCTGTTCACACTGGCTATGTTATTTAATGCACGCCTGTTCCCTGCTTTCGAGGAACGCAGGGGGAAAAATGAGCACACAGGTAAAATACAGCCACACCTCTTCATGCTAACTATTTTTTTTAAAATAGTTAGCGCAATTAATTAATTCAGAATCAACGCATTGGTTGGGAGAGGACATTGAATCAAACGCCTCATTTCCAGAAATATCCTATAAGTCTCAGTGATATTTCAGAAAAGGTATACGGTAAACTATAGCGAATGTGGCTGGTGATAAACTTCCCTTTCAGTGGCAGAGGTTGGTACATATTTTTTCACGAAACCGCACCGGTACATACTTTAACCAAACTCTTCACTACGCCAGCAACCCTTTGTCCTGACAACAAACCAGAGAAAATCTGAATGCTTGAACGTATCACTGTAATCCCACCGCAAGGCGCTGAGTCACTGTTGTTCTGGAAAATGAGTGGAATGGAAGTGATGTCCCGCTCATTTGCGTTAAATATCATGATGCTGAGTAAAGACGGGAATATTGACCGGAAAGCCTTGCTGGGAAAGGCTCTTACTGTTTCTGTACCTACCCAAAACATAACGCCACGCTATTTTAACGGCAAAATAACTGAAGTTAACCTTCAGAGTACAGAATTGAACGGTGTCCGTTACGCGGTATATATTTTAAAAATGGAGTCTGATTTATGGCCTCTTTTGCGCGACCGTAATCAGCGCATATTTCAGAATCAGCGTGTTCCGGACATTATCAAGACAGTCTTGAGCGAATATGGTGTTAAAACTGAAGATAAACTGACAGGTCAATATCGTAACTGGGAATATTGTGTCCAATATCAGGAAAGTAGTTATAACTTTATTTCCCGACTGATGGAACTGGAAGGGATTTACTTCTTTTTCCGTCATGAGTCAGACTCACACACACTGGTGATGATGGACTCAGCAGAACATCATCAGCCCTGGCCAGGCTATGAAACTGTTCCGTATCATACAAGTCTGTCCGGGGGTTCTACCAGTGAAGAGGGGATCGGACAGTGGGCTATTAGCGAGCGCGTGACGCCAGGACTTTATAGTATTGATGACTATGACTTCCGCAAACCAAACGCATGGATGTTTCAGGCGCGACAGAATCCTGCATCTCCATTGCCAGGTCAGATCGATTATTACGAATGGCCAGGTCGTTTTGTAGAACACCAGCATGGGGAATTTTATGCACGCATCCGACAGGAAGAATGGCAGGCGGAGCAGCATCGCATTGATGCCTCCGGAACTGCCCTGGGGATTACTCCGGGATACACTTTTTCCCTCAGGAACCCGCCATTTGCTGGTAATAGGAGCGAATATCTTGTCGTCAGCGCGAGTTATACACTTGAAGAAAACAGTTACGCCAGCGGCAATATGACCGACAGTGTCCATCAAATTAATATTGTTGTGATTCCGGCTGAGACCACCTTCCGTTCAGCACAGCGTACTGAATGGCCACGGACCCATGGTCCGCAAACTGCACGTGTGGTTGGTCCCCAGGGAGAATCAATCTGGACAGACAAATATGGTCGGGTAAAAGTTAAGTTCCACTGGGACCGACATGCGAAAGGCGACGACACCAGCTCATGCTGGGTACGCGTTTCTAGCGCGTGGGCTGGGCAGGGATTTGGTGGTGTACAAATCCCCCGCGTGGGAGATGAAGTTGTTATCGACTTTATCAATGGTGATCCTGACCGCCCTATTATTACCGGCCGCGTATATAACGAAGCGAGTATGCCGCCGTGGGAACTACCGGCAGGCTCAACTAAAATGGGCTTTATGACACGCAGTAAAGATGGCAGCAAAGATAATGCCAGCTATCTCTTTTTCGAAGACAAACTCGGGAGCGAATCTATCGATCTGCACTCTGAACGGGATATGAACGTCTCTATAGAAGGCGTTCATACAGAAACCGTGCATAAAGAAACCATTTACACACATAAGCTCACCCGCTCAGTGACCGTAGATGATCACGACACACAGACTTACAATAAAGGTCAAACGCTTTCCGTGACCGCCAATGGACGTCAGGAAGCCATTGTAGACAATGAAAAAAAATCAGTTACAGGCTACTCAGATAACAGCTATAGCAGCAATCTGATAATCAAGACTGATGCCACAGTCAGTACGCTTGCAGCAGATAAAATTATGTATGAAGTACCCGAAGTAGTATTCGGACAAGTGATCGATGCCGTGGGTACACCAACTGCTGTAACCCCTGTACCTTTCGATATCAGTAAAACGGTAGGGCCTGTTATGTCTGCTCCCGGTTCAATGCTTTCTCCGGTGGACTACATGGCTTCAGCCTCATCTGCTGCAATCAGCGCTGCAACAAAAGTCACTTATAAAAAAGGTGTCGTGACGCATGTGGAAGGTGTTGACAAGTTGACCATCGATCAGAACCAACTAATTGAGGTTAAAGGCAATACATCCAGAAGTATCTCAGGAAAATTGAGTGAATATGTGCTGGGTGGCATTGATATATATTCACCTAAAAAAATAACTATCAAGAGTGATGAGAAGGTTGAAGTTATATCTCCTTCCGAATACTTTGAGTATAAAAATGCGTCAGCAAGCATGAAGATTAATGATATTTCATTAAACTTCACTTCTCTCGGCATCAATCCGTTACTAGGGATTTCTGTTAACGGCCTAAAAATCGAGAACAAAGCGGCGGCACTAAAAAGAGAAGGTGGGAAATTTGAAGTACACATTGGAGGTACAGAGACTAAAATCTCGTCTTTTTCCCAATACATGAGTGCATTAACATCATTTTTTTAACAGAGGTCTTATGAATTTTTTATCATACATCATGCCTAAACTAGCCTGGTTTATTCCTTTATGTGTATTGGTGTTCGTTGGATACGTTGTATATAAAAACAAACAGTCTGATACTAATGATCGTTACATAAGAGAACATGGTGTTAACATTGATGCTGAAATTAATGAAATAACTTATGACAAGTATCAACGCATTAATAACAAACTTGTCGCCATTGTTTCCGTGAAATATAACTTCAATGGCCGCGAATTTATCAGTAAAAGAGGTCTAAATTTTTTAGTCACAGATAAGGATAAATTTAAAACAGGCAACACCATAAAAATAAAAATAAATCCTAACGCCCCCCTCGAATATTATTATGTAGATTATCGAACCTACTGACAAATTAAAAACGGATAAAATAAGCCATGGTTGACGCCAACTGTGGCTCATTTTGAGCAAAGGGATGGTTTACAGTTCATCTGGTTTTCTGTTTTAGTAACAGGAGAATTTCTGTCCTCCTCAGAGGAAACAGAATCCGTCAATATTATCTGGAATAAAGGTATTATGTTCAAAAGCGGTAAAGTCCAAAGCAAAAATCTTCTCTTAGCTTTGCAAAATGCTGCTTTAACATCTTTTCTATGAGGCACGGTATGGATACATTCATGAAGTCAATTCACATCATCATTGTGGCGGTTGTCATTATCGCAATCATTTATTCCTTTATCAGGAATTTTATAAACAGAGGTATTGAAAAAGAGATCCTCAAAAATCCGTGTTACACCGAAGCAACGATTGTGGATATGACTCCGGGTACACCTTCAAGTTTTGGTATTGTCAGTATCCATGTTGGTTACCGCTTTACAGCAGAAAACGGTACATCTTTTGAAAAAGAAGATGAACTCATCAATATTAAAACAATGGACTTACCCAAATATCAGGTTGGTTCAGGAATACCTGTTGTATATGCAAAAAGTGAACCCTCTAAAAATATGTTAAATATGAGAGATGCGATGAAAGATTTTAAGAGACGCTGAGTATGCAGGTGTGCGTCTAATCTGAATCGATACCGGTTTAACAGACCTCAGGGTGTCATACACGATGACTTAAAAAGAGAGACACTTTTGTGAACTTACACCGAAGCACACCGCACCGCTTTAATCGCTATAAATTTTGCCCGGAGACCTGTACAATCCCTGCCCTAAGCATCCTATAACTGATTATTTTTTGAACTATGAGCAATGTGAACCTGCAGCCGAAAATCGGCTTTGTCTCTCTTGGCTGTCCGAAAAACCTGGTGGATTCTGAACGTATCCTTACCGAACTGCGTACCGAAGGCTACGACGTTGTACCGACCTATGACGATGCCGATATGGTAATCGTCAACACCTGCGGCTTTATCGACAGCGCAGTACAAGAGTCGCTGGAAGCCATCGGCGAAGCACTGAACGAAAACGGCAAAGTGATCGTCACCGGCTGCCTGGGCGCAAAAGAAGATCAGATCCGCGAAGTGCACCCGAAAGTGCTGGAAATCACCGGGCCACACAGCTACGAGCAGGTGCTTTCCCATGTTCACCACTATGTGCCGAAACCGAAGCACAACCCATTCTTAAGCCTGGTTCCGGAACAGGGCGTGAAACTGACGCCGCGCCACTACGCTTATCTTAAAATTTCCGAAGGCTGCAACCATCGCTGCACCTTCTGCATCATCCCGTCGATGCGCGGCGATCTGGTCAGCCGTCCGATTGGCGACGTACTGGCGGAAGCCAAACGTCTGGTGGATGCTGGTGTAAAAGAGCTGTTAGTGATCTCTCAGGACACCTCCGCCTACGGCGTTGACGTTAAACACCGTATGGGTTTCCACAACGGCGAGCCGGTTAAAACCAGCATGGTCGGCCTGTGTGAGCAACTGGCGAAACTCGGCGTCTGGACGCGTCTGCACTACGTCTACCCCTATCCGCACGTGGATGATGTTATTCCGCTGATGGCCGAAGGCAAAATCCTGCCGTACCTGGATATTCCGCTTCAGCACGCCAGCCCGCGCATTCTGAAACTGATGAAGCGCCCGGGTTCTGTCGATCGCCAGTTAGCGCGCATCAAGCAGTGGCGTGAAATTTGCCCGGAACTGACGCTGCGCTCTACGTTTATCGTCGGCTTCCCGGGTGAAACCGAAGAAGATTTCCAGATGCTGCTCGATTTTCTGAAAGAAGCGCGCCTGGACCGTGTCGGCTGCTTTAAATACAGCCCGGTCGAAGGCGCAACCGCCAACGAACTGGCGGATCAGGTGCCGGAAGAGATTAAAGAAGAGCGCTGGAACCGCTTTATGCAACTGCAACAGCAGATCTCTGCTGAACGTTTGCAGGAAAAAGTCGGTCGCGAAATTCTGGTAATTATTGATGAAGTGGATGACGAAGGCGCGATTGGCCGCAGCATGGCAGACGCCCCGGAAATCGACGGCGCCGTCTACCTGAACGGTGAAACCACGGTGAAGCCAGGCGATGTCGTCCGCGTGAAAGTGGAAAATGCCGACGAATATGATCTGTGGGGCACCCGGGTTTAAGTCGTTTTAACCCTCACCCCGCCCCTCTCCCTGAAAGGGAGAGGGAGAAAAGCAATACCAGCCCGTTGCCGCTGTGCGGAGCGGGAACCCACAAAACCGCGCCGATCGGTCCCCTCTCCCCCGTGGGTGTACATACCGGAGACATGGTGAACACTTGTTCGGAGACATGGTAGACACTTACAACTACTGC